>JBCDFC010000085.1:0-18548 GCA_039178805.1 Pseudomonadota bacterium | reverse complement strand
TGCCCACCGGGGCCTCGCCCTTCGACGAGGCTGTGTTCGAGGTGCTGCAGATGATCCAGGCCCGGGTGAACGCGGGCTTCTATCGCCATCGCCCGGGCGAGACGGTGCCGGATGCGCCGCACCTCCCCCGTTTCGTGCTTGGGCCGGAGCGACCGGCGGGATCGGTCTGGCAGCTCGACCCGGACCGCGTCGCCCCAGCCCTGGGTGCTGCCTGAAACGGCGAAGCTTCTCCGGTTCAGGGGCGCAGGAAGCCGACCTTTGCATAGGTCTCCGCCAGGATCGGGTCTGCGATGGCGCTGGCCTGATCGGCGCCGTTTTTCAGGATCCGGTCGATCTCGGCGGGGTCGGCCATCAGGCGGTTCACCTCCGCCGCGATCGGGGACAGCCGTTCGACGGCGACCTCTGCCAGGGCGGGCTTGAAGGCACCGAAGCCCTGACCGGCGAAACCGGCGAGCACCGCGTTCTGCGGCTGGTCGGTCAGGGCCGCGTATATCCCCACCAGATTGCGCGCCTCCGGCCGCTCCGCCAGACCCTCGACTGTTTCCGGCAGGGGCTCGGGGTCGGTCTTCGCCTTGCGGATCTTCTGCGCGATGGTGTCGGCATCATCGGTCAGGTTGATGCGCGCCATGTCGGAGGGGTCCGATTTCGACATCTTCTTCGTGCCGTCGCGCAGGGACATCACCCGCACCGCCGGCCCCTCGATCAAGGGCTCCGGCAGGGGGAAATGGTCGGGCGCGTCGAAATCCAGGTTGAACTTGGTCGCGATGTCCCGGGCAAGCTCCAGGTGCTGCTTCTGGTCCTCCCCCACGGGCACATGGGTGGCGCGATAGGCAAGGATATCGGCGGCCATGAGCGCGGGGTACATGTAGAGCCCGCCCGAGGCCTTTTCGCGGTCCTTGCCGGCCTTGTCCTTGAACTGGGTCATGCGGTTCAGCCAGCCCAGGCGCACCACGCAGGACAGGACCCAACCGAGCTGGGCATGGGCGGGCACGCCGGACTGGTGGAACAGGATGGAACGGCTGGGGTCGAGGCCGCAGGCGAGATAGGTGGCGGCCAGCTCTCGCGTGGCGCCTAGCAGTTCCTGCGGGTCCTGCCAGGCGGTGATCGCGTGCAGATCGACGATGCAGTAGATCGTCTCCATGTCGCTGTCCTGCAGCTCCACGAAACGTTTCACCGCGCCCAGGTAATTGCCGAGCGTCAGCCGGCCGGAGGGCTGGACGCCGGAGAAGACGCGCGGCGTGTGGCGGGCGCTGCTCACGGGTGCTGGTGCCTCGGCTGTGGCGGTGTCGGTCATCATCCATCCTCCCGTGCCCGGCCCGCATGGCAACGGGGCGGCGCACGCCAGGGCTTTTCGGCGCGCCGGCCTCGCGCGTCAAGCGCTGGCGGGGTATCTTGGGGGATTGTGCGCGGCCTGCCAGCGCATGGCGCGATCGGCTCTGGCGGGTGATCTGACAACGGCATAAGTGTGCTAGATGCGCATGCCCCTGCAACGCAGTTCCCCCGGCAGCCCGCCGAGCAATGTTCCCGTGCACCGGGGGCTATGGCTTATCGTCGGCAGCTGGGTCGCGATCGAGCTGCTGATGGCGGCGGCCGATCGGGGCATCGTCTCGCCCTTCTTTTCGCGCTGGGTGCTTTATAGCGGCTTCGGTTTCGAGGACGTGGTTTTCGAGCAGGCGCTGTCGGGCAATGGCGTGCAGCCGAAGCTCATCTGGTCACTGGTGAGCCATGCGTTCCTCCATGGCGGCTGGCCGCATCTGTTGCTGAACGCAGCGGCCTTCCTGGGGCTCGCACATGGCATCAGCCGGGATGCGGGTTTCGGCGCGACCTTCGTGATCTTCCTGGTGACCGCGGCGGCGGGCGCGGTGACTTTCGGGCTCTCGACGGAGAGCTGGGCACCGCTTGTCGGGGCGTCGGGTGCGGTCTTCGGGCTCTTGGGCGTGCTGACCTGCTGGCAGGAGCGTTGGTTGGCGTCACAAGGGGCCGCGCGCGACGCGATCTGGGCCCGGATCGCCGGCGTCATCGCCATCAACCTCTTGATGGCGATCGGGTTCGGCGATCTGCAGATCGCCTGGCAGGCGCATCTGGGCGGCTTCGCGATGGGCTGGTTGATGGGCTATGTCTACCCGCCGATCCACCATGCGCGGCGCGCGCGGGAACGGTTCCTACGCCCACCGATGACCTGAAGCCGATGACCTGAAGGGGCCGTCACCCGCGGCGGAGCCCGCCCTTGAGATCCGCAAGCGTGAACGCGCCGAGGCCAAGGCCCGCCGCGCCAAAGAGCCCGAGGCCCGCCACCACCGTCACGGCCAGCAGGGCCGCGCGGGCCAACGGGTCGAGCCCTGCACCGAAACTTGCGAGCCCGGCGACCAACAGGGCCATCACGAGGCTTGCGAGCCCGATACGAGGAAGCCGCCGCGAAAGTCGGGCGTCGACGGCAAGATCCGGGTCCGTCGCGCACGCCCCCCGCCAGAGAAGGGCGAGGTTCAGCCAGGCCGCGACCGTGGCGCCGGCCGCTGCCGCGACCCAGCCGATTACCGCTGCTCCGAGACCCGCCACGACCAGATTGGCAAGCATCGACCAGGCCGCGTAGCGCAGTGGCGAACGGGTGTCTTCCCGCGCAAAGAACACTGGCTGCAGCACTTTCTGCAGCACGAAGGCCGGCAGGCCGAGCGCGTAGATCGCCAGCGCCAGCGCCGTCGCTTCGGTGTCGCCGGGACCGAAGGCCCCCCGCTCGAAGAGAACGGACACAACAAGCCATGGCATGGCGAGGAGCGCCGCTGTCGCCGGCAGCGTGAGCGTCAGCGCGAATTCGGCTGCGCGGTTGACGGCGGCCCGACCGGCCGCGCCATCGCCGCTCCGCACATGGCGCGCCAGGGTTGGCAAGAGGACGACGCCGATGGCCACGCCGATTACACCGAGCGGAAGCTGATAGACGCGGTCCGCGTACCAGAGCCAACCCACCGCGCCCTCGAAATAGCTCGCCACTTGCCGGCCGATGACGAGGTTCACCTGCATCACGCCGCCTGCGAGGGCCGCGGGCGCCGCGATGATCGCCAGGCGCCGCATCTCCGGTGTGAAGCGTGGCAGGCGCGGCATCAGCGTGAGCCCCGCGCGGCGCGCGGCGAACCAGACGAAGCCCGCCTGCGCGATCCCAGCGACGATGACGCCCCAGCTTAGCGCGGTGCCGTAGTCGAAGCCGGGGATCGCGCTCCCGCTCGTCGGTAGGGCCCCGAGCCAGCCGAGCGCGAGGGCACCCAGCAGGATCACGTTCAAGAGGACCGGCGCCGCCGCCGCCGCCCAGAACCGGTCGAGGGAGTTGAGGACCCCCGACAAAAGCGCCGCCATGGAGATGAGCAGGATGTAGGGAAAGACGATCCGCCCGAAATCTGCGGCCAGCGCACTCCGCTCCGGGTCGAGACCGCTCGCGAGACCCCAGACGAGCCATGGCATCGCAAGCTGAGCGACGAGCGTCAGCACGATCAAGATCGTCGCGAGGCAGGAGAGCGCTTGCTCAGCGAAGGCGCGTGCGCCGTCGGGGCCGACCGCCTCCACCCGCTTGGCGAACATCGGCACGAAGGCGGTGTTGAAGGCGCCCTCGGCGAAGAAGCGGCGGAAGAGATTGGGCAAGGTGAAAGCGACGAAGAATGCCTCCGCCACCGCACCGGCACCCAGGATCGCGGCGATGGCGACGTCGCGGGCAAAGCCGAGCACGCGGCTCGCCATCGTCCAGGCACCGACAGTCGCGAAGGCCGCGATCAGGCGCCCCGGTGCAGCGCGGGCCGTCATGGCGTTGGATCTGCCCCTGGCAGGCGCGGCGTCTTCATAGGCCGGTGATCGCACCCCGTGCGCCACGATGCCAGAGCCTTGCGAAAGCGGGGACGGCGTGGGGAAGGATGGATCTCACCGGACGCCGTCGAACCCGGCGATCACGGCTACGCTGCCGACCGATCGGATCCCGCTCCAGAGCGCCATTCGACCTCAAGTGTTCATGTCATGCTCGGGCTTGACCCGAGCATCCACAGCCTTGGGCGCTGGATTGCCGGGTCGAGCCCGGCAACGACGCCCGTACCGTGAACGCGACAGATCGAAAGGCGCTTTAACCGAGGGCGTTTTTGAGCATCGCGAGCGTCAGGGGCTTGGGCAGATGGAGATCGAAGCCGCCATGGATGAAGCTCTCCACGTGATGCTCGAAGGCGTGCGCCGTGACAGCGACGGCGCGCACGGGCGGAGAGCCCACCTGCCGCTCCAGTTTGCGAAGCTCAGCCAGCGTCTCGAAACCATCCATGCCCGGCATCGAGATATCGATGAGATAGGCATCGAAGCGTTCTTCCGAAGCGGCCGCGATCGCGTCCTTGCCCGAGACGACGATCCGATACCCGGCGCCGATCTCCTTGAGCAGATGACCGATAATCTCTCGATTGGTCGCGATGTCATCTACGACGAGCACGCGCTGCTTCGCGGCCGCCGCCTGACCATCCACCACCTGCCCCGCATCACCGGCACCCGCTTTGCCAAGCGGAAGCCTGAGCCGCATCACCGTACCGCCACCCGGTCGCGGATTGACGGAGATGGTCCCTTTCATGAGGCCGACGAACTGATGAACCACCGCAAGGCCAAGCCCGCTGCCGCCACGGCGCTGCGCGCCTGGGCCTTGGGCGAAGGCGTCGAAGAGGCGCGCTGCGTCCTCCGCCGAGATGCCGGGCCCCGTATCGCTCACATCGATGACGATCGCGCCGTCGCCGCCAACCATGCCGAAGAGCGCGACTTCGCCGCGATCCGTGAAGGTGATGGCGTTGCTCACGAGGTTGCCGAGCACCTGCGACAGGCGCTGTTCGTCGCCAAGCCGCAAAGGCTCGAGCGACGGGTCGGTGTGCCAGCTTAGCCGCAGGCCCTTATCCTCCGCCCGCGACCGGAAGAGACGCCCGATCCGCTCGACCAACAGCGCCGGCGAGAATGGGTCCGAGGCGAGGACCAGACGATCCGCTTCGATCCGCGAGAGATCGAGGCAGTCGTTGACGACCGAGAGGAGCATGTCCCCGGCCTCCGAAATCGCGCGGGCATGGGCGATCATCTCCGCCGGATCGCGCTGACGCACCAGAAGATCGGCATGACCGATCACTGCGGTCATCGGCGTGCGGATCTCGTGGCTCATGGTAGCGAGGAAGCGCGACTTCGCCCGGTCCGCCAGCTCCGCGCGCTCCCGTGCCTCGACCATGGCCGAGATATTGCTGCCGACGCCGCGATAACCCTGGAACACGCCACCTTCGTCAAAGATAGGATTGCCGCTGATGCGCACCCAGTGATGCCGGCGGCCGTCGCTTTCAGGCACAGCAAGCCTGTAGACGAAGTCGCGGAACGGGCGCTGATGCGCGATCTGCTCTTCGAGCCAGGCGGGATCTCCCTCCAGATCCGAATACGGACCCTCGAAGGCGATATCCTTGCGCTTGCGTCCGATGGCCCGGGCCGGGTCGTAGCCCGTGCTTTCGAGCAAGCTCTGCGAGACGAAAGTGAAGCGCAGTTCAGCATCCTGCTCCCAGAACCAGTCCGAGCTGATCGCGGCGATGTCGAAGAAGCGCTTCTCGGCCGCATCGCGGGCGGCGAGCGCCGTTCGAAGCTCAGCGTTGACGCGTTCAAGTTCGAGCTGCTTTTCGCGAAGCTCGGTGATGTCGGTCCGAACGCCCACAAGGCCGCCATCGGAAGTTCGACGCTCAACGATCCGCAGCCAAGTGCCATCGACCAGGCGCTGAATATGTGGCCCTGCCGGCGAACGATGGAGTGCGAGGCGGTCTTCGAGGAACTCCTCCTCACGCCCAACCGCATCGGGGAAGCGACCCCGCGCGACATCGCCCCGCAGCAGATCCTCGAATGTCGCGCCCGGCTGATAGGCGCCGGCCGTATCGCCATAGACCTCGCGATAGCGCCTGTTGCAGATCACGAGCCTGTCCTCGGCATCGAACAGCACGAAGCCGTCGGGCATCGTTTCGATGGCAGCGTGGAGCTGTGCCCGCAGCCGGCGGCTCTCGCGCTCCGCATCAGCGCGCCGTGCGGTCTCATCGCTCAAGAATGTGACATCCCGCTCCACGAACAGGAGGCCTAGAACCGTACCGCCGCTATCGCAGATGGGCGCCATCGAGACTTCGGCGACGAACTCCTCGCCGTTCTTTCGGCGGTTGAGGATCCTTTGGACGATGGGGCACCGGTTGGCGATGGCTGTGTCGATCGCGGCACCGGCGGCGGGGTCCGTACCCTCGCAGCGCAAGATCTCGCCCGGTCGCGCGCCCAACACATCATCGCGCTGATGGCCGGTGTTCCTTTCGAAACAGGCATTCACATGCGTGATGCGCCCGTCCGGTGTCGTGACCAGGACGACATCCTCGATGGCATCGATGAAGGTCTGGAGCGAGATCCGCGTGTCGAAGATCGATGGAACTTCGAATGCGCTCACTTCCAGATCCCTAAGTGTCCAAAACTGCGGATGTGACTGAACAATGCCCCGTTTCGAGACGAGAGTCACTTTATTGCGCGCCCGACCATCGTGAGCCCTTGCCGCAGGGCGGCTAGAGCGCCTTCCGACCTCAAATGCTCATGTCATGCTCGTGCTTGACCCGGGCATCTATGGCCGTTGGTTCTGGATCGCCGGGTCGAGCCCGGGGATGACGTGAATGGGAGCGTTCCGTCTAAGGCGGACCACTAGCCTGGATGCGTCTCGCTTTCCGCTTCCGACCGATGCTCTGCGATCGCTTCGACCAGCGCCAGTTCCACGGCACGTTGTTTCTGCGGATTGCGGATCTTCAGCCCGAAGAGATCCTTCACGTAGAAAACATCGACCGCGCGTTCGCCATAGGTGGCGATGATCGCCGTGAAGATGTTGACATGGCGCGCCGACAGGGTGCGTGCCAGCGCATGGAGGAGGCCCAGCCGATCCCGGGCGTTGACCTCGATGACCGTGTAAAGTTCGGATGCTTCGTTGTCGAAGACCACCGTCGATGGGACCTGGAAGCTGCGCTCGCGCGGGCGGGGGCGCCCCTTCTCCGCAATCGCGGTGCGGACGATCACCTCGCCCTTGAGGGCACGCTCGATCCCGCGCGAGAGGCGTGGCAGGCGGCTCTTCTCGAAGGGTCGACCGTCGGAGTCCTGGATCCAGAACACCGCGCAGGCCATGCCATCACCCGTGGTGTAGCTGCGCGCATCGACGACATTGGCCGCCGAAAGCTCGAAGGCGCCGGCCATGCGGCTGAAAAGGCCCGGATGATCGGGCAGATAGAGATAGGCGACCGTCGCATCGCGCCCTTCGTCCGGCAGAAAACGCGTCTGCAGATGCTCGCCCTTTCCAGTGCCACGGCGATTGAGTTCGGCAAAGACACGATGCGCATCCGTGTCCAGGCCGAGCCAGTACTGAGGATAATGCCGGTCGAGTTCGCGCTCGACCGCTTCGGCTTCCCATCCGGACAAGGCCGCAGCGAGGGCATCGCGTGCCTCCTGGATCCTCACAGCCTGTGTCGAGACGACATCGCCACCCGAGGTGAGGAAGCTTCGCGTGTCCCAGTAGAGCTTACGCAGGAGCTGTGCCTTCCAATTGTTCCAGACCCCTGGACCGACGCCCCGGATATCGCAGACCGTCAGGATCAGCAGCAGGCGCAGGCGCTCAGGGCTCTGGACCTCCCGGGCGAAGGCCTTGATCGTCAGCGGATCGGCGATGTCGCGCGTTTGCGCGACATCGGACATCAGGAGATGGTGGCGCACCAGCCAAACCACGAGTTCGGTCTCGCTCTCGCTCAAGCCGAAACGCGGACAGACCTCCGCTGCGATCTCGGCACCGAGTTCCGAGTGATCGCGGTTCTGGCCCTTGCCGATGTCGTGAAGGAGGAGCACAACATAGAGCACCCGCCGATTGATGCCCTGCCGCGCGATCTCGGTCGCGACCGGATGATCCTCGTCGACCTCTCCGCGCTCGATTCGCGCCAGGATGCGCAGTGTCTCCAACGTGTGCTCATCGACGGTGTAGTGGTGATACATGTTGAACTGCATCAGCGCGATGATCCGGCCGAATTCGGGGATGAAGCGGCCGAGGACGCCCGTCTCGTTCAAGAGCCTGAGCAGCCACTCCGCGTTCTTCCGGTCGGTCAGCATCTCCAGGAACAGCGCGTTCGCGCGTTCGTCGTTGCGCAGATTGTCGTCGATCAGATCGAGAGCGCGGGTGACGGCGCGCTGCGCCTCGGGATGGATGCGCGCATCGGTCCGTGCCGCCTCGTGGAAAAGCGCGAGGATCGCCAGCGGATCGCGTTCGAATGTATCGGGCGCGCCGAGCGCGAGACGCCCGTCGCGCACCACGAAGACGCCGGTTTCCCCGGCATCCGACGAACTGAGCGAGAGCGCGGACAGGAGACGCGAGAACCGCGGCATGGGCTTGGCGTGCTGTGCTTCGAGTGCCGCTGAGAAGATCCGCGTCAGATCGCCCACGTTCTTCGCATGGCGGAAATAGGTGTGCATGAAGTGCTCGACCGCCATGCGGCCGCCGCCATCGCGATAGCCCATGCGCGCCGCGATCTCGACCTGCCGGTCGAAGGCGAGCACCTCGGTCGCGCGCCCGGTCAGTTCGTGCAGATGGCTGCGCGTGGCCCAAAGGAACTTCGCCGCCTGCGCGAAGCGATCGACCTCCTCATGCTCGAAGACCCCGCGTTCGACCAAGTCCCAGGCGCTGTCGGAGCGATAGAGATAACGGGAGATCCAATGCAGCGTCTGCAAGTCCCGGAGCCCGCCCTTGCCCTCCTTGATGTTGGGCTCAAGCAGGTACCGTGAGCCACCGTGACGCGCGTGGCGACGATCGCGCTCCGCAAGCTTGCCCTCGACGAATTCGGGCCCGGTACCTGCGAAGAGATCCTGCCAAAGCTTCTCGTCAAGCGTTGCTGCCGGTGCCGGATCGCCCGCGACCAGCCGTTGCTCCAGAAGGTTCGTGCGGATGGTCAGGTCCGATCGCGCGAGCCTGATGCACTCGCTGACCGAGCGCGTGGCCTGGCCCAGCTTCAGCTTCAGATCCCAGAGCATGTAGAGCGTCGACTCGACCACCCCCTCGGCCCATGCGGTGCGCTTCCACGGCGTGAGGAAAAGGAGGTCGACATCCGAAAACGGCGCCATCTCCCCCCGCCCGTAGCCTCCGACAGCGATGACCGAGAGCCGCTCGCCGCGCGTCCTGATCGGTGCGGGATGGAGATGCGCGATGGCGTAGTGGACGACCGCATCGACCGCGACATCCGTCACATGCGCATAGGCACGGGCAGCGCGCAGGCCGGCGAAGGGTTCGGCGTGAAGCGCCTTGCGCACGCGCTCTCGCCCGCCCTCAAGCGACGACGCGATGAGAGCGAGCACTTCTGCGCGGGCACCCGCTGCACCCTGCGCCTCCGCCGCCGCGTCAATGGCTGCGATCAGCGCATCGCGGTGGACGAGGTCTGCCGCTGGCGCGATGAGATAAGAGAGCCCGCGCGCGGTGGTTTGATCGCGGGGCTCGGAGGGCCGCTCCGCAGATTGGGCGATACCGCCATCCCTGGGCACCTCGGCCGGGACCTCATGCGGTGTGATCTCGATAGCGGCGATCCCTCGGCTGCTCTCGGCGTCAATTGGGCCTCAACTGGGCGCCGACCGGCCACCCTAGCTGCCGATGTCGAACCTTCGGGGCGCTGGGTCAAGGACCTCGAACCGCCCGCGCGAGACTTGCAGCACCGCAAGGCCACGGTCGGTGCGGCCGTCCGGGCGCAGGCGTACGGCGCCCACCGCCCCCTCGAACCCGCCCGACCGTGTCAACGACTGTGCCGAGAAACGAGCACCGCCCGACGCGCTGCCATCCGCCGCCACCACCGCCGCGATCCGCGCCGCATCGTAGCCGAGCACGGCGAAGAAGGGTGGGCGTTGGCCGTAACGGGTCGAATAGCGGTTGAAGAAGGCCTCGGTCGCCGTGCGATCCGCGCCTGCGAACCAACCGCCCTCAAGCTCAGGCGCACGAAGGGTTTCGCCTGACTCCCACTGTCCAGTTCCGAGATAGCGGAACTGCGGCTGCGGCAAGCCGTGGAAAGCCAGGAAGCTCGCCGCGATGGCGAGGCCCTGGCTGAAGTCGGGCATCAGCACGGCCTCGGCTCCGCTATCGAGCGCGCGTCGGGCAAAACCGGGCGAGGTGTTCTCGATATCCTGAAAGCTGCGCGGGTAGGACTCGACCGCCGTGACCGTGACCCCAACCGCCGAGGCAGCACCATCGAGACCGCGGAGTGCTGCGTCACCGTAAGGTACCGCCGGAGCATAGACCGCCACGGACCCGATGCCCTGGCCCGCCGCGAAGGCAAGGATGCGCTCGACCTCCGCCTCCGGCGCAAAGCCCGTGACCCATACCCCGCCGCCGGCGACGCTCGTATCCGTCGAGAACGACAGCACCGGCACCCCAGCCTGGCGTGTGACCGCAGCAACGGCCGTCGTGCTGGCAGCGAATAACGGGCCAAGCACAATCTCCGCCCCAGCCGCGAGCGCCTTTTCCGCAGCGGCAGCGGCCCCTTGGGGCGTGCCCGAGGTGTCGTAGCTCGTAACCGAAACCGACCGGCCAACAGGGCCCGAGACCGCGAGTTCGGCGGCGTTCCGGATGGCCCGCGCCGTCGCGGCCGCGCGCTCATCGCTTGTGCCGAGCGGCACGAGAAGCGCAACGCGTGCCGGCCCCGCCTGAGCCGGACGCTGGGTCGGTTCCGGTACCGCGGGGCTCGCCTGAGAACCGGGCTGCGTGGTCGGTGGCGGTTTCGAGGCGCAGCCGGCGGCAAGCACGGCCAGGCCGGCGAACAAAGCGCGTCTGATCATGCGGCTCGCAGCGATGGGAGCAGCCATCGGGCCCCGCCGACTGCAGCGTGGGCGTCTCTGCGTGAACCTCATCCCGTCAGCCATCGCCCGCCTCCATCGCCTTCCGCGCCACCCATTCGCCATGCAATACGGCAGCTTCGTGGAGAAGACCGGGCGCAGTAGAGCGGCTGGGACGCGGCCGGACCCTTGCATCCGGAAACGCAAATGTAAACGCAGGGAGTGAAGGCCCGGTGACAGAGCGCGGGAGGAGGCAGTGACGGGCGATCCGGGTCCAAAGCGCGGCGGAGGAGGCGGGGCTGCCGCTCGGGACGGCTTGGAGCCTGGGCTCTATCTCGTGGCGACACCCATCGGAAATGCCCGGGACATCACGCTCCGGGCGCTCGATGTGCTGAAGGCGTGCGATGCGATCGCGGCCGAGGATACGCGGGTCACGCAGAGGCTTATGGAGATCCACGGCATCGCGCGTTCTGGCCGGCCGATGATCCCCTATCATGACCGCAATGCTGGAGCGGCCCGGTCGCGCATCGAAGAATGGTTGCGGGAGGGTCTGTCGGTCGCCTACTGCACCGATGCGGGGACGCCGCTTGTCGCGGATCCCGGCTATCGTCTCGTGCGCTTGGCGGCGGAGGGCGGTCACTCGGTGACGGCCTTGCCGGGCCCGTCGGCGGCGCTCGCGGCACTGAGCCTCTCTGGGCTGCCAACTGATCGTTTCATGTTCGCAGGCTTCCCACCGTCGAAGCCCGCGGCGCGCCGGCGATTTCTAACCGGGCTTGCCGGCATCGAGGCCAGCCTCGTGCTCTTCGAAAGTCCGCATCGCGTCGTCGCATCGCTCAGCGACATGGCGGAGGTCCTTGGTCCAGAGCGCGAAGCAGCTTTGGCGAGGGAGTTGACCAAGCGTTTCGAGACGGTGCGACGGATGCCTTTGGGCGTCCTTGCGGAGACGCTTGCGGTGGAAGGCCCGCCGAAGGGTGAGATCGTTGTCGTGATCGGCCCGCCCGGCGAGGAGGCAGAGCCGGACGAAAAGGATCTCGACTCAGCCCTGCGGCATGCTCTGAGCGAAAACAGCGTCAAGGATGCGGCGAGGCTGGTGAGCACAGCACTCGGCGTGCCGCGGAAAGAAGCCTACACGCGGGCCCTCGCGCTCGCAGCCGATAAGGGGTTCGGAGAAAATTAGGTATGTTTGGGCAAAGATAGGCGCAGCCGTCGGAGGACTGAATGTGCGTATCTCGATGCCTGCGGACCGTCGCGCCACGATCGGACGCGCAAATGCTCTAGCCGGGATGTCGGCTGAGGAAACCGTCGAAAGGCGATATCGGGCCCGTGGCGCCGAGGTGCTGGAGCGTCGGCGCAGGTTCGAAACGGGGGAACTCGATCTCGTCACGCGCGAAGGTGACGTGCTCGTTTTCGTCGAAGTGAAGCGGCGCAAGCGCCACGGTCCGGACGCGCCAATACCTCGGCGGCAGTGGTATCGCTTGGAGGCAGCGGCAGAACAGTATATATCTCAATACACACGCGAGACAGGCGCCGAGCCTTGCTGTCGTTTCGACGTGGCCTTGATCGGTCACGATGGCACGCTGCAACTGATCGAGAATGCCTGCCGCGACGAGCAGTACTGAGGCAACGAAAAAGATGACGAGATATCGGATGACTTGGGCAGTGCCGCTTGCGGCGCTGGCTTTAAGCGGTTGTGCCCCAGCAATTCTCGTAGGGTCGGGCGCAACGCTCACACGGTCGGTCGTGCAAGAACGGCCCGTGCTGGCCGGTCTCAACGATCTCGAGACCGAGCTTTCGATCGCAACGCGTATGTCGCAGCACTCGGGAGAGCTTTACCGCGACGTAGCGGTCGATGTCGTCGAAGGGCGCGTCGTTCTCACCGGCAGCGTGCCCAGGCGCGAGGATCGGATCACGGCGGAGCGTATCGCGTGGAAGCCCGAGGGCGTGGTTTCGGTCGATAATGCAATCACGGTGGCCGAAGACTCTGGCACGCGCGCCTATCTGCAGGATGCCAGGATCTCGAACGTGCTGAGGTTCAAGCTCCTGCGGGACACCTCGGTCGCGTCGGTGAACCTCTCGGTCGAGACGGTGGACCGCACAGTGCACTTGACGGGGCTTGCGCGGTCGCCAGCGGAGATGGAGCGCGCCATCGCCCATGCCCGCCAGGTCGAGGGTGTAAAGCGCGTGGTAAGCCACGTCCTGCTGATCGACGACCCGCGGCGGATCGCAGCGCGACCGGGCAACCCACCGGTCTAGGCTCAACGGCCTAGGCTCGACGCTGAAAAGGCGGCAAGGCGGTCGGCTCCATGGAGCAAACGCTCCGATCGGGGTGTTCGCAATCTCGTCATGCGCGCCCCGCGGTGGCGACAGCCTTGCCAGCCCATCGACGCTCTGCCATTGCCGAGCGCGGCCTCAGGGCCGGCAGAGGCGAAGGAGATATGCGTGGCTTTGAAGGTCGCCTTTCAGATGGACGCGATCGCCGGGGTCGATCCAGCCGCGGACAGCACGTTTCGTCTCGCGCTCGAAGCTGCCGATCGCGGCCATCGCCTCTTCTACTACCACGCACCCGACCTGACCTGGGAGAACGGCCGCGTCACAGCGCGGGGCTGGCCGCTCGAGGTCCATCGTGGCACCCCGCATTTCACACTCGGCGCAGCCCAGACCCGCGATCTTGGCCAGGAAGATGTGGTCTGGCTCCGGCAGGACCCGCCCTTCGATATGTCCTACATCACCAACACGCATCTCCTGGAACGGCTCCCCGCCACGACGAAGGTCGTCAACGACCCGTTCTGGGTGCGCAACAGCCCTGAGAAGCTCATGGTGCTCGACTTTGCCGATCTCATGCCGGCGACCATGATCGCGCGCAGCTTGGATGAGATCCGGTCCTTCCGGGCAACCCATGGCGACATCATCGTCAAGCCGCTCTTCGGCAATGGCGGCGCGGGTGTCTTCCACCTCCGGCCGGACGACAGCAATCTCGCTTCGCTCCACGAGATGTTCTCAGCGATCAATCGCGAACCGCTGATGATCCAGGAATATCTGCCGGCGGTGAAGGAGGGCGACAAGCGTGTGATCCTGGTCGATGGCGAACCTGTCGGTGCGATCAATCGGGTACCGCAGGCGGGCGAGGCGCGCTCGAACATGCATGTGGGCGGCCGCGCAGAGCAGTCGGATCTGACCCCTCGAGACCGTGAGATCTGCGCCCGCCTCGGCCCCGTCCTTCGCGAGCGGGGGCTGATTTTCGTCGGCATCGACGTGATCGGTGGCCTGCTGACCGAGATCAACGTGACCTCACCGACCGGCATCCAAGAGCTCGAGCGTTTCAGCGGCGTCAACGCTGCCGCTGCGATTTGGGATGCGGTCGAGGCGCGGGTTGCGGCGGCCGAGCCTGCGTGACGGGCTGACTGCGTGTCGTCACTCCTCACCCGCCTGCTGCCGTCTCGGCTACCGGTCGGCGCGCTCGATCTAGCGCTCCGCCTCACTGTGAAGCGGCGGCTCGAGCGGCTTGAGGACCCGGCGGTCTTTCGCGCGCGACTGGCCGCATCGGCGCGGCTCTTCCGGGACCCGCCCGCGGCGCGCTACGCGGCAACGATGCTCCGGCATGCCGGCCGCGACCTGCCCGCCGAGTGGGCGTGGATCGACGGCACGCCCGAAGATGCCCCGGTGATCCTGTACTTGCATGGTGGCGCCTATCTCGGCGGCTCGCCGCGAACGCATCGCCATCTCGCCGCGGCGCTCGCAGGGGTGGCCGGGGCGCGTGCGCTTCTGCCCGACTATCGCCTCGCACCGGAGCACACACTGCCCGCCTGTCTTGAGGATGCGCGCCTCGCTTGGAACTGGCTTGCCACGAAAGGCTATCCGCCCGAACGCGTTGCGCTCGCAGGGGATAGCGCGGGGGGCGGGCTCGCACTAGCGCTCCTCGCCGATCTGACCGCGGATCGGGCCCACCAACCCGGCGGCCTCGCGCTCTTCTCCCCTTGGGCGGATCTGCGCGGCACGGCGCCGAGCATTGCCCGCAATGCCGAGCACGACGCGATGCTTCCCGCCTCGCGCCTGGCCGATGTCGTGCGCTACTGCATCGGCGAGGATGGAGACACCAGCGATTGGCGCGTGTCGCCGGTCCTGGCGCGCTTCCGCCGCCCACCCCCGGCGATCATCTTCGCCAGCATGGCTGAGATCCTACTCGACGACGCGATCGCGGTGGCCGAGGTCCTGCGACAGGCCGAAGCGGATCCAGAGCTTGAGTTGAGAGCGCGCCTTCCACATGCGTGGCCGATCTTCCGCGGGTATCTGCCCGAAGCTGACGAGGCCGTTCGCCGTGCGGGCCACTTCCTGGGCCAGCACCTCAACCCCGATCGGTGGGGCCCGTAGCATCGGGGGGTAACCGGGCTACCCGTTGCGCTCTCTGCCATAGCAGCGTTCGCACCACGTTAACCGCTCGCTGCCTATCCTGTCGTGGGAGGGCACGGCGATAACATGCGCGACCGAGCCTATCGAGGAACGGCACCGCACCCAGACATCGGCCCGTCAGTCTTGCCTGAGCACCATGGAGCGATGGGGAAGCCCCGCATCCAGGAATTCGGGGCCTTCGGCGACGAACCCAAGGCGTTCATAGAAGGCGATCACCGATGTCTGGCTTTGGAGCCAGATCGGCAGTCCTTCGGCCTTCAGGGTCCCTAAAATCTGCGTCATCAGCCGTGCGCCGAGACCGCTGCTGCGCGCTCGGCGAGAAACGGCGACGCGCTGGATCTTCGCACCCTGACCGCCATCGGGACCGACCGCTTTCACCCGTGCGGTGCCGAGTGTGTCGATGCCCCGATGGGCGATCCAATGCCGGCACGCCCCATCCTCGCCATCCTGCTCGAGCTCGGCTGCAACGCCCTGTTCCGCAACGAACACATCCACGCGCAGCGCCTGGCAACGCAGAACCGCCTCGGCGCTGAGGGCCTCCTCGATGACGATGGGCTCGCTTCGCGCCGCTTTCTCGGCCACACCGCTCACACCCTCGCGCTCCGTCAACGCGGCCAGCGCCTGTTCGAAGGGCACATCACAGGCCTCGAGCATCACAAGGAGGTGGTAGAGGACATCCGCCGTCTCCGCCGCCAACGCCTCGCCCCGGAAGGCCGATGTGCCAGCGCGCGCCGCTTCCACGATCGCTTCGACGGCCTCCTCACCGAACTTCTCCGCCGCTTTGCCCGGTCCGCGCGCCAACAGCTTAGCAGTATGCGAGCTCTTGGGATCTGCCCCTCGCCGCGCCCGGATCGTCTCGGCCAGCCGTAACAGCACCGCCGGATCGCCCGTCATTGGCGCACCGGAATGCCAGCGGCGGCCATATGCGCCTTCGCCTCGCCGATGCTGTGCTCGCCGAAATGGAAGATCGAGGCGGCCAGCACAGCAGAGGCATGCCCCTCCGCCACGCCCTCCACCAGGTGATCCAGCGTCCCGACGCCGCCAGAGGCGATCACCGGGATCTCGAGCGCATCGGCGATCGCGCGCGTGAGTGGGATGTCGAAGCCGACCCGCGTCCCGTCACGATCCATCGATGTCAGCAAGATCTCGCCCGCCCCGCGCTCCTGCATCTCTTGGGCAAAGCCGAGCGCGTCGATCCCCGTGGCCTGCCGCCCGCCATGGGTGAAGATCTCAAAGCCGGACGGCGTTGCCCCGCCGGACTTCGCATCGATGGCAACCACGATGCACTGGCTGCCGAACTTCGCGGCGGCCTCGGTGACGAAACTCGGATCCCGCACGGCCGCCGTGTTGATCGAGACCTTGTCCGCTCCGGCAAGGAGGAGCGCGCGAATGTCTTCGAGGCGTCTTACCCCGCCACCGACGGTCAACGGCATGAAGCAGCGCTCGGCCGTACGCCGTGCCACGTCCAATATCGTGCCGCGGTTCTCATGGCTCGCTGTGATGTCGAGAAAGCAGAGCTCGTCCGCACCGGCCGCATCGTAAAGCGCCGCCTGCTCCACCGGATCGCCCGCATCGCGCAGATCCACGAAGTTAACGCCCTTCACCACGCGCCCTTCAGCCACATCGAGACAGGGAATCACCCGCGTCTTGAGCATCTTGCCCTCCAAACCATCCCCTTGCCCTGGCGCCGAGCGGCTGTCGACGTCAAGCCCACATGCTGCACGGCCCTAGGAAGCGAAACGCCGTTCTCTGTCTAAACCTCTGAAACTCAATAATTTTCTATAAATCTCCGGAGTCCTGTGTCGTGCGACACAGGCCATCGGCCGGCAACGGAATATTAAACACTTGTCTCGGGGGGGACAGCGACCGGAGCGCGGAGCAGTTTGGGGAGACGGGAGATGAGAGGCATGCGGTTCATATCGACCTTGGTGGGGATCGATAAAATGGAGACCGGACCATGTCTCGTACTGGCGGCGGTGGTGGTCGTCGCCTTTCTCACCTGGCCTCAGGCGCGTGAAGTAGCTCCCGATCCGGTCGCAACCGGCACTGCAGCAGTAATCGGTATTGAGCGTACCGATTTCCTCGCGGTGATCAGCGAGTAACGCGTTCGTCGATTTCGTACCCGCAGCTTTGCAGGACAGGGTAATTGTAGATGCAGTCGGATGGCGGTGTGCTCGGCACACCGCCTATTTTTTTGCGAGAAGCGCCACGGCCTCGGCGATGTCCAGCCGACCATCGTAGAGCGCGCGCCCCGTTATGGCGCCGTCGAGTGGCGCACCGCTCACCTTCAACGCAGCCAAATCGGCAAGACCGCTGATCCCGCCGGAGGCGATCACCGGGATCGAGATGCTTTGGGCGAGTGCGGCGGTCGCTTCCACGTTGGGGCCCTGCATCGCGCCGTCGCGTTCGATATCGGTGTAGATGATCGCAGCGACCCCAGCATCCTCGAAGCGCCGGGCAAGCTCGACCGCCGTGACATCCGAAGTTTCGACCCAACCCTCGACAGCGACACGCCCCTCCCGTGCGTCGATCCCGACGGCGACCTGTCCGGGATGCGCCCGCGCCGCCCTGCGCACCAGATCCGGATCGCGCAACGCGACGGTGCCGAGGATGACGCGCGCGACACCTCGGCCGAGCCAGTCCTCAATCGTCTCACGACTGCGGATGCCGCCGCCGAGCTGCACAGGGATTTCGACAGCGGCAAGGATCGCGTCGACGGCGGTCGCATTGACGGGTTTACCCGCGAAGGCGCCGTTCAGATCCACGATGTGAAGCCATTCGCACCCGGCCGCCGCGAAGGCGCGCGCTTGGCTGGCAGGCTCGGTATTGAACACAGTCGCCTGATCCATCTCCCCTTTCAGAAGCCTCACACAGG
Organism: Pseudomonadota bacterium; assembly: GCA_039178805.1. Taxonomy (GTDB): domain Bacteria; phylum Pseudomonadota; class Alphaproteobacteria; order Rhodobacterales; family Rhodobacteraceae; genus Thermohalobaculum. Next base: position 439 of record JBCDFC010000085.1, on the reverse strand, counting down.
CACCGTCTTTCAAGTCGATCGCAGGGTAGAGGATCATCGTCGAGTCTCGTTCGGTATGTCGGGATCGCGTTGGAGCGCTCCTCTACGCGAGACGATCGCCGACGAACAGCCCATGATCACACACCACACTCGCGGCCGTGATGGTTTCAAAAAACAGACCACATAAAATTGACGTCTGCAAAGTGTCGCCTCGGGTAGCCTTCAGAAGAATGCTCGTATGTCGGACAATAGTGGGAGAACAATCATGCTACGCGGCATTGGAACCATTGCTGCAGCCGGCGCCTTCGCCCTTGCGAGTGGCGGGATTGCCCAAGCGGCGGCGGAAAAGGTCACCGTTACAGGCGAGGTCATCGATACCTGGTGCTACTATTCGGGTGTCATGGGGCTCTACGACATCGTCGTCGGCACCTCCCACCACACCTGCGCCATGTGGTGCGCG
>JBCDFC010000084.1:0-18587 GCA_039178805.1 Pseudomonadota bacterium | reverse complement strand
TGGCGACGGCGCGAAGATGGGTCTCCATCGCGATGCGGACGAGGGTGATGAGGCGTTCGCCGCGCCGGTCGTGTCGATCTCCCTCGGCGATCCGGCACGCTTCCGGATCGGCGGGCTGGAACGTGGCGGCCCAACCCAGTCGGTCGTGCTCAAATCCGGTGATGTGCTGGTCATGGGCGGGGAAAGCCGCCTCGCCTATCACGGCATCGACCGGGTCTGGTTCGGTGAGGGCGGTTTGATGCCGGATGGCGGGCGCATCAACCTTACGCTTCGTGTCGTGCGCGCCGCGTGACCCCCGCCAGCGTCGGTGACAGCACGGCTGCGCTCTGCTAGCGCTGCCGCTAAGTGAATTCGCTAGGGGCCGTCTGATGGTGTTGCTCTCGATCCTGCTGGCCGCAGCCGCCGGCTTCGCCACCGGCGCTGTCTGGTATGGTGTTCTCAGCAAGCGATGGCTGGCCGCGACCGGGCGGACTGAGGAAGAGATCAAGGCTGATCGCTCGCCTTTGCCCTTCATCCTGGCAGGCATCACCGCCCTTTTGGCCAGTACCGTCCTGCGCCATGTGTTCGACGCGGTCGGGCTGACTTTCGGCGGCGCCGTAACGGCCGGGATCGGTATCGGCCTTGGCCTTGTGGCGCCCTGGATCGTCCTGAACCACGCCTTCGCCGGACGCCCAAGAGATCTGTGGTGGATCGATGCGGGCTACGCTGCGCTGGCGGTCACCGTGATCTCCATCGTCCACGGCTTCTTTCTCTAGCAATCCGACTCAGATGGAACGAACCCTTTCACGTCATCCCCAGGCTTGACCCGGGCATCCACAGCCCGGGGGTGGATTGCCGGTTCGAGCCCGGCGATAACGGCAATGGTTCGGACCGGTCGGGTGCCTGCTCAGCCAGCTTTCTTGTCCGCATCGCCCTCGGGTGGCGTGGTGGTGTCGGGTTTGGCCGCGGGGGCTGCACCGGGCACGGCGCGGGCTACGCCGACGCGGGCGCCGCGTAGGATGCGGCCGGCGATGGTGAAGCCTGCCTCCATCACTTCGATCACGCTGCCGGGCTCGGCGCCGGGGATCGGTGCCTCGAACATCGCCTCGTGGCGGTTCGGGTCGAACTTCTCGCCTGTCTCGGGCTCGACCTTCTCGATCTTGTGCTTGGCGAACGCGTCGAGCAGCGCTTTGCGTGTCAGCTCCACCCCCTCGACATAGGCGCCATGCCCCTCGCGCAGCGTGTCGTCCGCAAGCGCGACGGCCCGGTCGAGCGCGTCGTAGACGGCGAGCAGGTCCCGCGCTAGGCGCGTGCCTCCGAAGGCCTCGGCGTCCTTGCGGTCGCGCTCTGCCCGGCGGCGGACGTTCTCGGCCTCGGCCAAAGCGCGCAGTAGCCGGTCCTTGAGCGCGTCGCGCTCCGCCTCGAGCTCGTCGATCCGGGCCTGCTTCTCGTCGGCGATCGCCTCACCGAGACCAGGCACAATGTCCTCGACACTCGGCCCAGCGACCGGTTCTTCGAGGGGGGCGCCAGCTTGCGGACCCGCCGCGCCATCGGCGGCCGTATCGGCGCCCGCTGGATGACCCGCCGGCTTGCCCGTCTCGGCCGCCACTTCGGGAGCGGGCTGGCCCTGGTCTTCCGCCGCTTCTGCCGGCTTCTGGTTCTCGGACGTGTTCGTCATCAGTGTCCTCCGTTCGCTGCGCGGCGGCCTTACATCGGCCCGCGCGGCATCAAATCCTCAGCCCTCGCTCGCATCCCCGCGTGCCGCGAGTGCCTGCGCCGTTACCGGGCGGTGCGCCAGCGGCGCAGACCCGCCCGACGCCAAATGGCTCAAAAGCCGCGCCGTGTAGTCCACGATCGGCACGATCCGCCCATAGTTCAGCCGCGTCGGCCCGATCACCCCCAAGGCGCCGACCACCCGACCTTTTCCATCTACGTAAGGCGAGATGACAAGGGATGAACCCGAGAGCGAGAAGAGCTTGTTCTCGCTGCCGATGAAGACCCGCACGCCGGCGCCGCCTTCCGTCACATCCAAAAGGCTCGCGATATCGCGCTTGCGCTCCAGATCGTCGAAGAGCTGGCGGATCCGTTCGAGCTCCTCGGTCGTCTGTCCGTCCTCAAGAAGGTTGGCGCGCCCGCGCACGATGAGCTGTCCGCCACCGGCCTCCTCCCCGCCTGACCAAAGGGCGATACCCCGCTCGACAAGGCTCGCGGCAAGGCTGTCGAGCGCACTCCGCCGCTCGGCGATCTGCACCGAGAGTGCGGCCTGGACCTCGCTCAGCGTGCGGCCGCGCAACTGCGCGTTCAGAAAGTTCGCCGCTTCTCGCATGGCCGAGGGCGTGAGACCGGCCGGTGGGTCGAAGACGCGGTTCTCGACCGTGCCATCGGTCATGACCAGGACGGCGAGCGCGCGGTCGTCGCCGAGGCCCACGAACTCCACATGTTCGACCGGCCGCTCACGCTTTGGCGCATAGACAAGGCTTGCGCAGTGGGAAAGGCCGGAGAGAACCATGCCTGCTTCGTCGAGGGCGTGGCTGAGCGTCCGGTCGCCACCGGCGAAGGCGCGCTCGATCTCAGCGCGCTCATCGGCCGCGACATCCCCGATCTCTAGCACCGCATCGACAAAGAGCCTGAGGCCAAGATGGCTGGGGACCCGCCCGGCGGAGACATGCGGGCTGTCGAGGAGGCCCGCAAACTCCAGATCCTGCATGACGTTGCGGATCGTGGCGGCCGACAGCCCGTGGGGCGAGGCGCGCGACAGTGTACGGGAGCCAACCGGCTCGCCCGTTTCGAGATAAGTCTCCACAAGCTGCCGAAAAATCTCCCGGCTCCGCTCGTTGAGGTCAGCAAGGCTTGGTGGTGCTTCTGCGGACATGCCCCTGTGGTCCCAGCTGCCCCAGTATAGACCCAGTATAGACCCAGTGTAGACCCAGTCTCGACCCAGCGTAGATCCTGTCGGCCAATCGGTTGGCCGCGCCACCAACGTATGACGACGCCCAACCAGCGCTCCACCTATTGGCTCGATCAGACCGGGTCAATCCGGACGGGGCTCACGCGACTGTATGACTGCCGCAGCTTGTCGAGCACGTCGATCCGCATGGAGCGACCTTGTCGTCAGCAGCCCGGTGGCGCTAGGACCATGGGCAGTATCGAAGGCCCACATCACTGCGAGGATCCATTCCATGCGCCCTTCCGGCCGCGCGCCCGACGCGCTTCGCCCCGTCACCATCGAGACCGGCTACACGCGGCATGCGGAGGGGTCGGTGCTGATCCGCATGGGCGACACCGTCGTGCTCTGCAATGCCAGCGTCGATGAGAAGGCACCGCCCTTCCTGCGCAACTCGGGCCTCGGCTGGGTCACGGCCGAGTATGGGATGCTTCCCCGCTCGACCCACACGCGCTCACGCCGTGAGGCCGCGGCGGGCCGGGTCGGCGGACGCACGCAAGAGATCCAGCGCCTGATCGGTCGCTCCCTCCGCGCAGGCACGGACCGGGTGATCATGGGCGAGCGCCAGATCGTCGTCGATTGCGATGTACTCCAGGCCGATGGCGGCACGCGCACGGCCTCGATCACCGGCGGCTGGGTCGCCCTTCGGCTCGCCGCAGAGAAGCTGGTCGAGGCCGGCACGCTGTCCGAGAATCCGATCCGCGAGCATATCGCCGCGGTCTCCTGCGGGGTCTATGCGGGCCGCACCGTCCTGGATCTCGATTACCCGGAAGACAGCGAGGCCGGCACCGACGCCAATTTCGTGATGACAGGCAGCGGCGGGCTCGTGGAACTGCAGGGCTCCGCCGAGGGCGCGCCCTTCTCCGAGGCCGAGTTCCTGGAAATGCTGGCGCTCGCGCGGAAGGGCGTGGCCGAACTCGTGGCCGCCCAAAAGGCCGCGCTCGCGTGAGCGGTGCAGGCGCCCATCGCCGCCTCGCACCGGGCCGGCTCGTCGTGGCCAGCCACAATGCGGGCAAGGTGGAGGAGATCCGCGACCTACTCGCCCCCTATGGCATCGAGTCCCTGTCTGCCGGCGAACTGGGCCTCGCCGTGCCCGATGAGACCGAGACGAGCTTTATGGGGAACGCGCGCATCAAGTCCCATGCCGCGGCCCAGGCGTCGGGTCTGCCTGCGCTCTCCGACGATAGCGGCCTCAGCGTCGAGGCCCTCGACGGCGCCCCGGGTGTCCAGACCGCCGACTGGGCCGAGACGCCCCAGGGCCGCGACTATGCCATGGCGATGGGGGAGGTCTGGCGCCAGCTCCGCGACAAAGGCGTGCCCGAGACCGACCCGGCGCCCCGCGCGGCGTTCTACTGCGCGCTCTCCCTCGCCTGGCCTGATGGGCATGACGAGACTTTCCTCGGCACCTGCCCCGGTCATCTGGTCTGGCCACCCCGCGGCGATCTCGGCTTTGGCTTCGACCCGATCTTCGTACCCGACGGTCATGCTGAGACCTTCGGCGAAATAGAGCGCGGCAAGAAGCACGATATGAGCCACCGCGCCGACGCCTTCCGCCGGTTGACCGCGGCCTGTCTCGGCCCGGCGGGCTGAGCGAAGGCGTTAGCGGGGCGGCGAGGTCGCCATGAGTAAGGCACAGGCAATCCACCAACTTGGCCGACCGTAGGCGATGCGGCGAGAGAATTGGCCGCTGCGCGTCCAGGCCCCACACACGCGCCTGCGAGCTGCAACTCCGCCACACCGCCATCTTCGTGAACTTCGCCGGCACGGATCACCGCAGCGGCATCTCCTATCCCTGGCCCGTGCTGCCGTGCCCTTTCGTGATCGGCTTCGCGGGCGGCGGCAGGCGGCACGGGGCTCATCCTCTGCCAGTGAGTAAAGGTTTAGGGCGCCATCACCGTCGGCACCGTCTCGACACCGGAAAAGCTGAGCGCGCCCGTGCCGCCGGCTCACACCACGCCGTTGTCCGTCGCAACCAGGACTTCACGGCCATCGTGCACGAGGTCTCGGATGGCAACAGTGCCGTGGCCGTTTGCCTACGTCCCCTCAGCTGGTGAGCACCCTACGGCCATCTATCGGACTCGCCCGATCCAGTCGACATCATCCAGAGACTCGGCGGGCACGACGCGCAGCTCATCCCCAGCCCGCGGACATGCCTTACGCAGCGGAGCCGGTAGATCTGGAACAAAGGGCGCGCAATCTCTTCCACGCCATCGCCGAGAGCGTTGCGACCGCCGACTTCACCCGCCGCCACCCACTGCTGTCCTGTTGTAGCGGGCGGCGAGCCGCCGGAAGTGTTTAGGGAAGCCGAAGGTCCGCTCGATCCGGTTGCGGAGGTGGTATGCCTCGCGGTCCAGGTATCTGCGAGCCCGACGATTGCTCGTCCACGGGATCACCGGACGCGTGCCGTCAGAGTGCAGCCCGAAGCCTGGATCGTCGCCGTGGTATCCCTTGTCGGCCAGCAGCTGTTTCGGGCGTGCGTCGACCGGGGCGAGAACGTCCTCCGCTGCAGCGGCATTGACCGTCTGCCCGGGCGCGCGATGCATCGCGAGCAGCAGTCCATTGGCATCAGCGATCAGAGGGATCTTGGTCGCCCAACCGCCGCCGGACTGGCGAACGGCATTCACGTGACCCTCCCTTTAGAGCCGCCGGCGCTGCGCTGTGCGCTCGGATGATGGTGCTGCCGATCATCTGGAGCGCGGTGTCACCGGCCCCGCTGGCGGCTAACGCCTCAGGGATTTTTCGAACAGACCCGCGTCGCGCCCTTGCGCGAATTGCCGCCACACGGTGTTCCAATGCCCGAACCGCTGTGGAAGGTCGCGCCAAGGCGCACCGATCCCGGAGATCCGCAAGACTCACTCCGGTACCAGACGGTTGGCTATCGCAGGCCGGCACAGCCATCCGCTCCCTGGCTGAAGCAACGGGCGATGAGCCCCCGGACAGCGTCGTCGATGAGGTCGCGATCCAATGTTGGCTCCCAACTCCCAGCCTTGAGTCACGGCACACACCGCAACGGAGTCCCTTTCGTCCGAACGGCCTAGAACGCCTTGTTGTCCAGACGCAGAGCGCGACTATGAGCGAAACGATCAGGTTCGGAAGGTTCCAAGACCGCCTCGCTCGTACGAAAACATGCGGGTTACTTCGGGACTTTGACAGATCTGCTAACTCTTGGCTCGTTCAAAGTTATGGCCTGCGGCCTGTCCCGGCCCGCGCTGGACGATAGATGCGCAAGCCACGCTCGACACTATGTCGGATGGTTCCGTGCGCTGATGGATGTCCCGCAAGAAGCGGCGCTCGAGAATAGCACCTGACTGCTGCAACCGCGCCCTCCCACGTTATCGTGTATCGATTCGCGCCAACATTTGGTCACCATTCGGCGTGGTGTTGCCGGGTTGGAGGGCACCGCGTTCGCTGTTTCTTAGTGTGATCGAAGCTAATCTGACGTGGGAGGGCGCGGGAGAAGCGCTCAGACGTCGGCTTCGCGCTTGGCTGCCTTTTCCTCTCCTGCGCTCGTCGCTCTTCCGCCGGGTTGGCGCAGACTGTAACACCGCGCTGCAGCAAGGAGGCCGCCATGACCAGACGCAACATCTCCACCGGCTCACCCTTCGAGGAGCGTTTCGCCTATTCGCGCGCTGTGGCGATTGGCGATTGGTGCTTTGTAGCGGGCACGACCGGCTACGATTATGCCAAGATGGTCATGCCCTCCGACGCTGGCGCGCAAGCCGCCAACGCTTTGAATACCATCGAAACTGCTCTGACAGAGGCGGGCTTCACGCTCGCCGATACCGTGCGCGTGCAATACACAATCACCACAGCCGAGATCCGCCACGCCATCGCACCCGTGCTGCAGGCGCGTCTCGGTCAGATCCGGCCAGCCTCTACCATGGTCGTCTCGGCACTGACCGAGCCCGAGATGCTCGTCGAGATCGAAATCACCGCTTACCGGCCGAGCTGAGGCCACGCTCATGATCCGTGCGCCCAAGCCCGACCGCACCGCCTTTGCGCGCCGCTACACTGTGCCGCTGGTGGTGTTCTTCGCCGGATGCCTTGCGCTCGGGCTCTTCGGGGGCAATGTGCTGGCGATCCTCGGCGGTGTGGGAGGGCTTGTGTGGCTCGGACTGGCGCATTGGCAGAAACCGGAGCGCTGAGCGCGCCTGCCGCCGATTGGCACATGGGCGGCTTTGGCCTCTACATCCATTGGCCGTTCTGCCTAGCCAAATGCCCCTATTGCGATTTCAACAGCCACGTCGCGAAGACGGCGGTGGATCACGCGCTCTGGGCTCGTTCGCTCGAGCTCGAGATGGCGGCGATGCGGCGGCTTACGGGCCCGCGTCCGCTCGATACGGTCTTCTTTGGCGGCGGCACGCCGAGCCTCATGGCACCCCAGACCGTCGAGCGACTTTTAGAAGCCGCTCATAGGTTGTGGGGTCTCTTACCGGGTGCCGAGGTGACGCTCGAAGCCAACCCGACCAGTGTGGAAGCCGGGCGTTTCGAGGACTTCGCTTCGGCTGGGGTCAATCGCGTCTCGCTGGGCGTCCAAGCGCTGGAGGACAAAGCCTTGAAGGCCTTAGGGCGGACCCATGACGCGAGCGAAGCGCTCCGGGCCCTGACCATCGCTCGTGAGCGGTTCGGCCGGGTGAGTTTCGACCTGATATATGCGCGGGTGAAGCAGAGCCTCGATGAATGGGCGCGCGAACTCGATCGGGCGATCGACCTCGCGCCGGATCATCTCTCGCTCTACCAGCTCACCATCGAGCCTGGGACACGCTTCGCCGAGCTCCACGCCCGCGGCCGGCTCACGCCGCCGCCTGATGGGCTGTCTGCCGAGATGTACGCGCTTACGCAGGAGCGTACCGCCGCTGCAGGCCTGCCCTCCTATGAGGTGTCGAACCACGCGGCACCTGGCGGGGAAAGCCGTCACAACCTCGTCTACTGGCGCTATGGTGACTATGCCGGTGTCGGGCCGGGCGCGCATGGGAGGCTGACCCTCTCCGACGGCCGGCGCGTCGCGACCGAAACACTGCGCGACCCCGCTGCTTGGCTTGCATCGGTGCGGCGTGGTGAAGGGCCCGAGGCCGTCGAGCCGCTCGATACAGCCGATCAGGCCATAGAGATGGTGCTGATGGGTCTACGCCTCGCTGAAGGCATTCAGCCTGCACGCTATGAGGCCCTCGCCGGCGACCCACTCCCAGCCGAGAGCGTGAAGGCGCTTCGTTCGGATGGACTGCTTCAGCTTGAGGGCGATCGGCTGCGGACGACGGCGCAGGGGCGGTTGCTGCTCAACCGTGTCGTGGCGGAGCTCCTCGGTTGATCGCGGCTTCATGGACGCGTGGGGGGAGCCGATCGGATGGCGCCTAACGCCAAGGACACCGCAGAGGGTCCGCGCCCGGGGCGGTTTCGGCATTTTTGGACGGCGGCAGGCTGGCTCTCCTTTGGGATTGGTCTCTTGGGCATCCCGCTGCCGCTCTTGCCGACGGTACCTTTCATGCTGCTCGCCGCGTTCTGCTTCGCTCGCGGGTCCGAGCGTTTCCACGACTGGCTGCTCAACCATCCGGGGTTCGGCCCGCCCATTCTCGACTGGAGGCGCAGCGGCGTGATCAGGCCCCGCGCCAAGCGAGCGGCAGTGATTGCGATCCTGGCGAGCTTTGCCCTCTCGGTCGCGCTAGGCGTGGCGACGGGCGTACTGGCACTGCAGGCGACCCTCCTCGGTGCCGTCCTCGTCTATCTGCTCACACGCCCAAGCGATCCTTCAGTGCTGAAAGACACGGACGAGACGCCGAAACGCAGCGACAGCTAGGCGTTTCGTACAGGCGTGTGGCGAGTGAAGTGCGAACGTTGCTCATCGGTTTTGCGCAACGGGCCGGATCGTCGTTTACCTTCCGGTCATTCGCCCCAAGGTACGATGTCGTGGGAGGGCGCGGAGCCGTGCGCTGCTGTTCCGAGCGCGAAGTATGGATGCGACAAGCGCCAATGCGCAGCAGATACGATCAGGTTTCCGCGTGCCTTACTTTGCTTCGAAAGTCGGGATCTGTTCGACCGGATGGCCGCCTGCCTTCCAACCATCGCTCCCGTCTGGGTACCAGAAGATGCGGGTGTAGCCGTAGTCCAGGATCGCCCTCCGGGCCGCGTTCCAGGACATCCAGCACTCTTCCTGACAAAAGATCACGACCGGGGCATCTCGCAGCCCATCCACCGCAATATCGAGCGCTGCTCGGAAATACGCATCGCGGTCCTGATGGATCCGGCCATAGCCCACATTCGGCACCCAAGACGCGCCAGGGATCGAGACGCGCTTGGGATCGATCCAGAGCGTATCCTCCGGCAGATTGGGCGGCTTCTCATTCTTCGGCATCACGTCGATGAAGGCCACGCCCGCGCGCCACAGCGCGAAGGCACCTTCAGTTCCGATCACCGTGGCGCCTTCGAGCGTCGCCGGCACCGGGGCGCGGAAGGCGTCCATGCGGTAGTCGGAAGGCTCGGGCACGGCCTCGGACAGCGCAGCCGCAGGTGTCGACAGGGCAAGCACGAGCGCGAGCCGCGCCCAGATCACTCCGTCGCCTCGGTGCGACCGAAGTCATCGACGATCGGCACGCCATAGGCGGCGAGGATCGCGTTGATTTCGTCCTGATTGCGCCGGATGATCTTGTTCAGCTCGCGCTTCCAAGTCAGTTCACCTTGGCGCACACCGAGGGTGATCCGGAAGAACAGCCTAGGCGGCCCCTCCTCTCGCAGCAGTGGCGTCAGTTTCAGACCGGCATCCGCCTGCTGCGCATACCAGCCGCCGATCGGTCCCCAGACGATGGCCGCATCGGTATCGCCCGACACGAGATCCTCGATCATCCGCTGCGAGGGATCGGCATAACGGCTGTCGACCACGAGAGGGTAGGGTTTCGCGCGTGTCACCAGGCCGAAGCGCGCGGCGTGGTCCGCTGGCGGTGTACCCGCGACGATCCCGATGCGTGCGTCCTTGAGCTTCGGATCACCGAGGTGATCGACATCGGACAGCGGCCCATCGGCCTTGGTGACGAGGGCATAGGCTGACACGTAGTAGTGGTTCGTGTTCAGCACGAGTTCGTGGCCCTGAGCGTAGCCCATGATCACATCGCAGCGGGCCAGGCGCAGGGTCTGACGGACAAAGCCCGTCGTCTGCGGATACCAGGTGTATTCGAGTTCCCGACCCAGCTTCTCCGCGAAAAGCTCGGCCAGCTTGTTCTCGAAGCCCTCGCCCGCCTCATTAGAGAAGGGCATGTTGGCCGGGTCGGCGCAGACACGGAAACGGGTCGGCGACACGAGATTGGACGTATCCACCGCCGCCGCCCCGAACGGGCAGAGGATGAGTGCCGCGACCGCGAACCTCCGCAGGATCGAGAGCATGGCGTCAGTGCCTCGCACAGCTTCCGGCGAGCATCGGGCTGGCCACGCTCACGCCAGCAAACCCTTCTCCTGCATGTCTTTCTTGAGCTTTTTCAGAAGGCCGCGCGCCGGCAGGTTCTGTTTGAACTCCTCGGTCGAGTCCATGTAGGCGTCGATGATGCCTTCCGGGTTATCCGGCTTGCCGACCACGATGATGCCGCCCATGCGCGCACCCCAATGCGGCGTGCATTTGTAGACGACGATGCCGACCGTATCGAACGTGGTGAAGTAGTTTTCGCCGAGGGCGCTCATCACCTTGGTCTGGCCCTCTGGCACCATCTCATCGATCGTCTCGATGTTATGGCTCGGCATGTTCTCCCAGGCGACCGTGTCACCAGGTTCGATATAGATGAACATCGGCGCGAACTTCACGCCGCGCGCCTGGACGGTGTGCGTGGCTGGGTCTGCAAGCGCGGTCCCGCCCGTGCTGCCGACCGCGACCGCCGCCAGACCATAGGCCAAAGCCTGCCTACGCGTTGCTTGGCCGGGAGCGCTCCGGAAGGGTGAAGTCATTCTCTTTTCTCCAGTTCTTGGGTTCTGGCATGACGGCCGAGTGTTGGTGCCACTGCGTCCAGGAGGACCCCGTTCGAGCATGCTCGGCAGCGCTCAGAACGATCTCGGCTCGGCTAAACCAGCGACACCGCCGTAGTTTCGGCAGATGTCAGACGCGCGCCAACTGAATTCTCCGTTCGGCGCCAGCGTTCTAATTCTTTGAGAGGGCAGTGGGGTGGGGCGGGGGCACGCGACGCGCCCCCGCCGATCTGCACTTAGTCCGGAAGGGCAAACACCGTGAGCTGTCCGCCCAGATTGGTGTAGGCGTTGAGACCTGCATACCCGCCCACGGCGCCCAGACCGTCATTCGGGTTCACAAGGCCCGCGGCAAGACCGATCCCGGCCCAGCCACCGATGCCCGAGTAGATGCCGATATACTGCTTCCCGGCGTACTTGTAGGTCATCACGTTGCCGATGATGCCCGACGGGGTCTTGAACTTGTAAAGCTCCTCACCCGTCACCGCATCCACGGCCTTCAGATAACCCTCGAGCGTGCCGTAGAAGACCACGTTTCCGGCCGTGGCGAGCGCGCCCGACCAGACCGAGAACTCCTCCGGCAGCGACCAGACGATCTCGCCCTTGGCCGCATCCCAGGCGATGAAGTTACCCATGCCGCCATGGCTGTTCGGCGCGGGATACATCGACAGGGTGGCGCCCACATAGGGCTGACCGGCGGTATAGGCCACGCGGAACGGCTCATAGTCCATGCAGACATGGTTCGTCGGCACGTAGAAGAGACCCGTATCCGGTGAGAACGCTGCCGGCTGCTGGTCCTTCGTCCCAAGAGCAGCGGGACAGATATTCGTCGTGTTGACGTCCTCGCCGTTCTGACGGGTCGAGAACTCAGCCACGACCTCGGGGCGACCATAGGTGTCCGAGCTCGGATCCATGTCCACGCCCGTCGTCCAGTTCACCGCCGGGTCGAACTTCTCCGCCACGAGCAGTTCGCCCGTGATCCGGTCCATCGTATAGCCCAGGCCGTTCCGGTCGAAATGGACGAGGGTCTTCCGCTCTTCGCCGTCGATCTCGATGTCCGCGAGGATCATCTCGTTGACGCCGTCATAGTCCCACTCGTCATGCGGGGTCATCTGGTAGACCCACTTCGCCATCCCGTCATCCGGGTCACGGGCGAAGATCGTCATGGACCACTTGTTGTCGCCCGGGCGCTGCGACGGGTTCCAGGTCGAGGGGTTACCGGAGCCGTAATAGAAGAGATCCGCTTCCGGGTCGTAGCTGTACCAGCCCCAGGTGGTGCCGCCACCGATCTTCCACTGATCGCCTTCCCAGCTTTCGAGCGAGCTGTTCTCGCCGACTGGCTTCCCGAGATGGGTGGTGTTCTCCGGGTCGAACAGGATCTGATCGTCCGGACCCGTCGAGTAAGCGCGCCAGACCAGCTCACCGGTCTCCATATCGTAGGCCGTCACATGGCCCTGGACACCGAACTCACCGCCCGAGATGCCGACGATCACCTTGTCCTTGACCGGCAGCACGGTGGCCGTGTTGGTCTCACCCTTCTTCGGGTCGCCGTTCACGACGCTCCACTTGACCTGGCCGGTACGGGCATCGAGTGCGACGACCGTCGTATCGGCCTGGTGAAGGAAGATCGTGCCGTTGGCGTAGGCCGGGCCACGGTTGACCGTGTCGCAGCACATCACCGGAATGACGTCCGGATCCTGCTTCGGCTCATACTTCCAGAGGATGCGCCCGTCATCCGAGAGATCGAGTGCAAACACTTTGTTCGGGAACGGCGAGTGGACATACATGATGTCGCCGATGACCAGCGGGCCACCCTCGTGCCCGCGCAGCACACCCGTTGAGAACGTCCAGGCGACCTGCAGGTCCGCGACGTTATCGCTATTGATCTCAGAGAGTTTGGAGTAGCGCGTATTCGCGTAGTCACCCGTCTGAAGCGCCCAACCGTTAGGGTTCGACGTGAGCGACAGCACATTGTCATTCGCGAGGGCCGGTCCGGTCAGGACCGTGCCTGCCAGCAGCGCACTGGCCAGCTTCTTCATTGACATCCTCCCGTGGGTGGTAGCGCGACCGCCCACATTCTGGTGCCCAGCTCTGTTGATTGTGCCGGGCGATTTGTTCGACAACACCCGTTGCCAGGGGCAGAACCTTTCTCAGATTCTGAGGCCCAAGAAACAAAATACCGATTGGCGCTCGCTCTGCAAGCGAAGAGTGCTCATTCCGCCACCAATCGCCTAGATCGCGCGCATTCCGCGTCGCCACCTACTCCCATTCGAGTTCTTTATACGCCGTAAGGGCATTCCGGCTCGCAAAGATCTCGATCAGCAACCAATTTGCCGCCGCTTCGCGTCCCACTGTCGCAGCAGCGTCGCCGATCGATTGGCCGCTGGCGACCGCTTCGCGCGCGTCGTTGGCTAGGGCTTGCAGGTAACCGCGCTGTGCTTCGCCGCCTTCGGGCCAAGGAACGATCACCGGTCCATGGCCAGGAACGACCCGCGCCGCATCGCGATCGGCAAGGCTCGTGTCCAGCGCGAGCCAGCCGAGCAGGGAGCCGTCGACGACGGGCAGATGGCCGAGAAACAACAGATCGCCGAGGAACCAAGTGCCGGTTTCGGCGTCCCACACGGTGAGGTCGTTGTCGGTGTGGGCCGTCGGATGGGCTTCGAGCGTAAGGACCCTCCCGCCGAGATCGATCTCCATCCGATCCTCGACCGTGATGGTCGGTGTCGCGATGGCCGTCCCGGCAAAGGCCGGTCCCATGAGCCGTTCGGCGGCCTCAAGATAGTTAGCGGCGCGCGCGCCCAGAGCCCTCGGCAGCCGCGCATGGCCGACGATCTCAGCCCCCACCTCCGCGAACACCGACGCGCCGAGGGCGTGGTCGGGATGCATATGGGTGATGACGGCATGGCTCACGGGCTTGTCGGTCAGCAATCTGATCGCGGCGAGAAAGTCGCGGGCGACCTGCGCCGATCCGCCGGCATCGATGACGGCGACCGACCGCTCACCGATCACAAGGCCAAGATTGGCAATATCCCCCCGGTTCTGCCGGTTGCTCTCAGCATGGGCGCCTTTGTGAACATAGACGCCATCGGCGACTTTCGTCAGCGTGAAAGCCGGCATCCCGCCAGCCGGCACGCAAGGCCATGCCTGGGGCATCGCTGCACCCGCTGCGACCACCCGCATCGCCGCCTCGGATGCCAAGGCCTCACAGGTCGACCGCTCCGCGCCACCGGTCAGCCGCTCTGTCCGGCACGCCGCTGGGTCGCCGATCAGGCATAGGCTCAGGAGGACCTCGAACACGCGGTTTTCCTCACAACCGATCGGCGTGCCAGGCCACGTGGTCTTCCATGAAGCTCGCAACGAAGTAGTAGCTGTGGTCGTAGCCCGGCTGCACCCGGTAGACCGCTGCCGTCCGCGTCTCGGCAATGGCCGATGCCAGCGCCTCGGGCTTCAACAGACCGAGGAACTGATCGGCCCCGCCCTGGTCGATCAGCATGTCCGAGCCCCAGCCGGTCGCGCGCAGGACCTCGCTCGCATCGTGCTGTTTCCAGAGGTTCGCATCCCCTCCTAGATAAGCGCCAAGCTGCTTCTGCCCCCAATCCGAGCCCGATGGGTTCGAAATCGGCGCGAAGGCGGAGACCGAGCGGAACTGCTCCGGCCGCGCCATCGCGAGCGTCAGCGCCCCGTGCCCGCCCATGGAATGCCCAGTGATGCCCTGCCGCTCCTCATGCACGGCGAAGTTCCCGGTCACGACCTGTTGCAGCTCGTCGAGGATGTAACTCCGCATCTTGAAATGGGGCGCCCAGGGCGCCTCGGTCGCGTCCACGTAGAACCCGGCACCCTGGCCCAAATCATAGGCCTCGTCATCGGCCACACCCTCGCCCCGCGGGGAGGTGTCGGGGAAGACGAGCGCGATCCCATGCTCAGCCGCCCAACCCTGCGCGCCGGCCTTGGTCATCGCATTCTCATGCGTGCAGGTGAGCCCCGAAAGATACCAAAGACACGGCACCGGCCCCGCCTCGGCCTCCTCCGGCAAGTAAACCGCAAAGGTCATCTCGCACCCACAGGCGTCAGAAGCGTGCTTGTAGACACCCTGTACACCAGCGTGTGCGCGATTTTCTGAAAGAGCTTCCATGCCAGCCCTCCTTGGGCCATGCCTCGTCGCGTCGAACTCGTTTCTAATTAGCTGGCGTGCTTGGGTGATGAGACCTCAGACGCCTCAGTCTCGTCGGCCTCGTCGTAAACTGCCTCAACGACGTAGGTGCCTTTGCCATCGAAACTGACGTTCACTGAAGAAGCCCCATCGCGGGCGAAGTTCTCAGTGACGTTGCCGAGCCGATCCTTCCGAACCTGGCGAAGCCTATACAGTTTTTTCATCGTTCAAGGCTCCTCAACAGCATTCCCGGAGAGAGCTAGCACGGCGCGCCGCCGGGCCCCAGAGTGTTCTGGCGCCTCCAAAAAGAACGGGATCGGCGCCGCGATGTTGTTCTGATCCATCCAGTCCTGAAGTGCCGCCGCGTTCGCCACGTAATCCCCGTCGTACAAAAAGCTCTCCAACCGTCTGGTGTGATCGTCCGGATCAGCCTTCCCCTCGGCCGCATCCGTGACGCCCAAGAGTTTTAGACGTGCCTCATCGGTATCCAGGTCGCGCGCACCATAGAGAAGTTTGGCATCAATCCAGAGTGTCCCGAAGAACATCAGCATCAGCGCAGTCGGAAACCCCATGACGAACCACACAAGGCGCGATTGAACATCGGGCTGAACGAGGGGCAGCACCGCTGCGCCGACCGTCTCGCTCAAACCGGCGAAGATGGCCATCAAGGTCAGCGGATTGCCGATATGTGATGGCCCCTCCGCCATCGCTCAGTAGGTGACGACCGCGCGGATGGATTTGCCCTCGTGCATTAGGTCGAAGCCTTCGTTGATGCGGTCGAGTGGCAGGGTGTGGGTGATCATCGGGTCGATCTCGATCTTTCCCTGCATGTACCAATCCACGATCTTCGGCACATCCGTCCGCCCGCGCGCGCCCCCAAACGCTGTGCCCTTCCAGGTTCGCCCGGTGACGAGCTGGAACGGCCGGGTCGCGATCTCCGCCCCCGCTGGCGCGACGCCGATGATGACCGAAGTGCCCCAGCCCTTGTGCGCGCATTCCAAGGCCGCCCGCATCACGTTCACATTGCCGGTCGCATCGAACGAGTAGTCCGCGCCACCCTTCGTCAGATCGACGAGATAGGGCACAAGATCGCCCTCCACCTCGTTCGGATTGACGAAGTCGGTCATGCCGAAATGCGATGCCATGTTCGTCTTGGACGGGTTCACATCCACGCCCACGATCTGGTCGCAGCCCGCGAGCCGCAGCCCCTGGATCACGTTGAGACCGATGCCGCCGAGGCCGAACACCACCGCGCGGCTGCCCTGCTCGACCTTGGCGGTGTAGAGAACGGCGCCGATGCCCGTCGTCACGCCGCAGCCGATATAGCAGATCTTGTCGAACGGCGCGTCCTCCCGAACCTTCGCCACCGCGATCTCAGGCAGCACCGTGAAGTTCGAGAAGGTCGAACAGCCCATGTAATGCAGGATTGGATCGCCATCGAGCGTCTTGAAGCGCGAGGTCCCGTCCGGCATCACACCGGCGCCCTGCGTCGTGCGGATCGCCTGGCAAAGATTGGTCTTTGGATGGAGGCAGTAGTCGCACTCCCGGCACTCAGGTGTGTAGAGCGGGATTACGTGATCGCCGGGCTTCACCGAAGTCACGCCTGCACCGATCTCGCGCACGATGCCTGCGCCCTCATGACCGAGGATCGCCGGGAAGGCACCTTCCGGGTCGGCGCCCGAACGCGTGAACTCATCCGTGTGGCAGATGCCCGTCGCCATGATCTCGACGAGCACTTCACCGTCTTTCGGCCCCTCGAGCTCTACTTCCGTAATTTCGAGCGGTTTTCCGGCCGCAAAGGCCACCGCGGCGCGCGTCCTCATAGTTGCCTCCCTTGTCCCGCTTCTTCCAACCGCATGCATGGCGGTTTTGTCGCACCGTAACACGGCACTGCGGCGTCACAAGAGCCGGATCTCGATGGGGACCAAGGCGCGGTCGGGTGAGGCTCGGGTCAGATCAGCTCATCGTCCGAGATGAGGGCACAGTACCAGCGTTCGACCTTCCAGTTCCGGTGCATGACCTGCCAGCGCGCAACTCGCGGCGGAGAGGAGTAGATGCATTGTGCAGCGTCGCCACCTTCGAGCGTCAGGCGCAGACGGTGCTCTCGACAATCTGCGGGTGCGGCTATGAGGCAGGCAACAACGATCAGTTCCATGGTGTGTCCAGGCTTGTTCTCTTGTTCATCGAGGATGATGGTAGCGTCCAACAACAAGACGACCAAAAATGGGAGGACAAATGCCGCTGCGACAGATTCGCCGCGCCAGGGCTGTGATCGCGTTCGCCGTCGTCCTGGGTCTGCAAATGCCGACGACGATTGAGGCTGCGGATGCGCCCCTCGATCTGCTCTTCGCGACACCGCATCTCGAGCCGCTGCCGCCAGGCGCAACGCTGACCTACGGCCATCTTCGCGAGGCAGCGGAGGAGACGGGTCTAAGCCCCGGTTTCGCGCAGCGCATTAGCCTTGTCGCCGGTACCGAGGAGGCCCCCGGCGTCAACGTCACCATGGATGTCGATGGCAGCCCTCGGCAGCTTGATGAGTTTCGGGGCGTACCCGGCAACCCGCTCTTGATGGTGTTCCTTGAGAGCACTGTTCGCGCCGTGAACCAGGCGACTGGCGGAAGCCCGTTCTACATCCGAAACCGTATCCGCGAGGCGCTTCGCGAGCGGCTGACATCGCAGCCCATGATCCTGAGCCAGGGCAATCTGCGCCTTCCGGCCCGCGCATTGACCGCTTCGCCTTTCGAAGGGGACAAGCATGCGGCCCAACTGGGCGCCTTTGCCGCGCTGGAACTCCGCTTCCTGTTCTCCGAGCAGGCGCCCGGCATGCTGATCGCGATGATTGCCGAGGCTGGGCCGCGCACCGATCCGCAGACCGGGGTGACGAGCGGGCCCTCCGCCGAGGATGGTGCCCATATCTATTACGAGGAGATCCGCCTTGAGCTTCCGCGCTGATCGAGCGGCGATGTTCGCTGCCCTTCTGTTGGTCGCCCCGGTGTCGGCACCAGCGCAGGACGTCCTAAATGACTATCCGACGATCGCGCGAGCGGACTATGTGCTGGGCTGCATGGCGGTGAACGGGCAAACGCGACAGACGCTCGAGCAGTGTTCCTGCTCGATCGACCATATCGCCACGATCCTGCCCTACGATACTTATGTGCAGGCGGAGACGATGCTGCGCACCTTACAGGTGGGTGGCGAACGGGTGGCTGCGATGCGTGGCTCTGCCCGTCATGCGGAGATCGTGGCCAATCTCCGCCGCGCCCAGGCCGAAGCCGACATCGTCTGTTTCTGAGCCGGGCTGGCTACGGCGACCTAATCGTGGGGCCCGATCCGGCGATCACCTTACGAGCCCCATCGCCCTGCGCGCCAAAGCCCCCGGCAGACCGGGGGATGATTGCTTAGCTGCCGGTGCCGAGTTCGAAGCTGCGGCGGTAGATCCCGCCATCCGTGTCGATGCTCGTCACATGCATCTGCTCGGCCCCGTTCTCGCGGAAAACGAAGCGCAGTGCCGGATCCTCGGAGATCGAGATCCCGCCGGTCATCGTGAAGACATTGGCGTCATCCAGCGTGACGGAC
>JBCDFC010000083.1:0-18857 GCA_039178805.1 Pseudomonadota bacterium | reverse complement strand
CTAACGAATGGCGTTGCCCTTTCTTGGTGGTGGTAAACCGGACGCGCCAGAGGCTGTCGTCTTCTCGGACGGCTTTGTCGAAATCGATGCGCTTGCTGAGGATCTTGATGCCGAGATCGGCCCGGATGGCTGGGTAGAAGTTGGCAATGACGAAGTCGATGAGGTTTTTGGCGAGATCGCGCGCGAGCGCACCTTTGCGATACTGACGCTCAGCAATGACACGCCCGA
This sequence comes from Pseudomonadota bacterium, assembly GCA_039178805.1. GTDB lineage: Bacteria > Pseudomonadota > Alphaproteobacteria > Rhodobacterales > Rhodobacteraceae > Thermohalobaculum. The sequence goes on along the minus strand of JBCDFC010000083.1, from coordinate 18,629 downwards.
AGCGGTAAATGCTGTCAGCGACCTCCTTCGCAAGGCCAACAAGGCGGATCTCTTTGTGCTGCTGGTCTGCGGTGATATCTCGACGCGCAGCATGCATCAGATCATGCGCTCAGGCGCTGCGGAGTTTGCGCCGTTTCCGGAACCGGAAGGCGCGCTTGCGGAGGCTATCAACAACATCCGGGTCGCTCGCGCCCAGGGTCGCCGGGCGAAGACGGCGGGTACTGGTGCGCGGCGAGAGGGGCGCTTGGTTGGCGTCTACGGTGTCGCCGGTGGCGTCGGCGCTACGACCATTTCCGTCAATCTCGCTTGGGAACTGGCGCAACTCGTCCGTAAGGAAGGGAGGCGCGTCGCACTTCTGGATTTCAACTTCCAGTACGGGTCGATTGCAACTTACCTTGATGTGCCCCGCCGTGAGGCTGTCTACGAGCTCGTCTCCGAGGCCGGCAATATGGACGAGACAGCGCTCTCCCAAGCGCTTTCGGTCTATCGCGACCGGCTCCACGTGCTGACCGCGCCGCGCGATGCGCTCCCCCTCGACATCGTGAGCCCAGCCGATGTGCAGAACATGGTACGCCTCGCGCGGGAGGGGTTTGACTATGTCGTTATCGATATGCCGCAGGCTCTGATGAACTGGTCTGAGACGGTGTATTCCGCGTCCGACGCCTTCGTCGTCTCGATGGAGATCGACATGAGGTCGGCGCAAAACATGTTCCGTTTTATGCGGACGTTGAAATCCGAGGATCTAGGCCTCGATAAACTTGTACCGTGCCTAAACCGTGCCCCTGGTATGACGGATCTCTCAGGAAAGGGGCGCGTGAAACGTCTGGCTGAGAGTCTTGCGATACAATTCGCGCATTTGATGCCGGATGGTGGCAAGGCAGTGGCATCGGCCTGTGACGAAGGTGTTCCGCTTGCGGAGGCTGCGCGCGGCAATCCGCTGCGTAGGGAGATCGTAAAACTTGCGCAAAAGGTTCTGACGATGACGTCGGAAGAGGCGCAGCAGGCGGCCGAGAAGGCGAGCTGAGGTTTTGGGGCGCTCCGGCGGCATCGGTCGCTAGGCGCGAAGGAGGGAGACGAAGACGATGTTTCGCAGGATGCGTAACGATGTCGGCGGTGGGCAAGCGACGATGCCCGAGGTGTCTCCCGGCCCCGAAGGCGGCCGTACCGATGCCCGCACTGCCGACCGGAACGAAGGCACGGCCGAGCGCCTTCGCCGCATGGGGGTTCAGACGACGCAGCGTCTGTCGTCGAACGAGACTGAGGCCAAGCGGCGCCGTAGGCTGCTGAACCTCCGCGTCGAGATGCATGGCAAGCTGCTCGACACGCTCAACCTCGCAGCCCTCGACAAAGTGTCCGAGACCGAACTCCGCTATGAGATTGGCGAGATCGTTCGCGAGGAGCTGCAGGAAAGCGATCTCGTTCTCTCGCGCCCTGAGTTCGACAGCCTCGTTCGCGAACTCGTCGACGAGGTCATGGGCCTCGGCCCGATTGAGCCACTGCTGTCGGACCCGACGGTGACCGACATTCTCGTGAACAGCTTCGACCACTGCTATGTCGAGCGTGGCGGCAAGCTCGAGAAGACCAATGTCCAGTTCAAGGACAATGGTCACTTAATGCGCATCATCACCAAGATCGTGTCGGCCGTCGGTCGCCGTATCGACGAGGCGAACCCGTGGGTGGACGCGCGTCTGATGGACGGCTCACGCGTCAATGCGCTGATCCCGCCTTGCGCGGTCGACGGCCCGCTCCTTTCGATCCGGAAGTTCTCCAAGATCCCGTTCACCGTCGATAAGCTGATCGGCTTCGGTGCGTTTTCGGAGGAGATGGCGCTCTTCATGCACGCATGCGTGCGCTGCCGACTGAACATCATCGTGTCGGGTGGCACAGGCTCCGGTAAGACGACGACCCTAAATGCTCTCTCGTCATTCATCTCAAACGACGAGCGCATCGTGACGATCGAGGATACAGCGGAACTTCAGCTTCAGCAGGAGCATGTTGGCCGGATGGAGAGCCGCCCGGCGAACATCGAAGGCACCGGCGCTGTCACCATCCGCGATCTCCTGCGTAACGCGCTTCGGATGCGGCCTGATCGCATCATCGTGGGTGAGTGTCGTGGCGACGAGGTCATCGACATGCTTCAGGCCATGAACACGGGCCATGACGGCTCGATGACCACGATCCACGCCAACAGCCCGCGCGACAGCCTTTCGCGCCTGGAGAACATGATCGGGATGTCTGGCGTCGAGCTGCCGTTGAAAGCGGTGCGCGCGAACGTCTCGTCCGCCGTCCAGCTTATCGTTCAGGTCAACCGCATGTCGGATGGTAAGCGCCGGATGGTCTCGATCTCGGAGATCGTGGGCATGGAAGGCGATGTCATCACCATGCAAGAGATCTTCAAGTTCGAGCGCTATGGTACTGATGGCGACGGAAACATCAGGGGTAAGTACACGGCGACCGGCATCCGTTCGAAATATGCGGACCGGTTCAAGCAGTGGGGCTACGAGCTGCCGCAGAGCTTGTTCAAGCCGGATATCTGATCGGGGGGAGGCTGAACCATGCTGTTCCAGCCAGTCATCTATGCGCTGATCTTTGTAGGCGTGCTGCTGATCGTCGAGGGCGTCTACCTCGTCGTTTATGGCCGTACGCTGAAGCGCGAGAAGCGGGTCAACCGCCGCCTCGGCCTTCTGCAAGAGGGCAAGGATACCGAAGAGGTTCTGTCGATCCTGCGCGCGGAGCGCGAGGGTTCGAAGAAGGATTTCAAGCTGCCGGTGGTCGGTGCGCTGTCCGAAAAGGCGCGCCACGCGAACATCAAGATGTCGCCTCTTCTGCTGTTCTTCTCGATTTTCGTTCTGAGCATCATCGCGCTCGTCCTGCTGACCTTCTTCACCTCGGCCTCGCTGCCGGTGAGGATCCTGATCGCGATCGTCTGCGGCTACGGCTCGCTCTACATTTGGCTCTCCAATAAGGCGAAGGCGCGTATTGCCCTGTTGGAGGAGCAGTTCCCGGATGCTGTCGACCTGATGGTTCGTTCGCTGAGGGTCGGTCACCCGATCACGGCGGCCATCGCGATCGTTGCGCGGGAGATGCCGGATCCACTGGGTACGGAGTTCGGCCTGATCGCTGACGAGGCGACCTACGGTATGAACTTGAACGACGCGCTTGATCGGCTGGCGAGCCGCGTGCCCTTGCCCGATCTGCGCTTCTTTACGATCGCCGTGAACATTCAGAGCCAGTCGGGTGGTAACTTGGCCGAGGTTCTGGACGGGTTGTCCAAGGTGATCCGGGCGCGCTTCAAGCTGTTCCGCAAAGTGAAAGCGATCACGGCAGAGGCGCGTTGGTCGGGCTGGTTTCTATCGGTCTTCCCGATCATTGCCCTGCTGCTGGTGCAGCTCGTCAAACCGGACTACTATTCCGATGTCGACGATCACCCACTCTTTATTCCGGGTGCTATTGTCACGGCGGTTTTGCTTGTGGTGAACATCTTCTTCATGCGCGCGCTTGTGAACATCAAGGTGTGATGCGCCGGTAGAAACGGCGGCGCTTGGGGCGAGGGGACCCCTGGGAGTAGGGGAAAGCGATGGAAGTACTACAAACCTTCCTCGATCGCGTGACGGTCGCGCTTATCGAGCAGTACGGCGAAGCGGCGCCTTTCTACGCCATTGCCGGGCTCGCGATCATGCTCGTGCTCATCGCTATTCCGCTCGTGATGCGCGGAAAGAAAGACCCGCTGGAGCGCTTCAACTTTCGTGAGGAGCGGATCCAGGGCGAGCTGGTCAAGCTTCGCGACGACTCCGGCGCAACGGGTGGCCTCGCCGACTACCTGCAGCCGACCGACAAGAAGCAGATGTCGGAGACGCGGAAGAAGCTGCGTCAGGCCGGCTATGACAGCGCCTCTGCCGTGCGCTCCTACTACACTGCGCGCGCCGGTCTCTGCATCGGGCTGACGCTCGTAGGGGCGATCCTGACGCTGATCGCACCCGCTAAGCCCAACATCCCGCTCGGCGTCGCGTTGACAGCCGCTTTCGGCCTTCTCGGTTTCCTGGCTCCTGTCTACTGGGTGCAACGTTCGATCGCCGTGCGCCGGGATGAGATCCAGAAGGCGTTCCCCGACGCCATGGACATGATGCTCGTCTGCATCGAGGGCGGTCAGTCGCTCGACCAGGCCATGGCCCGCGTCGGCAAGGAGATGGAGGCTGCGGCCGGCCCGCTCGCCTACGAACTCGGCATCGTCAGCCAGGAGTTCCGGGTCGGTAAGGATCGGATCACCGTGCTCCGCGACTTCGCGGAGCGATGTGCGGTGAATGACATCTCGTCCTTCGTGACGGTCATGATCCAGTCGACGGCCTTCGGTACCTCGATTAGCCAGGCCCTCAGGGTCTACGCGGCTGAGATGCGCGACAAACGGCTGATGCGCGCGGAGGAGAAGGCGAACGTTCTGCCGACCAAGCTGACGCTCGGCACCATGTTCTTCACCGTGCCGCCGCTGATCCTCATTCTTGTCGGCCCGTCGCTGATCCAGATCCTCCGCGCATTCGCGCAGCTCGCTGGCGGTTGAGATGTGCGGTCGGTGCGGCCGAGCCTCTTTGACGAGCGGGTGGAACGGATCGTGAGCCGGTTATTACTTCCTCCGCTGAGCTGCCTCGCCCTGGCCGGATGCCTCGCGAATGAGACGCCGCCGCTCGCGCCGTTGACGGATATAGGCACCGCGACCGCCGCGCGAAGCGAGGAGCGTCGGCCGCTGGAGCCGCTCCTCACCCGCGACGAGGCGGCGGCGCGTGCTGAGGCTGCCAGACAACGGGCAGCGGAGGCAGGCGATGCCCGGGCCCTGGCCGCGGCGGACGCCGTTGAAAACAAGGAAAGCGCGGCACTCCAGCCATTGGCGCCGTCCACGGCTGAGGCGGTCGCGCTGGCGGGCGATGAAGTGGTGATCGCTGCGGCGCCGGACGCTGCCATTGCCGAGGTCGAGGCCGACGCGGAGGCACTTGTGGAGGACCCTGCGGACGCCGAGAACGCCGCGGAGGATGAAGCGCTCGAGGAGGTGCTTGAGCCCGAGGAGGAGATCGCCCTCGGCGTCGCCCGCCCGGTGGAGGAGCCGGCCTATACGCCTCCGATCCAGCCGCTTCAGGGGCGGAGTTGGCTCGACACCGGCAAATACCTGCTCTCGCAGTCCGAGCCGCGCGATGCAGAGGCCGCGTTCCGGCGGTCCATCGCGATCGAAGGTGTGAGTGTCGAGGCCCTCACCGGCGCCGGTATCGCCGCGCATGTTCAGGGGCATTTGCAGATGGCGCGGTCCTTCCTGATCCGCGCGCGCCTGCTCGACCCCGACGATGTGGACGTCAACAATGCGCTTGGCACGACGCTTATGGGGCTTGGCGACTATGCCGGCGCCTATCAGGCCTTCCGCACGGCTTTCGTCGTCTCTAGTGGGTCGAGCGAGGTTGCCGCTTTGAACTTGGAGCGGACCCGCATTCGCGCCAACCGGATCGCGACGGCCCAGCCTGTGGAAGATCGCGAGATCGTCTTCGACTTGAGCCGCACCGGGCCGAGCGAGTTCCTGCTGCACGATCCTGGATCGGATGTTGAGGCGCTTTTGCCGGATGCACCGCCGGCGCAGATCGTCTCGGTCGATACCGAGGCAGCACTCGCCATCGAGAGCGGGGCCGATCCCGCGACGGTCGTCGTCGAGACCGACAGCGCTGCTGTGAGCGTCGAGGAGGAGACGGCGCTCGCCACGGTGGTCACTACGGCGGATGAGGCAGCCGACCCAGCCGCTGTGGTCGAGCCGGATGGTGCGGATGTGGCGACCGTGACCGAAGCGGAAGCCCTCGATACCGAGCGTTCTGAGGCAGACGGCACGGCGGAGCCGGCACTACCCGGCGAGGCCATCGTGGTAACCGAAACGCCACCGATTGAGACTGCACCTCTGGCCCCGATCCAGGTCGTTGAGGAACGCAAGCCCGCACCCTCGGTCGCGCGATCCCGCCGTCCCTCCAACGAAGGCCGCTCACGCGAGCTGCCGCCGGAGATCCTGGCTGCGATCGAAGGGGCAGGGGCATCGACCCTCGCGCCCCTTGCGGAGAGCGCAGAAGCCGCGAAGGAGGGCAAGGCGTCATCCGGCGTGACCTCCAACGCCGGCGGTGGCCTCACTGCCGCGCCTGCTGAAGAACCGAGCCGAGCGCAATCGCAACCGAGTGCAGGGAACGCGAGCAGCAGTGACAATGCGAATGATCGACCATCCTGGCTGAGAGCCGGCGATTGAGCGCACTGCGCAAGCGGCACCGCGCGTCGCATGAGGTCGTAAAGGGGCCAAGAGGAGTCCGTGATGAAGACTTGCGCGATCCCGTTCCTTCTCGTCTCGTTCCTCGTGGCGGGATGTAGCGATCACTCCGTGCGTGAGAAGCCGGATCCCCTGGCAGGCGATATCATCGACGAGGCGCAGCTTACCCAGCTCATGCTGACGGCCGGCGACCCGGACAGCGCCGTCCGATACTTCGAACGTGGCTTGGCGCGCGAGCCGGAGCGGGCAGACTTCCGCCGCTACTTGGCCCGGTCCTATGCGCGCGCCCGTCGCTATCCCGAATCGTCACGCGTCTACCAAGAGCTCTTGGCGCTCAACCAAGAGACGCCGCAGGATCGGCTGGAGTATGCCTATGTCGCGGTGAGGCTCGACCGTTGGGACGATGCGGAGGCGCTGGCCATTCAGCTCCCTCAGACGCTCGACTCTCCGCGGCGCCATGTGCTGGACGCGATGCTCGCTGACCGGTCGGGGGACTGGGAAGTGGCCGACGCCGCCTACGCGCGCGCCGAGGAGCAGTCGCCCAATCCTTCGGACGTGCTGAACAATTGGGGCGTGAGCCTCATGTCGCGGGGAGAGCTGTCGGAGGCCGAGACGGTCTTCCAACGCGCGATCTCCTACGACTCTCGGCTCTTCAGCGCAAAGAACAACCTAGCGCTCAGCCGTGGCTTGCGTCGCGATTACCGCCTGCCGGTGGTGCCGTTAACGGCGGAGGAACGGGCGGTGATATCCTATAATCTCGGCATCCTCGCGCTTAGGCAGGGCGACAAACGGGTCGCACGCGGTCTCTTCGCGAAGGCAGTTGATGAGCATCCGCGCCACTATCAGGCGGCCGCGGCGCAGCTTGAGCAGATGGAGACCGCGGTCATCCAGTAAGGCGCCGATGCCGGGGTTGGGGAACCCGGCGGTATCGGCTTGAGGGGGAAGACGAACGCTATGATCATGTCGCAGCCAGCGCTCATCGCGGCGACGGTGGGGCTGACGCCGCTGCTACTTTACGTCATGTACACCGACGTAAAGACCGGGCGGATACCGAACATCGCTTGTCTGTTGGTCTTGGGCGTCTTTCTGGCGACGGGGTCCTGGGGCCTGCCGCTCGAGACCTTTCTCTATCGGCTGCTTTACGTCGTCGTTGCCTTCTTCATCGGCTGGGGGCTCTTCACGGTGACGAGTGGGATCGTCGGGGGCGGCGACATCAAGATCGTCATCGCGCTGGTGCCCTTCGTGCCCGGGGTCTTCGTGGGGTCGGCGCTTGTGATCTGGTCGGCGAGCGCGCTCTTCTCCGTGCTGCTTTTCCTGACTGTCCGGAAGGTGATGAAGAACCGGGAGACACCGTTCGTCTCGCTCAATCAGGCGGATGCGAAGGGCGTCTTGGGGCTGCGCCGGCTTTGGCTGCCCGTGGGGTTCTCGATCAGCCTGGCGATGTTCATCTATCTCGGTCTTGTGCTGAATTATCAGTCGCAGGCAGCACTCTGACGTGTTCGGGGATCGCTTGCGGTCACACTGTGCTTTGAGTGCAGGCGGCCAACGGGCTCCAGGCAGGATCGGATATGAAGCGTTCCGGGTAGTCGGTGAAGATGCCGGTGACGCTGATCTGGGCGAGCCGGGCTGCATCTTGCGGATCGTTCACCGTGAAGCATCTGACGGGAAAGCCTGCCTCCCTCGCTGCGGCGACGAGGGCGGCGTCGGCCGCGGCATGGGCGATGTGGAGGGCTTCTGCCCTCAGCCGTTCGAGAGTGTCGAGATAGTCGGGCGCTGGCGTCTTGTAGAGAACGGAGACTGGCAGAGTGTCCGAGGCCGCTCGGACGACTGCCAGCGCGTCATGGTCGAAGCTGGAGATCGTCACGCGGTCGGCGAGGCTGGATCCAGGATCGAGGCGCGCCAGCACCGCTTTCGCCGTCGCCTCTGACGCACCGTGCGGTTTGAGCTCGATATTGGCGCTGAGCCCAGCGTCCAGGACAACGTCGAGCAGTTCAGCGAAAGTTGGCAATGGCTCGCCAGTGAAAGCCTCGCCAAAGCGGCATCCTGCATCGATGATGGCAAGGTCGCTCCGGGTGATGTCCGCCAAGCGCCCTGTACGGTTCGTGGTACGATCGAGCGTCGCGTCGTGATGAACAACCGGCGTTCCGTCACCGAGGATGGTGACGTCGAACTCAACCCAAGTCGCACCGAGCGCCTTTGCCGCGCGCATCGCACTGATCGTATTCTCGGGCGCCGTTCCCGAAGCCCCGCGATGGGCGACGACGGTCGGTTCAGTGGCCGGACGGGGAACGGGTTGGGTCATCAGGCCTGCGGTCTTCTGTTAAGCGGCGGGCGGTTGCAGAAGCTGTCGCAGGCGGGCTTGCCCTTGGCAAGCCGACGCGCACGGGCGATGCAGAAGTCCTGACGCCTTTGAGAGGAGCGGCGCGTTGCGGCGGCTCATCATCTTTCTGCCGGTTGTCCTCATCTTGGCGATGGGCCTGCGCTTCATCGCGGGTGAGCTGAGCGCTGTCGTCGAGAACCGGCTTGCGCAATCCGCCGAGGTGACACGCGCGGCCCTTGATGCGGGCTGGGCGCGGCTTTCGGTCGATGGTCTGGTGCTGACCCTGCGGGGCGAGGCGCCCTCGCCCGAGGATCATTTGCTGATGATCACGGCACTCGGCCGGAACATGCCGCTCGCCATTGTGCGGAGCGAGGCCGAGATCGGGCTGGGCCCGCCTGCGCGCAAAGCGCCGATGCGTGTGGAGTTCATGCGCCACGAGGATGCTGTCACGATCATCGGCCGCTTCGCGGGGCCGCGGCTGAGGGCGGAGACGTTGATCACGCTCGCCGATGCGTTGCCGGATGTGGCGATCCAGGATTTCAGCGGCACGGACGCAGGGCCCGCACCTGCGGATTGGGGACCGGAGACAGCGGTTGCTGTGGCGGCGCTTTCTGCGATCGAGGACGCCTTCGTCACGGTCGAGCCGGGTCGTTTGCGGATCGTGGGCCGTGTGGCGGGGCTTGCCCCGCGGCGGACGCTGGAGGCTCAGCTTCGCTCGCTCGCAGGGCCGTCGCTGGCGCTCGATCTCACCTTGCGGGTGCCGCGACGGGCGGTGCTGCCGTTCCGGTTTGCATTGCGACGGGGGAATTCCGGCGCCGTTTTGGAACGCTGCGCAGCAAGGACCGAGGCGGAAGTCGAGCAGATCGGTGCTCAGCTCGCCGTACTGGACCTCGAAGCAGCGGCGGATGGCTGCGATGTCGGGCTCGGTGGTCCGGACCTCGATTGGGGCGATGCGGCTGTCGCCGGTATCGCGGCCCTCGCCACGCTGCCGAACGGCCGGGTCGCGCTTTCGGGTCGTCGCGTGACGCTTACGGCTGCACCGCCCACTTCCGCTTCGGATTTCGAGGGAGCGTTGACGGGTCTTGCGCTCGTCCTGCCCGAAGGTTTTGAGCTGGACGGCCTATATGAGGGGCCGCTGGAAACCGCCCCGCCGGCAGATGGTCCCCCGGCCTGGTTCACAGCGATGCGTGGCGCGGACGGTTTGCGTATCGCGGGCCTGATCGACGGGGTCGCTGAGACGGAGGCGTTGCTGAAGAGCGCCGCAGCGCGGCTTGGCCAGGTGGCCATCGATGGCGCGGCACTGAAGGGCAGGGCAAGCGACCCGTCAGGGGACGGCGGGGCGGCGAGACTGCAGCAGGCCGCCCTCGCTGTGATCGACATCCTGTCCCAGGACGGCGTTGCTGGGAGCGCGGCGCTTACCGCCGATAGCATCACGGTCAAGGCACGGGTGGTAGAGGAGCCGTTTGCTGCAGCCCTTCGCGCCCGGCTGGCCGAGCGGCTGCCAACGGGTATCAAGCGCGCGGTGAGCATCGAGGCCGATCTGCCGGCGGCGCCACCGATCGTGGCCCTGAGCGAGAGCGACTGTGTCGCGGCCTTGAACCGGATCGTCGAGACGGACCCGGTGATCTTCGCGCCCGGCTCTGCCGAGATCGCACCGGCGATCGAACCGCTTCTCGACCGTCTCGCCCGGGTGTTTGAGCGTTGTGGCGGCGCGCATGTCGAAATCGGCGGGCACACGGATGACCAGGGTCGGGAGACTATGAACGCGAAGCTCAGCCGAGCGCGCGCCGATGCGGTACGCCAGGCGCTCCGCGCACGCGGGATCACGCCGGACCGCGTGCGCCTCTCCTCCCACGGTTATGGCGAAAGCGCGCCGGTCGCGAGCAACGACACCGAAGCGGGGCGCGCCCTCAATCGTCGCATCGCCTTCCAGCCCGGGGCACCGGGTGCGTCTGCCGACAAAGGGGGGTGAGGGATGTTGGACGCGGCGATGCTTGAGCTTTTCCTGGCACTTTGCCTCGGTGGCGCGGTGTGGCTGGGCTGGATCCTGAGGGGATTTTGGGAGCGTCTCGGTGCGCCTCGGCAACCTGCGACAGCCGACCATGCAACGCCTGAAGCCACCGACGACGCCACCGACGACGCCCCCATCGAGATGCCGGATGACAAGCCGGCCGACCCGCGCTAAACCGCCGCGACAGTTGCGATGAGGGGCGGAAGCATGGCGGAGCATGAGGAAAACGAAGCCGGGGGTGGCAAGATGGATATCACCGCGCAGGAGAAGACCTTCGAGGGTTTCCTGAAGGCCTGTGCCATCGTTGCAATCATCACGGTCGCGATCCTCATTTTCCTCGCCATCGTGGGAACCTGAACTAGCTGGCGCGGCAACCTGTCCCATCCGGGCTGCTGGTTGGATCCAGTGGCCGTCCGAGACCTTTCGTCCTTCGTTTCGCTGCCTGAGCGAGTTTGTTCGCAAGGTGGAAGAGAACGGGTGGACATCAGCGAAGTGAGCCCCGAAACGGCGCAAGAAGACCTGAAGGGAGATCAGATGAAGATCGGCGCTTTGAAAGAGACCGAGCCAGGAGAAGCCCGTGTCGCGCTGACCCCAGAGAGCGCGGGACGCCTCCAGAAGCTTGGCTATGATTGTTTGGTGGAGACTGGCGCGGGCGATCTCGCCGCCTTCTCCGACGAGGCCTATCGCGAGGCGGGCGTGACGGTGGTCGAGAGCGCCGCCGATCTTTGGGGCCAAGCGGATGTGATCGCTAAAGTACGCGCGCCCACGGCCGACGAGGTCGCGGCGGCGCCAGAGGGCAAGATCCTGATCTCCCATATCTGGCCCGCGCAGAACGAGGAGCTGCTCGGGCAGCTGAACGAGAAGAAGCTGACGACGCTCGCCATGGATATGGTGCCGCGCATCAGCCGGGCGCAGAAGATGGATGCGCTCTCCTCGATGGCCAATATCGCGGGCTACCGCGCAGTGATCGAGGCGGGCAACAATTTCGGCCGCTTCTTCACGGGTCAGGTCACGGCTGCGGGCAAGGTGCCGCCGGCCAAGGTGCTGGTTGTGGGTGCGGGCGTGGCGGGGCTTGCCGCGGTCGGCACGTCGGTCTCGCTCGGTGCGATCACCTACGCCTTTGACGTCCGGCCCGAAGTGGCGGAGCAGATCGAGTCCATGGGGGCGGAGTTCGTCTTCCTCGATTTCGAGGAGGAGCAGACCGATGGGGCGGAGACGGGCGGCTATGCCAAGCCCTCGAGCCCCGAGTTCCGCGAGAAGCAGCTCGAGAAGTTTCAGGAGCTGGCACCCGAGATCGATATCGTCATCACCACGGCTCTGATCCCAGGTCGTCCGGCGCCCGTGCTATGGACCGCGGATATGGTCAAGGCGATGAAGCGCGGTTCGGTGATTGTCGATCTCGCGGCCGAGCGTGGCGGCAACTGTGAGCTCACGCAGAAGGACGAGCGCATCGTCACCGACAACGGCGTGGTGATCATCGGCTACACCGATTTCGCGAGCCGCATGGCGACGCAGGCCTCCACGCTCTACTCGACGAATGTCCGTCACATGATGGATGACCTCACGCCCGAGAAGGACGGCACGCCCGTCGTCGATATGGAGGACGACGTGATCCGCGGCGCCCTCGTGACGCATCAGGGTGAGGTTACCTTCCCGCCGCCGCCGCCCAAGATCAAAGCGATCGCGGTGCAGGCGAAGAAGAAGGAGCCCGAGGAGACCGCCGAGCAGAAGGCGGCACGAGAGGCGAAGGAGCTGACGGCGTCTCTCAATCGCACGGGCTACATGCTCGCCATCGGGGGCGCGTTGCTGCTGCTGGTGGGTACGGTCGCACCGGCAAGCTTCATGCAGCACTTTATCGTCTTCGTGCTCGCCTGCTTTGTCGGATTCCACGTGATCTGGGGCGTCGCGCATTCGCTCCACACACCGCTCATGGCGATCACGAACGCGATCTCGTCGATCATCATTCTGGGCGCCTTGCTGCAGATCGGTTCGGGCTCCTGGCTCGTGACGGTCTTGGCGGCGCTCTCAGTCCTCATGGCATCGGTGAACATTTTCGGCGGCTTCCTCGTGACGCGCCGGATGCTCGCCATGTTCCAGAAGTCCTGACGGGGGGATCGGTAGATGAGCTACGGTCTCGTGACGGCCGCTTATGTGGTGGCGGCCATTCTCTTCATCCTCGCCCTTGGCGGCCTCTCGAACCAGGAGAAGGCGAAGCGGGCGATCTGGTACGGCATCATCGGCATGACGCTGGCGGTGCTGGCGACGATCGCCGCCCCCGGTGTCGGGGGCTATGGGTTGATCGCGGTGATGGTGATCATCGGTGGCATCGGCGGCTACTACGTCGCCAACAAGGTGCAGATGACCCAGATGCCGGAGCTGGTGGCGGGTTTTCACAGCCTTGTCGGCCTCGCGGCGGTGTTCATCGGCTTCAATGCCGATTTCGAAATGAGCAACGCGCTCGAGGCCGTGTCGGCCGGCACGGTCGATGAGCTTGCAGGTTTCGCCGCGACCATCGCGAAGAAGTCACCCGTCGAGCTTGCGATCCTCAAGGTGGAGCTTTTCCTCGGCATCTTGATCGGCGCGATCACCTTCACGGGCAGTATCGTGGCCTATGGCAAGCTTGCCGGGAAGATCGGCTCGAACGCGCTGACACTGCCTTTCCGCCATCAGATGAACCTCGCTGGGTTCCTGATCTGCGTGCTCCTCGGTTACCTCTACCTCGAGGGGGCCGGGGTGTGGACGATGATCCTGGTCGCGATCATCGCGGGCGCGATCGGCTGGCATCTGATCATGGCGATCGGCGGGGCGGACATGCCCGTCGTCGTCTCGATGCTGAACTCCTATTCGGGTTGGGCGGCGGCCGCGATCGGCTTCACCCTCGGCAATGACCTGCTGATCGTCACCGGTGCGCTGGTGGGTGCCTCGGGCGCGATCCTCAGCTACATCATGTGCAAGGGCATGAACCGCTCCTTTATCAGCGTCATTCTCGGCGGCTGGGGTGGCGAGCAGTCGAGCGCGCAGGAAGTCGATGGCGAGATGATAGCGATCGATGCGGACGGCGTGGCCTCGGCGCTCAACGACGCGGACAGTGTTGTGATCGTGCCGGGCTATGGCATGGCGGTCGCCCAGGCGCAGCAGGCTGTGTCGGAGCTGACGCGGAAGCTACGCGACAAGGGCAAGGTGGTTCGTTTTGCCATCCACCCTGTGGCCGGCCGTTTGCCGGGTCACATGAATGTGCTGCTGGCCGAAGCGAAGGTGCCCTACGACATCGTGCTTGAGATGGAGGAGATCAACGACGATTTCCCCGAGACGGACGTCGCCATCGTCATCGGTGCGAACGACATCGTGAACCCGGCCGCGCAGGACGATCCGGGCAGCCCCATCGCCGGCATGCCGGTGCTGGAGGTCTGGAAGTCGCGGCAGGTCTTCATCTCGAAGCGAGGCAAGGGGCGCGGCTACTCAGGCATCGAGAACCCGCTATTCTTCAAGGACAACAGCCGAATGTACTATGGCGACGCGAAGGCGTCACTCGAGAGCCTGCTGCCGCTCGTTGCATGAGGTTGTTATTGCTTGAGCAAGGCTTTCGCGCGATACTCTTGTCAAGGTAGCCGATGCGTTCAATCGCATCACAGTGGGCCCGGGAGGTGGTTTCTCCCGGGCCCTGCTCATTTCGGCCTCAGCCGAGGATGAGCTTCGCCGCGGTTAGCGCGAGGCCGAGGACCCCGAGCAAGACCATGGCGAAACGATAGCCTCTTTCGTCCAATCACATCACCTCCTTCCACCCCGAAGGTTCGGGGCGGGAGCAACGTCGCAGGGCATGGGTAAGGAAATCGTTTACCATGAAGCCAATGCGCCACCGGCTCCTGCGAACGATGCTCACGCTCGGTGGTTTTGCCTTGGTGCTATGGATCGCGCTGGTTGGGCTCTTGCTGCTCAGCCGGCATGAGCGGATTTATCCGCAGTCTCAGTCCTTCGATGCCGCGGAGGTGGATGGGCTGCCGCGTGGGCGGCTTGCGAGGCTCACCGCTGCGGATGGGACGCCGATCCTTGCCTGGGTGGCGCCGCCGGTTGATGGGCAGCCCGTGATGCTGCACTTCACCGGCAATGCCGGGCATGTGCCGTCGATGGCTCGACACGTCACGCCGCTTGCCATCAGAGGGTGGGGGGTCGCGATCCTGGTGCCGCGCGGCGCCGGCGGGGCACCCGGCGCTCCGAGCGAGGAAGCGCTGATCGGCGATGCGCTGACGCTCTACGACGCGCTGCCGTCGCTCTTTCCCGAAGCCGCATCCCCGCCCGCCGTCTGGGGCGTTAGCCTCGGCGCAGCCCTCGCCACCGCCGTCGCCGTCGAACGCCCGGTAAGCGCCGCGATCCTCGAGGTGCCGTTTGCGCAGCTTTGCAGCGTCGCCGAGCATCACTACCCATGGTCGCTCGCCTGTTTCCTGCTTTGGGATGAGCGATGGGACAGCATCGACCGCATCCCCCGTCTTGAGGCGCCGCTTTTGATCCTCGCCGGAGAGCGGGACAGGACTGTGCCGGTTGCGGAGGCGCGACGCCTTTTCGCTGCGGCGCCCGAGCCGAAAGAGCTGATCGTCTACCCTCGTGGCGCCCACAACGATCTGATGCGCTATGGCGCAATGGATGATGTGCTGGAGTTCCTTCGGGTCGCGCGCTGACCGTCGCGGTCATCTGCTTGGCTGCAGGGACTCCGGCCCGTGCTCCCCAAGGCGCTCGATCGTCGAGCCTTGGATGACGATACACGACAAGACGCCGCCCTTGCCCGCGCCGGTGTCGACATTGACCCGGTTGCGCCTCAACTCGATCTCCGCTGCAGGGGTGTGACCGTGCACGACGAAGACTTCGTGCAGCGTCTTGCTGCGGAGGAAATCGCCGCGGATCCAGTGCAGGTCGTCGGCGGTTTGATCCCCCCAGGCGATACGGGGCCGGATACCTGCATGAACGATGCCGAAATCGCCGAATAGCAGCTTGTCGGGAAGTCGGTCGAGGAAGCTACGGGTCGTGACAGGCATCGCCTCCTGCAAGGCTTCATGCAGTGCCATGCGGTCGCGGCCGCCGATCAAACCTCGGTCGACACCGAAGGATTGCAGCGCCTTGTCGCCTCCGTTGTAGAGCCAGTTGGAGAACGGGGCACCCATCGGATCGGCGAGAAACATCTTCAGATAAGCGTCGTGGTTACCGCAGACCGATAGGACGTGGCTGCGGTCGCATCCCGCGAGAAAGGCGAGGACCCCTGCGCTGTCGGGGCCACGGTCGATGAGGTCGCCGAGATGCACGATGCGCCAGTCTGCCGGCGGACGATTGCTGAGATCCGACCCGATCCAGTCATGCAGTCGCCTCAGCGCGTCGAGTTCGCCATGCACATCGCCGATCACGTAGAGCCGCAAGCCTTCGGGCAGTTGGGCGGTGCCGTATCGCACCGTTCGCGCCATCCGGGCGTCAGGCCGCGATTGCGGGGGCTGGTATCGCGTCCACATCAGCATCGGGCTGCGGCGCGGGCAGGTAGCAGGGCCCTTCATCGGTCAGCAACAAGCGGTCGGCCCCCTCGAGGACCAGGCAGGAAGGGCCATGCGACGCACCTGTGTCGATGGCGATCCGGTTGGCATGGACCTCGATGCTGCGGACTGGGCTATGGCCATGGATGACGACAGCCTCGAATGGCGTCGCGCAGTCGAGAAAGCCCGGTGCCCAGATCAGATCCGAGACGGTCTGCGCCGCGATCGGTCGACCTGGACGGATACCCGCATGGGCGAAGAAGTAGTCGCCGAAGCGGGCGCCATGGGCGAGACCGGCGAGAAAGGCCGCTTGGGCAGGGGGGATGTTCTCAGCCAAGGAGACCCGCAGATCCCTCCGCGCCGCCGCATCGGGAAAGTCGAACGGTGATGATGCTTCGATCCCGTAAGATGCCAGCGTCGCGAGGCCGCCATCATCGAGCCAGGGGTAGAAAGACGCCGCATCTGCATCAGCAAGGAAGTCCGTGAGACACTTCTCACGATTGCCCGCAAGGCAGTATGTGCGCGCGGCGGGGTCGAGCGCTGAGAGGAGCGCCAGCACCTCGCGCGACTTAGCGCCGCGATCGATGTAGTTGCCGAGGAGCACGACCCGCCAGTCCTCCGTTGGTCGACGCAGCAGATCGTCGGCGATCTGATGCCTCGCGCGTTTCAGACCGTCGAAGTCCCCATGAATATCGCCAACAGCATAGAGCCGCAGGCCATGGGCCGTGCGCGCAGTCGCGGTCGTGATCATCTGCCCGATGTCCTCTGCCGCTGCTCCGGAACCTCTGACGGACTCTCGATCACAGCTATCTACCTCTCGGGAGATGAGGACGTGGGGCCGCCAAAAAAGAAACCCCCGGAACGTGTTACGTCCGGGGGTTCATGTGCCATGGTTGCATTCCGGTCGCAGTGCCGGACGCTCCGTTGTCAAAGAAGACCTTCGCGCTGCGCTTTCTTCCGCGCCAGCTTGCGCGCCCGACGGATCGCTTCCGCCTTCTCCCGCGCCCGCTTCTCCGACGGCTTCTCGTAATGCTGCCGGAGCTTCATCTCGCGGAACACGCCTTCGCGCTGCATCTTCTTCTTGAGCGCACGGAGCGCCTGATCGACATTGTTGTCGCGAACCAGTACCTGCACCTAGGTCACCACCTTTCCGTTGCTGCTGTTCTTCAGAGGTGGGCTATATACGGTGGGGTGCCCGCGCTGTCCACCGCGCAAGTCCGGGCCACGACATGATATTTTCGCTCCGATCGGAGCGGCAGAGACGGAGAGCGATGAATGGCAACGTATGGCGATGAGCCGATTTCCGAGACGCGCGACACGCTGATCGAGGCGGCGTTGCCAAATGTCGTCTTCGACGGTTGGAGCAAGGCCGCGCTTGAGGCCGCATGCGAGGATACGGGGATCGATGCGCAGACGGCTGCGATGGCTTTCCCGCGCGGCGGTGTCGATATGGCGCTGGCCTTTCACGACATGATGGATCGGCGGTTGGCGGAGGATCTTGCAGGTGTCGATCTTTCTGCCATGCGGATCCGTGAGCGGGTGACGTTCTGCGTCAAGCGACGGCTGGAGCTTGTCTCGGAGCACAAGGACGCGGTGCGCCGGGGTGCGAGCCTGTTGGCGCTGCCGCCCTATGCTGGCGAGAGCACGAAGGCGCTTTGGTCGACGGCTGATGTGATCTGGAGCGCCTGCGGCGACCGCTCGGACGACTACAACTGGTACACGAAGCGAGCGATCCTCTCCTCGGTGTACTCAGCGACCGTGCTCTACTGGCTGGGTGATGAGAGCGAAGGGTCGGCGGACACTTGGGCCTTCCTCGACCGCCGCATCGAGAATGTGATGCAGTTCGAGAAGCTTAAGGGGCAGGTGAAGTCGAACCCGCTTGCGCGCATGGCATTTGCCCCCCTATCTCACGCGCTGTCTTTCGTGAAACCGCCGCATGCGCGCGCTGCGAAGCCCGGCGACGGCCCGCTGGATGGGGCGCAACCGGCGGAAGGGTGACCGCCGTTCATTGACCGGTAAGATGTTCTGGAGCACACTACGTCCATCGATAGTTGCTGCAGTGCCAGCACCTTGGGCCCGCGAGTGGTAGCTCGCGGGCCCGCTCATTCTCGGCGCTAGCCGAAGATGAGCTCGGCGATTGCCACGATTGCGCCTATGGTGCCGAGCGCGACCATCGCCTTTTGATAGTTCTCTTCATGCAGTGCCATCACCTCCTTTCGCCCCGATGGGTCGGAGCGGGGAGAGTGGAGACTGGGAAGGTTTACGAAGCGGTTACCACAATGGCGCTCTGCTCAGCCGCCCAGTGCGCTCACGCGGGTGTAGTGGCCCATCTTGCGGCCAGGGCGCGCCTCGGCCTTGCCGTAGAGGTGGAGCGCGAGGCCGGGCTCGGCGGCGAGGCTGGCCCAGTCATGGGCTTCGTCGCCGATAATGTTCACCATTTCAGCGTCCGCGTGGCGGGTCCCGTCGCCCAGCGGCCAGCCCGCGACCGCGCGGATATGCTGCTCAAACTGG
>JBCDFC010000082.1:0-18938 GCA_039178805.1 Pseudomonadota bacterium | reverse complement strand
TGCGCGCCGAGGAAGACATCGACGCGTTCGGTGTCGACCAAACCCGGATTGGTGCCTGCCACACCACCGGATTGATTGAGCAGCACACCGTCGACGAAGAGGCCGACCGTCGGTGCTGTAGAGTTCACGTTGCCCACATCGCTGATGCCACGGACCGTCACTTCGAAGGTCGTCGGATTGAACTGGTTCGTCACGACCACGTTTGCGGCGGTATCGATGGCATCGGCGATATCGCCAAGGCCGGCGCGCTCGATCTCCTCCCCTCCGATGGTCTCGATGGTGCGTGCTTCCTCGAAGACGTCGAAGGGCGCACCGCTGCCCGTTGCGCCAGGCACCCGGCCGAGTAACGACTCCGAAACGACGATTTCGTTGAGTTCGAGGACACCGTCTTCGTTTGCCGTGATCGGTGTTGAGGCGCGCAAGACGAAGACGTTTGTCGCCACGCGATCGATGACCAACCCGGATCCCGCCAGCATCCGCCCGAGCGCATCTCTCGGTGTCGACGGGCCGCTGATGGCTTGGCTCCGCCGCCCGTCGATCAGCGCGGTCTCGACGCTCACCTGAAGGCCGGTTTCGGCGATGAAGGCGCGGATCGCGGCTCCAAGCGACTGCGCCGGGATGTCGATCTCGACGAGCGGATCTGCAGATTGGCCCGTAGCGTTGGTTCCGGAAATCAGACAGGGAAGAAGCGCCAGAACGCAGACAAGCTTTGAGGTTTTCATTCCGTCTCCGCGCCCCGTCTCCTCGCCGCGGGCGGTCCTTTTCCTCGCGCCCACAAACGCATGACGATTGGCGCGGCGATTTGTTAAGGCCGCCGCGTCAGAAACCGGGATCGAAGATCAGCGTGATCGCGGGCGGTGCGGCGACGACACGGGCACCCATTACCGCCGCCATCGCGCGCAGGGCGGTCATCGGTTCGTTGAGGTCGAAGCCGCCTGTGATGCGTGTCTGCTTGAGATCCTCGCCCATCAGCACCACCGCGCCCGGCAGACGTCTTTCCACGATCTCCGCAAGAGCTTCGAAAGTGAGCCCATCCGCGATCAGCCGGTCGCCGCGCCATGGCGCGATCAAGCTCGGGTCGACTTGGGCGTGTTGGAGACCTGCCGCGTTGGACGCGATGAGGCGTCCGCCGGCCGCAACCTCGTGGGTCTCACCGCGATACTCAACCGAGACCGCGCCCTCGGCCACGCCGACGATCGTTGCTGAGCCGCTCTTCGCGACCTCGAACGAGGTGCCGAGGACCGACACGATCACGTGGTCGGTCTCCACGATGAATGGACGGCCATCGCGCTCCACATCGAAGAAGGCGGCCCCCTGGAGGAGGTTGATCCGTCGGGTCTCCGCGCCGCTCTCATCCTCGATCGCAGAGCGCGCGTCGAGATGCATCACGTCCCCAGAGGACAATTCGATGTGCGCCGGCGCTTCCCCGCTGCGAAAGTCGGATCGAACGCGAATATACGCATCCGGACCGAAGACTGCAGCCGCAAGAACGGCCGCCGCGATGGTCGCTACAGCGACACGCCGCCGGGCTCGCGGCCGCGCCCTCCCCGCAACCGCCGCCGTACCCCAGGCCCTGGCTACCTCGTCATACACCTCGCGCTCCACGCCCCCGCGGGCCAGAAACAGATCACGATGCCGCAAGAGAGCGCGGTCGGACGGAGCAGCGCGGAGGGCGAGGAAGATCTCGACCGCTTCGTCGACGAGCTCGGTTCGATCCTTGTCCGACATCCGCCTTTAACCCCGACGCGGTCATGCCCCATGCTTGCCGCCGGTCACTCGATCTAGCGTTCTTTCGCGAGCTCTATCGTGATCTTCGACAAAGCCTTGCTGACCAATTGGTGCGCGCGGGGTCGGGAGACACCCAAACGCTCGGAGATCTCGGCATAGGTTCTGCCCTCGACGCAACTCATGCGGAAGGCCATCCGGGTGCGCTCGGGCAAGGTCGCAAGGATGTTCTCGACCCGTTTTAGTTGCTCTCGGTCGGCGACGAGGCTCTCGACGTCTGGGGCATGGTCGCTCTCGCTTGCAAGCGATCGGAAAACCGCCTCCTCACGCCGCCGCTTGCGCAGAAGGTCGCAAGCGAGGTTGCGCACGATCCGCCGCAGGATCTTCGGGGCGCCTTCGGTCGGATAACCGCGCCCGCTCCACCTTAGCCAGCTCTCTTGGACCAAATCTTCCGCACTCGCCGCGTCGCCAACGATGGAAACGGCCACGCGATAAAGCTCGGACCTGCTTTGCGAGTACGCAGCGGCATCATGGTTGCTTGGTAGGGCCAGTTTCACGCGATGCATCCGGTCTCATGAGCTCACGGCTCGTCGAAGGGACATCGACTGGCTGGCCCTAGCTTAGGCTGCGCAAACGCGGATGGAAACCACGCGGCGGGCGCCCGTTACGCGCGGCCTGTGATACGGAGTTTGTCGCGTCCGCCTCGGCCCCATGCCTTGCGTCGTAATCGAGCCTAGTAGAGCGCCGACAAAGGTGACCACGGCAGCGCGGCGCAGCAGTGAGCGATCTCGAAAGGCGTCATTCTTCGTCAGGCGAACCGCATTCCGCTTCGGATCGGCAGCTCCGCTCCGACCATTTGGTCGATACAACCAACGGATCATGGTCACGATTTTTGCTTGGTGCCCGTCGTCAGCTTGCTCATCGGGCGCCCTTCGGCGATGCAATTCTCCTGCACCCAGCCAGCGCCGGCCAGGTCAACAGGCAACCCCTGACTTCTTCGACCGGCCCTTTGGCTGACTGGGATCCCACCGACGATGACCATCACTTCAGATACCGTCGTGACCGCCGCCGATCCGGACCACCCGACCGCTCTCTTCGCCGATCACCTTAGCGAGGGCCATCCCGTGGCCGCAACACCGTCCCTAGCCGATGCGCGCGACGATCTCCCAACGTCCCGCCCCTCGATCGAGACACTTCTGCCTATGCGCTTCGGGGAAGAGATCGCCCGGCGGGCAAAGGCGCTCACCAGACCATACGTCACGCAATACGCGTTCTTCGCGAGGGAGTTTCAGAAAGCGCAGGATCTGCGGGCCCACTTCAAGCGCGATCTCGGCCCAGGGAAGACCGGGCAGCTTAGCACCGAATTATGCCGAGGGGGCGTGCCGGGCTTTGGCGGACCGGTTTCCGTGACGGTGCGCGGCCCGAAGGACGCCCGAGACGCCCGAAACCCTGTTCGCTCGGCGGCATGATCGGCACTTCTGGGAACTGGCTGAAGAAGCGACCAAAGACAGCAGCGGTCGTATTCCTCGCAGTCGCCGTGCTGACGGCAAACTTGTTCAGCAACGCGGCGGACGACGGTGAGTGGCAGGCGGTCGTGTTTCGCGGCGTGGAGCGGGAAAGCCGCGAGATCGAAACCCATAGAGGCACGCGCTTCACCGTCATTCGAGGAACCATCGAAGTTCCAGAAGTCCGCGCCAAGCCGGAAAGCCGATCCATTGAGATCGGTTACGCCATCGTTCCAGGGATCGAAGGCGCACAGGGTGCCCCGGTGGTGATGCTCGCCGGCGGCCCCGGCGGCAGCCACATAAGGAGCATCGAGAGCGCTTGGGTCCATGCTCGTATCGAATTGTTCCGGCGGATCGGCGATGTCGTGATGGTGGATCTGCGAGGCATCCATTCCTCGCGACCCGCGTTCGATCTCGACGGCCCGTCCGACAAGTTTCGTGTCGTGCGATCGCGTGAAGACAGCCTCGCATTCTGGCGCGATGTGGGGGCCGCCGGGCGCCAGAACTTGATCGCGGATGGCTTCGATCTCTCGGGCTACACGGTCGTCGAGGCAGCCGCGGATGTGATCGCTGTGGCCGATGCCCTCGGGTACGAGACCGTCAATCTCTACGGTACGAGCTTCGGCTCCCACTTTACGCTGACGACAACGCGGCTCTTTCCAGAACGGGTGGAGCGCTTCTTCGTGACTGGCGTCGAAGGCTATGATCACACCTTCGACGACGGGGCGGAGGTCTTGAAGGCCGTACGGGAGATTGCACGCGAGGCTGAGGGTGTCTGGGCCGGGGCGTTCGAGGCGCAAGATCCCCTTAAGGCGCTGCAATCGTTGGCGGCGAGAGCGGAAGAAAGCCCGGATCTCGCTTACGGTTTGCAGCCCCACGAAATCGAGGCATCGGTCCTTGCGGATGAGTACTTCGGCTTCGGATACTATCTGAGCAACCGGGAGGGTATGAGATCGTGGCCGGCGGACGTGGCAAAGATCATGGCCGGCGAGGGGACGTGGCGGATGTTCTTCGCGCGCCGACTGGCGGGTTTCTTTGCCGGCTACGGCGCGTCGGATGCGGCCGTCGGTCTCTTCGATTGCGCTTCTTCGATCTCGGAGGAAAGACGAGATGCGCTGATCGCACGCAGTCCTGAGCGGTTCCCGAACAATGTCACTTGGATGGAGGCGCTTTGTTCCGGCTGGCGGACCTCACCCCTGCCACCAAGTTTTCAGGCAGGCGAGGTCTCATCCGTGCCGGGCCTGCTCCTTCACGGCACCTACGACACGAGCACACCGTTTCGGAACGCCGTCGAGACCCTTGCCCATTTCCCGAACGCCGCACTCGTGACCATACATGGCGGTTCGCACAACGCACTCCTCGAGGCGCTAGAGGCCGAGCCTGATCTCGACGACAGGATCGTCGACTGGTTCAGGGGTGGTGCCGTGCCGAAAGATATCAGTCTCAGCCCAATCCAATTCGATCCGTTGCAGTAGATCGCCTGACGCCCACGACTGCCACCTCTGGCATCCGGTCGGGCGTTCCGTTCGATCCAGTAATGGTATCGGTTTTTTCCGGTGGCCCGTCCCTTGGCCAGCGAACATGTCCTGAGCCACTGCGCAGCGCTGTGGACGAGCGCTCTTCAACGAAGGACAGCGGACATCGGGATGATACAGACGCTGATGCGCGCCCCGAAAGAGCCAGTATGCAGCTACCGGTTAGTGGTCCAGCTCCGACGGAACGAGACCATTTACGTCATCCCCGAGCGTGACCTGGAGATCCAGAAAAACGAACTCGTAGCGGTGTCTTATGGACAACTGGATTGCCGGATCAGGTCTCGTAATAACGACATCCAATGTTTCAGTCAGGCCATTAGGATGATGCGTGATCGTGCGGCTCTCGTGGTGTTCAAAGGCGCGGGGCTCGACATCGTCCCGCATCGGGCCCCGCGTTGCGGTTAGCGCTTCAAGTAGTTCTCTTCAAAGCCGGGAGGCACTTGGCAACGTAGCGCCTCGGGCGCGTCGGCGAGTAGGGCGGCGGCATCCGCTCCGGTGAATTTGCCGAGCGCATCGTTGATCGCTTTCTCGAAGTCTTGTCTCACCTTTTCGGATGCCAAACGCTCTTGGAGGTTGCTTACGACCGCCTTGCGCGTCTGCTCCGCATCGAGCGCGATCTGCAGCGTCGCTTCCCAACTCTTGCGCTCGTTCGGATCCTTGATCGACAGCATATCCGCGGTGAGGGTGAGGTTCTCGGTATCCGGATCCGCTTCGAAATCAAGCTTGGTGACCTTCACCTGCAGCGCCTTGCCCTTGAAGAACGCCGTTGCCTGGGCCTTGACGCTCGAGCTCTTCAGCACGGCCTTGAAGGTGCCGTAGCCGCGGTTATGCCAGGTTTTGCCGCCCGGCGTGCAGCTACGCCCGTCCGTGGACATGCAGCAGTTCTGCGTCAGGATGAAGTTCCCCGTCAGCGTGATCCCGTCATGATGCTTCCAGTCCGCAACGCTGGAGAACGTCGCGCTGCCATCGATATCTTCGCCGGATGTCACCACCGGCTGGCTCGGTAGCACATTGGACAGACCGGCGACGACGAAGGGTATCTTGCCATCGAAATCCACGTTCGATGGGTCGGTGAGGGTCAGTGCCGGTGGCGCGCTCGGCAAGAACATCGAGATCTGGCAGATCGGTCCTCCGGCATCGAGACAGAGCACCGCGGTTCGATCCTCATCGCTCAAGCCCTCCAGCACTGGAAACCCGGCATCTTCGGGAGCCGTGGCCAGGCATATCGGACAGCCCGCCGCCAGCAGGCTCGGATCGTCCTCGATCGTCCATTCGCCGTTGATCACATAAGGCTCGTAGGTCGGGTCCTTCTGCTGCTCGATGAGCTTCGGCAAGTAGAACTCCGAGGTTTTCTCGATCATCTTGCTGTAGAAGAGGTTCAGCAGGAATTGCAGATACTTATCGGGTGGTGTGGTCATGGGTCCTCTCCGGGCGGCGGGGTGCCGATCCCGCGATCGACCACGTGATGCGCGATGCGGATCAACGCCTCGCGGAACGGGCCGGCGGGAAAGCCTTCGAGCTCAGCCGCTCCGGCCAAAGCGTGGGCCCGGGCGGCGTGGTAGGCGGCGGCGAAGCCGTCGCTGTCGGCCACTTGGCGGCGGGCAGCCTCGATATCCTCGGCTGCCGTGGCATGCCCGGCCATCACGGCGGCAAGTGCGGAACCAGGGGTCGCCTCCTCATGGGCGTTGATGATCGGGAGCGTCCAGCACCGCGCGGCAAGATCTGCTGCGCGCGGTTTGCCCGAGCTATGCGAGCCCGCTACGAGGTCGAAGAGATCATCCATGATCTGAAAGGCGCGTCCGACTGAGCGGCCATAGTGGCTCAGCATCGCGATCTGCCGGGTCCGCCCGTTCGCGAGTGTCGCGCCGACCTCGCAGGCGAGCCCAAACAGGATCGCGGTCTTGCGGTCGATCGTCTGGAAGTAGCGCTGGCGACGCATCTCAGCGCTTGCCTCCGCCACGTCGGCCATTTCGTCGAGCTCGCCGCAGCAGATTTTGAAGCCCACGTCGAGGACGAGGCGAACAAGGCCCATATCCGCCTCGGTATCGACGCTGCCGGCGAAGACGCGGATTGCCTGAATGAACTGCAGGTCGCCGATGAGAACGGCCGCCGCGGTGCCCCGTTCGGCATGGATCGACGGGCCGCCCCGGCGCATGGAGGCGTCGTCCACAATGTCGTCGTGGATAAGGGTGGCGACGTGCAGCATCTCGAGCGAGACGGCGCCCTGCACCGCCTTGTGGCTGAGCGGTCTGTCGGGGGCCACCAGTTTCGCGGCGAGGATCAGCAGAAGCGGGCGCACCCTTTTGCCGCCCCCATAAAGTGTGCGCTCAAGCTCGGTCAGATATGCGCGCTGCGGCTCCAACGCCTCCGCCAGCGCCGCATCGAAGCGCGCTGCCTCCTCCGCAACGAGCTTCCAGGCATCGGCGACGGGATTGGGGCCATCGGTCATGGATGAGGTCGCAGCCGGCCAAGGACCTCCGCCGGGCTTTCGTCCCCCATTGCCTCGACCGCCGGCTTGAGCGCGATCATGCGCTCCCGCAACGGGTCGCTCGCATGCGGGAGCAGCAAGTCCATGGCCTCCAGAAGCGGTGGTGCCAGCGGACGGCCCGAAGCGAATGCACCATCAATGGCTCGGGCGGCACCCTCGATCCGCTGATCTAGTACAGGAGCGTCGGAGAGCAGGGAAAGAAGCTCGGCCTCATGCTCGTAGTAGTCGAGGAGGAACGCTTGGCCCTCGTCGCTGGCACGCAGGTCAATCAGAAGACGCGGTGGCAGGGCATGGATGCGACTGACAGCGACCGGCCCCTGCAGAGGACCAAACATGAGCTGATCGGCACCGGCCATGGCACAGGTGCCCCAGATCGCCGAGACGATCTTGGTCGCCCAGTCCGCGCTCTCGTTGAAAATCTTGCGAAGCGCCTCAACGATTTCCGCGAAGTTGAAGCCCAGGGTCTTCAACGCCTCCGCGATCGCATGGGCGAGGTTCGAGACTGTGCCGATGAACAGGTGATAGATCGCCTTGCCGATCTCCAAGGCATCATGCGCGAACGCCAGAACGCCATTCTTGATCGCGCCAACGAAGGTTTCGATGTTCTTGATCAGTGGTTTGAGGAATGTGCGCAGGTTGTTTGCGATCCAGGTCTTCACGGCCTGCCAAAGATTGTCGAGCGCGTGCTCGATATCCGCGAGCGTCAGCGTGAAATCGAGATGGAAGTTATAGGACTTCCAGGTGAAATCGATGTGGACGGTCAAGGTGCCGTCCGGTTTCGAGGACCAGGAGAACGCGATGCCAAGACCGAAGGCGGCCTGCGGCGCGTCGATGTTCAGTGGAGGCACGACGGTGACGCCGTCTTTCTTCAGCGCCTTAGTCGAGATCTTGAAGTCGAAGGCAAAAGCTGCGGAGGCCGCAAAGCTCTTCTCCGCCTCGCTGAACGAGCAGGCGAGCTGTTCCTTCACCTTCAGGAACACGAACTCGTAGAGGAATTCGAACCGGTCGGTGGCGACGGCGACCTTGATGGTCTGGGCGTAGACGTCGAGCAGCGTGACGCTGGCATCGAGCTCCAGATACGTCGCTGCCCCGGCTGTCACGCGCACGGGAAGGTTCGAGCGTCCGGTGGCGACGATGCGTCCCTCGGCCGTAAGGTCGATCTCGCCCGTACGGAAACCTTGTCGGTCGGTCAGCGCCACGCCGGAGAGGAAAGCGGAAGTATCGATCAGCGCCTCCGGCCCCTTCTTGCCGCTGCTGTCTGAGATCACCAGGAACCCATCGCCAATATTGATGGGGTTCGAGATGCTACCTTTCGCGTAGATGCCCTTCGTTTGGTTCACCGCAACGTCGAGTATCCCTTCCCAGTCGTAGAGGGTGATGTCCACGTCGAGCCGGATGCCGGGTGGGAAAACTGTGTCCCCGATGCGGAAGCCAGCCGGATCGTCGACCAGCAGAAAATCGATGCGCTTGAAGCCAACGTCGCTGAGGACCGGGACATGGCTCAGTTCCAAGTCCGGCACGAACTGATCGATCATGTTCGACAGCATCAGTGTCCGACCGCTGGCGCTGTCGAGGTTGAAGAGGATCGCGCCCGGCACTTCAAAGTCGATGATCTCGGCTCCGATGGTGAAGACGAAGGCATCCGCTCCCCGTCCGATCAGAAAGCTTCCCAACGCACCGATTGTCGGCTGGCCTTCCGAAAGACCCAGCGCCAGCCCAAACTTCTGGATCGTGAGGCCTGGGATATCGAAAGGGTTCTCCCAGTCTTCGATGACCAAGCTGATGTTGATCTGGACGCCGTTCTTCAACGCCACCGTCGCGCTACCGACGATCGTTGGTGGTTTTGTGCTGGGGATGTTGAAGATGGCGGAGATGGCGAGTGTGACGCTCATCTCTCCCGGCTTGATCGTAAGATCGACCGAGTTGAATTGGATCGCGTTATTCTTCTCCAGGCTTCTGAGCGACGCCTTTATCGACGAGTTGAGCGGTGTTCGCAGGTCCAATACGCCGAGCAGGTCAAACTCGACTGAGCCCTGAAAAATCGTGGACACGGGTTTCAGTGCGCCGTCGAGATCCAGGCTGGTGAAGACGACGATGCTTGGGTCGATGCTGTCCGGCAGGGCGGGCAGGTTCAGTCCGGGGATCTGAACGTCGCTTGTCTTGATGCTCGAGATGAGGACGCCGGTGTCCTTGAACTTCAGCTCCTCGAACACGATGCCGAGGGCAGGGACCAGTTCGCCAGGGGACCATGCAGCCGGTACCTCGAACCCGGCGAGGAAACCGAAGCCTTCGGGTGCCTTGCGTACCTCGAAGAAGGCGGTTCCGAGAGTGACGTTCTTGCCGTCGACTTCGGTCGATGCCGTCGCCTTGGCGCTGAAGTCGTAGACCGTGGCGCCCGCTGCCAGACGTCTCGCATGAAAGGCCGGGGTGTTCGCCACGCTGATCGTCGCGGTCGCCTCGGTGATGCTGATCTCAGGCATGCCCGCAGGCGGTGTGATGTCCGTAACGGTCTTGATCAGCGTATTCAGCGACTGCGCCTTCTTCAGCGCCCCGGTGAGCCGCAGATCCTTTGGCAGGGTCCAAACACCGGTAAGCTCCGCATCCCCGATGGCGGCGCGGGCATAGATTTGGCCGGTGGTTTGCCCACCCGTCCGCGCGATCTCAAGGCCGGCCTGCTCAAGCGATACCGTCAAGATGCCAAGATCGATGGGCCAGTCGCCGTCGATTTCCGTCGCGAGACTGATATCGCCCGAAGTGGGGGTGAAGACGAGGTCGAGCTTATCGATCTTGAGATTGCCCGGCACGTCCGTCTTCAACAGCATGTCCAGCACTGTGGTGAGATCGATGCTCGCACCCTCGGCGAGATGGATCGCGAGTGTGAAGCTTCGTTTGCTGTCGGGTGTCTGAAGATAGGTGCTCGAGCCGCGCAATGAGCCGCCGGGCCACGCAATATCGCCGAACACGGATGCGCTGATGATCGGTTGCTTGCCTGGGTTGCCGACGAAGAAGCTAACGCCGACGTCCGAGAGCGTGGTGTTCTTGAAGAGAGGCCATTGCGGCGCCCCTGTTAGGGTGACCGAGACTGAGCTGATGCGCTTCTGCGAGGGTGAGACGGTCAGCGACAGCTCGCCCAGTACGAAGGAACTGCCGGGATCATAGTCGCTGGGGGGCGGCAAGCTCGATGTCAGATCCGCCCCGCCGGTGATGCCCGCAAGATCGTCGAGCCCTATGCTCTTGCCCGCTGCAAAGGCCGCTGTGACCGTGATGAGCCCGCCGGTAGCGAGGTCGAGGAAGAGCGCGACCTCCACCGAACCGATCTCGATCTGCGCCCCGACGCCGAGAGACAAGGTGGTCTCGTAGACCGTCGTCTTCGATCCGCCGCCGATGTGCTCAACCGTCCGGCTCTCGACCTTGCCGGCAAAGCTGAACGTGCCGCTAAGCGTGCCGAGTGGCGGCAGATCGACATCGCCGGTGTCTACCGTGAAGGCGAAGGCCGGCATGCCGTTCTGCAGGCTAACCGCGCCCGAGATATCAAGCGACGCCTTATCCCCCAGAAGCCAGGAGAGGTCCTCGGCGAAGCCGAGTTTGCCAGAGAAGACCTGTGGGGCGACGGATGCTCCGGGTTGCGCCACGGCGAAGGCCGGCAAAGCGCTGCTGTCCAGCGTCAGGGTCGCGCCGGTGAAGGCCATCGTCTCCACGAAAGTTGTGGCGAGTTGCGGATAGCTGGAGGCGAAAGTCCAATCTTCGCCCCCTGTCGCCGTCAGCGCCATCTCCACGCCCGCCGCGCCAACGGTGAAATAGGCCGTCACCGCCATCGCGGTCACGGGCGCGCCGGTCCCTGTCCCCGTCAGGACCACCCGCGCCTTGGCTTCGTCGATCGTCAGTTCGGCAACCGTTACCTTCAAGTAGCCGCCATTCGGCACCTCCGCCGACAGCAGCCGCCCCACTGGAGAGCCCTTGCCAAAGGCATCGGGCGGCAGATCGAGCTTGTCGGACGGGGCGTGCGCCTTGAGCGTGTCGAGGACCTCTTCGAGTGTCATGATCGCCCCCTCAGATGGTCACGTCGACATAGACCGGTAGATGGTCGGATATTGAATAGCGGTAGAAAAGAAATGCCCAGGCAGTTGTGCTGAGAGCAATATTTATTGCTGATTGAAAATACTGTGCGTTCGGAAATGCAGGACTTCCATTAGGATAGCCGAGAGAAAATGTGTTCGCGATTGCCCTCACATGTCCTCCATCCGAGGAATTTTTGATACTCGAGATGACATCGCGGACGCCACGTGCGTTCAGCCCATTGGATTTGTAGAAAATATTGTCGATTGCCATGTCGATTTGACGATATTGTTGTGCGCCGGCAGGCCAATTTCCCGGGAATTGCCCCCAATTGTTGATCGCATCGCCGATCGTCATCACATGGGTGCTCTCATTTAAGGCGTTGCCGTTCAGAGCCTCGGTCGTGCCCGCGCCTTCACCGTTCGCCAGAACTGGCGGTGGATTGGCAGGCACCGGGTCGGTCAGCGGATCGAAGTAATCCGCGTCGTCGAAGGCATCGAGGTTCCAATCCCCGCATAGCAACCGGTCGTCGATCGCCTGAGCTCCGCCGCCGCCCGGGTTCACGCTGTAGATCTCGGTCATCAGCGCGCAGCTCTCGACCCCGATCACCGCCTGATTGTTGGGTGGTGCGTGATAGTTCGTGACGGCGAAATAGTTGTTCGTGTCGGTAGTCTGAAAGACCTTGAAGGCGGCACGCCGGCCATGCGTCACGGAGAAGTTGTTGGGAAAGTTGTTCGCCGCGATCCCCTCGGCGCCCGCCACTTCCGCAAAGTTCGCGCCCGCATCGGTGCGGAAGATGAAGACGTAGCTTTCCGCGTCCCCGGTGGGCCGTGCGTTAGTTGTGAAGTAGGACCATGTCTGGCCCCCAGGGCTGTAGTTGTCGACGGCCTGTGCAAGCGAGAACGCGACGCCGAGCGCCACGCTGGAACGCACCTCTTGGATCACCGCGATATCAGCGCCGCTATCGACGATCACTCGGGCTACGAGCTGTGCGATGCCAACATTGTTGGGCGTGGTCCCGTATTTCAGCGGTCCGTAAATCTGGATGTTCCAGGTGAGGACGCGGATGTTTGCCATGGCCCAGTCTCCCTCACCCAACGTCCAGCTTGCCGGCCAAGGCGATCCGCCCGCCCACATTCGAGACCCTGAGACCGGTTGGCGTGAAGCTGAACTCCTCTCCCTCGATGCTCTCTCCGATGCTCGGGATCTTGATCGAGGTGAAGTCGATCCCCTTTAGGAAAGCCGTGACGAATGGGGTGACAACGCCGACGATCCCCTGGACGATGAACTCCAGCATCCAGCTCAACACCTTGGTCGGAACCGAGCCCGTCGGCTTCACGACGATGGTGAAGGCCTTCAGGCTCTTTTCGACGACATGGATGTTCGTGCCGCGTGGCTGGAGCGCGCAAATTGCCGAGGGTTCTGGTACCGAGTCGCCGCGATATCCAATCCCGATGGGCACGAAGAACACGTGCACGCCCGCATCGATGCTGGCCTGAAAGTGGAAACCAACGTCCAGATCGCTGCCTGCGACCGCGACCTTCGGATGAACGAGTTCAGCCTTCACGTGGTAATGGGCGTTGAACGCCTTGCTGCCCTTGCTGTCCTTCTTGTCGAGGAGCGGGCTTTTCGCGATGGCGTAGCTTGCGCTCGCCTGAAGCACGCGTTGCCCTGCCAAAAGAAAGAAGTCCGATTTCAGGCCCGCAATGCCGCCATCCGGGATGGACGGTGTGCCATGACCGCGAAGCATCATCGCGGCGTAGATACGCCCACCAACGACGGCCACGACCGGTGCCGATAGGGGCACGCCGGGAAAATCGAGCGGCGGGATCTTGAGGCCACGGAAGAGATCGTCGGCCTTCTCTTCCACCGTCGGCAGCAAGAAGTTCTGTACGATGAGTTCCGCTCCGACGGATGGCTGCTCAGGTGCCGTCGCCTTGAGAACCGAGAAGGTGGTATGACCGGCCTCTGTCGTCAGCGAGCAATAGAGCGTGACGGGCGTGTCCAGCTCCACCTTGTCCCCGCTTTCCGGATCCTTGAATTGGAATGCGATGGTCGGGAACTTCATGAGCAACGTCGGCGCCTCGGCCACGGTCGCTTCCGCCGCGGCTCGGGTCTCCTCCGCCGCAAATCCAGCGCTCAGCGTAGTTTGAGCAGGAAGGGCGGTGAGCAGCGCGTCTGCGAGAGCGGCGGCTGGGGGCGGATTGAGCTCGAAACACGGCGTGACAGAGATGTCGTAGCTCACATCGATGGTGATCCCGTCCTTGGTGACCTTGCCGCTGCCCACGAAGACCTTTCCGGCCTTGTGCAGACGCTCATAGATCGCGGCGGTCGCAGAGTTCAGCGCTTGTTCCGAGAGGCTGACGCAGACATCGAAATCGGACATGGAGGAATTCCTTCGTCGTATGTCGGACCCGTATGGAGAGCAGGACGGCACCTCGCCGCCCGTTCGATGGATCACGGTTCGGAAAGCGCCTTGGTGATCGCGTCGTTGATGCGCTCCGAGAAGTAGTCGAGCACGTCCTGCCCGCTGAGCGCGCTATTGAGCCGTCGGCGCAAGAGATCGTGCAGGAACTTGCTTTGAGCGACTGCCTGAACGACTTCGGCATAGAGCTTGCTGT
Source organism: Pseudomonadota bacterium (assembly GCA_039178805.1). Taxonomy (GTDB): domain Bacteria; phylum Pseudomonadota; class Alphaproteobacteria; order Rhodobacterales; family Rhodobacteraceae; genus Thermohalobaculum. Next base: position 5,008 of record JBCDFC010000082.1, on the reverse strand, counting down.
TCGAGAGTGGCTGGAGCTGAATATTGATGTTTGGCAGATCGACGCTGACCTTGGTGAGCGTGATCGTCAGCTTTACGTCCGGCACCGTCCCCGTGACCTTCGCCGTTCCCTCGAAAGTGAAACTCGGCACGTCGAAGCTGTCGTTGAACGATCCGGTACCCAGATGCGCGCCCGATGCGGTCAGAAGTTCGGAGTAGGATCGGCTCTCATTTCCTTCCGCAAGCCATGCTTCATGGGCGCGGGTAATCCTCTCCTCGATCGCGCGCTGCGCGTCGGTTTGGGGCGCGACACTGTCCGTCTCTTTCTCGCCTGCACCGTCGTCAGGCGTCGAACTCGCCACCGCGTCCATGATTGTCGACACCTTGTTCGGTGTCTCCGCCAGCCCGGTCTTCTGCGTCTGGTTCAAGAAGGTCGCGCTTTGCGTAGCGGCGGTCGTGTACTTGGTGTCACCGGTCTTCTTGTAGAGATCGTTGGCCGACTTCGTGAACGCGATCTGCATCGCGAAAGCGTGGTTGTTGTAGGCGGTGCCACCCACGGTATGCGCATCGCTGTCCGGGTTCTGCGCGGCGAGCGTGGTCTGGGTCGCAAAGTCTGCGCTGGTCTTGCCGTCGGTCTCTTCGGTCGGAAAGATCTTGGTGAAGAAGGTGTCGCCCCGCACGATCTCGTTCATCGCGTCGTTGTTGTCGTAATAGCGTGAAACCAGCGAGAGCCCGCCCTCGGAGGTCACGAGCTTCGAGCGATAGCTCCTGGCAAGTTCAAGATGCGTATCGTCATACGGTACCGCATCGACACTGTCCCCGGCTGCCTCAAGCGGGAACATGCCCAGGATCCCCGTCGCGCCCGCGATGGCGCAGCCTGCGAGCCCGTCACCGGTAAGCGCGTAGTCTCCGGCAAAGGTGAGGTTGGAGAAGCCGACCGTGGCGGAGAACGTGTCGTCCTCAGGCTTGAACGTAAAACCCTTGTTCGAGATTGTGGCTAGCCCGTCCAACGATGCATTTTCGAACGTGACCGAAACGCTCCCCCAAGGCTTTTTGTTGAAGAGCGCGACCGGGCCGAGACTACGGATATCTCGACGATTGAAGGCGGGCACCTTCTTTCCGTTTACCGTACCGCCCTCAAGGATCAGATCCGGCAGATAGAACGGCGATCCCTTCTTCCACAGGATCGACCATGCCAGCTCCATCAGCTTTTTGACGAACTCATCATTTGTATTGGTTGTCATGCGTCGCTCCACGCATTGGTCTGATGTTCTGGATTACTGGAAATATATGTCGAAACACGCCGAGACGGCGCACAATAACTTACACAACTACTTACTTATTGTGCATGTGATGAATTCGATAGCAACGTCTTTGTTGTGGCCCATTCAGATTTCTAACTTGACTTCAATCAGTGGTTGCAGCGCTCACTACCGGACCGGCACTGCTGCGCGTCTATGTCCTGATTGAGCTGAGCACGCTGCCAGGCACGAAGGCCGTCGCAGACGATCCGCGACCTTCCTCGACGCCAGTACGCGCTGTTGTGGGCGCCGAAAATCCCCGGCTCGCCGCGTGATCGAGCTTCGCATCTCACGGCGGATCTTGTTCACGATCACTAACCGAAGCGGCGTGCATGTGCCCTATGGAGTAGGTTGCAGCCTGCCCAAGGCGTGCCGACGCCCTTCGGCTCCACCGCATTCAAAGGCGAACCAAGTCGATGAGGGGAAGTTGAGCCCACGCAGATCCAAGCGGAGGCGATGCTCGCGAACAGCCCCAAGTGTTGAGCAAGGCGCGCTGCAACGACCGCTCACAAGCGCACGGTCAACCGTCTTCTCGTGGTGCCGGCTGAGGGATTCGAACCCCCGACCTTCGGTTTACAAAACCGCTGCACTACCACTGTGCTAAGCCGGCGCCGGACGCGGTGATAGCGTTCGGAGCCTTGCAGTTGCAAGATGGGGGCGCCGCGAGGGACGGAATTGGATGCGGACGGCGCTGAGGCACCGCCCGCAAGCTCGTTAGGCGTCGAAGACGTACAGGCCGTTGTCGAGAAGGTCGGCATTGGCCGTCTGGAACTCGTCGCTCGTCGCGAAGCTCAGCAGCAAGTCGCCGGACTGATCACCATCGAGGCCGAGCACGCCGGTCCAGAATGTCAGGCCCGCCTCGTCCGCCTCGCGACCAAGACCGTTCTCGTAGAAGAACGTCACAAGCTCCGAGCTGTCGAGCACGCCGTCGAAGAGGCCCGCGAACTCGGCGCTGGAGACGATGTCCTGTGCCACCGCCAACAGACCGGCTTCATCGGCCACACCGGCATAGAATGCGGCACCGGTCGGGTCGGCCTGACGGCCTAGGGCGAACTGATAGAGGCTGTTGACGCCCGAGGCGGTTTCGCCGTCGTCGAAGTTCACGCTCGTTCCGCCCAGGAAGTCGATCTGGTCGATCCCCGAGAGCGCGATAGGGCTGTCGCCCTCGATCGAAAGCCCGCTCGTATCGTTCCCGAACTGGAAGCCGCCGATCTCCTCATCGACCGTCAGGGTGTCGAAACCATCGCCGCCATCGACGCTGACCGTGCCCGGGTTAGTCGTGAAACTGTCGTCGCCATCGCTCCCGGTCGCCAAGGCCTCGTCGAGATCGACCGGCAGGATCACAGAGTCGATCGACTGGATGATCGAGTTGCCGGCCACGACGTCGATGCCGAAGGGCGTGAAGGCCGGATCGGCGATATCGGTGTCGGCGTCGACGATCGTCCGCGCAGTCGTAACTGGCCCCGTGTTGCCAAGGAGCGTCGTGAGGGCTGGGCTGTCCGCGAGATCGACACGGCCGAACCCACCCTGGGCGACATGGAACTCGAGGATCGAGGTGAGCACTTCGAGGCCGCCTTCGGCGCTGCCGGCAAGGCCGGTCACGAAGCTAACCAGCGCATCGAATGTTTCCTGCTCGGTCGTCACTTCGACCCCGAGAGCGGTGACCAGATCGATGAAGGCCTGATCGCTCGGCGCGAAGACCGTGAATTCGGACTCAGGGTCCGACAGCAGATCGACGGCACCTGTCGCAATCAGTGCCTGGAGCAGGATGTCGAGATCGGTCCCGTTGTCGTCGAACCCGTCATCGCCAGAAATCGCGATGACCGCTTCCGGAATACTCGCGAACGAGACCGCGTCTTGAGGCAGGTCGATCGGGCGCAGGACCGAATCGACCGCGTGCACGAAGCCGTTGGATGCTGCGATATCGGAAAGCTCGTCGATGATCAGCGGCGTGCCGTTGTCGAGGTCTAGATCCGCAACACCCAGACCGTCGACGAGAAGCTCCGCGCCGCTCAGCGCTGTGCGCGTGCCGCCTGTGCCGAGCGCGTCGACCGTCTCGGCCTCACCCAGTACGTGATAGAGGACGATATCGCCCACGCCTTCGACCGCGGCGAGGAAGTCGGTGACAGCCTGCTCATCGGCCGTATCGCCCTCGAAGCCGAGATCTGTAGCGAGCGTCGTGAAGGCCGCATCGGTTGGCGCGAAGACCGTAAACTCGCCGTCGTCATTCGCGAGCGTTTCGGCCAGATTGAGCGCCACCACCACATTGGTGAGGATGTTGAAAGCGTCGTTGCCCGATGCGATGTCGACGATGCTGGGCAGGTCGATGGCGTCGAGATCGGCAGGCACCAGCACCCGGTCGATCGCCTGAATGAAGCCGTCGGACGCCTCGATGTCCGGGATCACGATGGTCGGATCCAGGAGATCCGGCTCCAGATCGATCAGCGTCGCGCCGTTCGGCGTGATGGTCGCACCCTCGAGCAGCGTCGTCACGCTGTCGAGCGCCGCGATCTCGGCCGCCGTCAGCGGCTCACCCACCACATGATAGAGGAGGACATTGGTCAGACCCTGGATCACGTCGCCGTCCTCGTCGAAGAGGGGCGCGAGGCCTAGGATCGCGTCGGTAACCGCCGCTTCGTCGGTGACGTCGCCCGTGAAACCGCCTGCGACCGCGAGGGCTGCGAAGGCATCGTCGGTGGGGGCGAAGACCGTCACATCGGTCTCAAGCCCATTCAGCGTGGCATCCAAGCCTGTGGCTGAAAGGGCGGTTACAAGAATGTCGAAGTTGTCATTGCCGGCGGCAATCTCGGTGATGGTCTCCGGTTCCACGGGTTATGTCCTCCGTTCTTATGGCCGGTCCGCCGGTGGGGCGGGGCGCTCCTGCGCACGCGGAGGATTTAGAGTATGTGGGAAAAAAGTCCACGCAATTCGTTGCAGAGATGCGTTGTCGCGAATGCCGTGGCGGTAATCGAACCCGGGCTGGCGCTGAAGCTAGAGCGCTGCCCGATCAATCTGGCTCGTACCCGCAGGCGGTGAAGTAGTTGGCGCACTCGCAGGGCGAGAAGGCGTCGGTGAGGGCGCCAATCCGGTCCCAGAGGGCCTCCACGGTGCGCTCGGCGGCCTTTCGCAGGAGGGCCTTGAGCTTGGCGAAGGCGAGTTCGATGGGGTTGAAATCAGGGCTGTATGGCGGAAGGAAATGAAGGAGGGCGCCTCTTGCCTCGATCGCCTCTCGGGCAGCTACGCGTTTGTGGCTGGAGAGGTTGTCGAGGATGACGATGTCGCCGGGGCCGAGCGTCGGCGCCAGCACATGGGCGACATAAGCCTCGAACCAGTCGCCGTTGATCGGGCCGTCGAGCACCATCGGCGCGACCATGCCGCCGAGGCGGAGGCCGGCCACGAAGGTCGTTGTCTTGCGATGCCCATGGGGGACGCCCATCCGCAGTCGCTCGCCGCGCTGGCAACGGCCGTGGGTGCGGGCCATGTTGGTGGCTGGCCAGGTCTCGTCGACGAAGACGAGGCGCCTGGGATCCAGGTCCGGTTGGCTGCCGAACCAGGCCCGACGCTTCCTCAAGACGTCCGGCCGATCCTGCTCTATCGCGTGTGCAGACTTTTTTTACGAGTGATACCATGACGTTGGAAGAACCGTGACAGCGCTGAGCTGGAGACGGCAATGCCACGCCCGGCCAGGCGGGCTTCAAGCTCCTCAAGGGACTGGTCGCGCTCCTCCTC
>JBCDFC010000081.1:0-18944 GCA_039178805.1 Pseudomonadota bacterium | reverse complement strand
CCGCCCGTGACCTACACGACGTTCCAGGCGCGCGATCTCGGCTCGGACACGGCGAACCTCTTCCGCAAATCGCTCGAGCAAGCGGTCGAGACCTTCAAGCCCGAGGCGCTGATCGTCGGCAGCTCCTGCACGGCGGAGCTCATCCAGGACGATCCAGGGGGCCTCGCCGAAGGGGCCGGGATCGATATCCCGGTCGTGCCGCTTGAACTGCCCGCCTACCAAAAGAAAGAGAATTGGGGCGCGGCCGAGACGCTCTATCAGCTCGTCCGCCGTTTCGCCGGAAGCGCGCAGCCCGGTCCGGTCGAGCGCGATTGGGACCGTCCGCGCGCCAACATCCTGGGCCCCACCTCGCTCGGCTTCCGCAATCGCGACGATCTGGCCGAGGTCGGGCGCATCCTCGAGAAGCTGGGGATCGACGTGAATGTCTGCGCCCCCCTCGGCGCCCGGCCCGGCGATCTTGCCCATCTGGCCGAAGCGGATCTCAACATCGTTCTTTATCCAGAGATCGCGGAAAGCGCGGCACGCTGGCTGAAGCGGACCTATGGCCAGCCGATGACCACGGTGCAGCCGATCGGGATCGGTGCTACGCGCGACTTCATCGACGAGATCGCCGAGCTAACGGGCACGGACCCTGCGCCCGCCCATGCCCTCGGCAGCCGCATGCCCTGGTACTCGGCCTCGATCGATTCGACGTATCTGACGGGCAAGCGTGTCTTCATCTTCGCCGACGGAACCCACGCGCTGGCCGCCGCCCGCGTCGCGACGGAGGAGTTCGGCTTCACCATCGCGGGCCTCGGCACCTATAGCCGCGAGATGGCGCGTCCCATGCGCGAAGCGGCCCAAGGCTATGGCGTCGAGGCGCTGATCACCGACGACTATCTGGAGGTCGAGCGCGCGGTGGCGGAAGCCACGCCCGAGTTGCTGCTCGGCACCCAGATGGAGCGGCACATCGCCAAGCGGCTCGGGATCGGCTGCGCTGTGATCTCGGCGCCCGTGCATGTGCAGGACTTCCCCGCCCGCTACTCGCCGCAGATGGGGTTCGAGGGCGCCAATGTCCTCTGGGACACTTGGGTTCATCCGCTCGTCATGGGGCTCGAGGAGCATCTGCTGGCGATGTTCCGCGACGATTTCGAGTTCAACGATGCCGCGCAACCGAGCCATCTCGGCCATGGCAACCGCAGCGAGGAGGCGGCCGAGGCGCCCGCAGCGGAGAGCGAGGAGACCGCCCCGGCGGTGCTCGCCTGGACGGCGGATGCGGAGAAGGAGCTGAAGAAGGTCCCGTTCTTCGTCCGCGGTAAGGTCCGGCGGAACACCGAGGCGTTTGCCAGCGCCGAGGGCCGGGCCGAGATCACGCTCGACACGCTTTACGACGCCAAGGCCCATTATGCGCGTTGACGACCCGCATATCCCGGCCGGCGGCGGCCCGAGCGGGCGGCGGCCAGCACCTATGCGCATCGCGATCATCACGCTCGACTCGCATTTTGCGGCCGCCCTCGGCCGGGTGCGCAACGAACTGGGCCCGACGGCACCCGGGCTCGAGATCTCGCTTCATGCCGCCACCGATTGGGCCGAGAGCCCGGAGGCGCTGGGCGCCGCCAAGGCAGCGGTGGCTGAGGCCGATATCGTCCTCTGCGCGATGCTGTTCATCGAGGACCATATCCAGGCGATCCTGCCGGATCTTGAGGCACGGCGCGCGCGCTGCGACGCGCTGGTGTCGATCGTCTCGGCGCCCGAGGTCGTGAAGCTGACCCGCGCCGGGCGCCTCGACATGGGCAAGCCCGAGAAGGGCGTGATCGGACTTCTGAAGCGGCTGCGCGGCAAGAGCCCCGGTCAGCCCGGAGGCAGTCCGTCCTCGGGCGCCGGACAGATGGCGATGCTGCGGCGGATCCCCAAGGTGCTGCGCTTCATCCCCGGCACGGCGCAGGATCTGCGCGCTTACTTCCTGGCCATGCAGTATTGGCTGAGCGGGTCGGACGACAACCTGACCTCGCTCATCGGCATGCTGGTCGACCGCTACGCCACGGGTCCGCGCGAGGGATGGCGTGGCCGCCTGCCCGTCGCGCCCCCGATCGACTACCCGGAGAACGGGGTCTACCATCCGGAGATGCCGGGCCGCGTGGGCGAGAACGCCGACATTCTGCCCGCGCCCGACAATCCCGTTGGCACGGTCGGGCTCGTGATCCTACGCTCCTACGTCCTCTCCCGCGACACAGGGCATTACGACGGCGCCATCGCGGCGCTGGAGGCGAAGGGCTTACGCGTGATCCCGGCCTTCGCCGCCGGTCTCGATGCGCGGCCGGCCATCGAGCAGTACTTCATCCGCGACGGCCAACCGATTGTGGATACGGTGATTTCGCTCACAGGCTTCAGCCTTGTGGGGGGACCTGCCTACAATGACGCCAAGGCCGCAGAGGACATCCTCGCGCGCCTCGACGTGCCCTATCTCGCGGCCCATGCGTTGGAGTTTCAATCGCTCGAGCAATGGGGCAGCTCCGCCCGCGGGCTGCAGCCGGTCGAGAACACGATCATGGTCGCGATCCCGGAGCTTGATGGCGCGACCAATCCGATGGTGTTCGGCGGGCGCTCTGACGGCTCGGGCCTGCCTGCGCAATGCTGCGACAATCACTGTCTCTACCCTGCCACGACCGCCCGGCAGATGCATGTCTGCGAGGAGCGGGTCGAGCGGCTTGCCGGTCGCGCGCTTCGCCTCGTGCGCATGCGGGCGCGCGAAGTCGCGTCGCGCAAGCTCGCCATCGTGCTCTTCAACTTCCCGCCGAACGCGGGCGCGACGGGGACGGCCGCTTACCTCGCCGTGTGGGAAAGCCTTCACAACACGCTCATTTCGCTTGAGAAAGCGGGCTACGATGTCGAGGCACCGCCAACGGTCGAGGCACTGCGCGAGGCCGTGCTGGGCTCAGACGACGATACCGGCACCGACGCCGCGATCGCCGCGCGGATCCCCGCCGACCGCCATGTGGCGGAGGAGCGTTGGCTCGCGGAGATCGAGGCAGTCTGGGGCCCCGCGCCTGGGCGGCACAACACGGATGGGCGCAACATCCAGGTGCTCGGCCGCGCGTTCGGCAACGTCTTCGTCGGCATCCAACCCGCCTTCGGGTGGGAGGGCGACCCGATGCGCCTTCTCTTCGAGGGCGGCTTCGCGCCAACCCATGCCTTCAGCGCCTTCTACCGCTGGATCGACCAGGATTTCGGCGCCGATGCGGTGCTGCACTTCGGAACCCATGGCGCGCTCGAATTCATGCCGGGCAAGCAGTCGGGGCTTTCACAGCGCTGCTGGCCCGACCGGCTGATCGGCGAGATGCCGAACTTCTATCTCTACGCCTCGAATAACCCGTCCGAGGGGGCGATCGCGCGACGCCGCTCGGCCGCGACGTTGATCAGCTATCTCACGCCGCCGGTTGCCCATGCGGGCCTCTACAAGGGGCTGGCGGATCTGCGCGCCTCGCTCGAACGTTGGCGAGGCGACGACACCATGCCGCGCGAGACGCGGGAGCGGCTGGCCGAGATGATCCAGGCGGAGGCTGCGGCGGTCGATCTCGCAGCACCTGACCCTGTCTGGACGACGGCGGATGCGGAGGCGCGGATGCCGGGGCTCGTCGCTTCCCTCGATGAGCTTGAGATGACGCTGATCCCGCACGGGCTCCACGTCGTCGGCCGCCCGCCTGCAACCGAAGAACGCGCTGATCTATTGGGCATCATGGCGGAGGCGGGCCACGGGCTCTCACCGGAACGCCCTGCCCTTGAGCGGCTGGCCATGGGCGGCACCGGGGCGGAAAGCCTCGCCATTTCGGGCCTCGCGATCTGCCCCGAAAGCCGGGCGGCCTTCGACGCGCTGGCCAGGGCGGCGACGCTTCTGGCGGAGGATCACGAGATCCCCGCGCTCCTCCACGCACTCGACGGCGGCTACACGCGCCCAGCACCCGGGGGCGACCTTATCCGTACGTCCGACGTGCTGCCAACCGGGCGCAATCTGCACGGCTTCGACCCCTTCCGCATCCCGTCGGCCTTCGCGATGGCCGAGGGCACGCGGCAGACGGCGAGGCTGCTTGCGCGGCATATCGACGACAATGGCGACCTGCCCCGCCGCGTCGCCCTCGTGCTGTGGGGAACCGACACGATCAAGCAGGAAGGGGGGCCGATGGCGCAGGCCCTCGCCCTTCTCGGCGCCCGGCCCCGCCGCGACAGCTATGGCCGCGTTACGGGTGCGGAACTTGTGCCACTGGAAGAACTCGGCCGGCCCCGCATCGACGTGATGCTGACGCTCTCGGGCATCTTCCGCGATCTCCTGCCGATCCAGGTGAAGGTGTTGGCCGAAGCCTGCCAAAAGGCCGCCGCCGCCGACGAGCCCGAGGACATGAACTTCATCCGGGCCGAGGCGCAGGCGCTGATGGCCCGCACGGGATGCACGCTCGAGGAAGCCTCGCTTCGCGTCTTCTCCAATGCCGACGGGGCCTATGGCTCCAACGTCAATCAACTCATCGATTCAGGTCTTTGGACCGACGAGGACGAGCTTGCCGACGCCTATGCCGCCCGCAAGTGTTTCGCCTATGGCGCCGACGGGAAACCCTTGAAGCGACCAGAGCTCCTCGGCGCGATGTTGGGCGGCGTCGATCTCGCCTATCAGACCCTCGACTCAGTCGAGCTCGGTGTGACGACCATCGACCATTACTTCGACACGCTCGGCGGCATCGGGCGCGCGGCGAAGAAGGCGCGGGGTGAGCAGATCCCCGTCTATATCGGCGATCAGACCCGGGGCGAGGGCAAGGTCCGCACCCTTGGCGAGCAAGTCGCCCTCGAGACCCGGACCCGCACCCTCAACCCGAAATGGTTCGAGGGGATGCTGTCCCACGGCGCCGAAGGCGTGCGCCAGATCGAGGCCTCGATCACCAATACCGTAGGCTGGTCCGCGACGACGGGTGCGGTCGATCCGTGGGTCTATCAGCGCACGGCCGAGACCTTTGTCCTCGACGAAGCCATGCGCCGCCGCCTCGCCAGCCTCAACCCCAAGGCCAGCGCCCGCCTCGCCAGCCGCCTGATCGAAGCGCATGAGCGGAACTATTGGCAGCCCGACGCCGAGACGCTCGCCGCCCTGCAGGACGCCAGCGACGAACTCGAAGATCGCCTCGAGGGCGTGACGACATGATCCAGGAAGGACGCCCATGACACCGCTCGGAGAACCGCCTGTCATCGCTGCCCGCCGGCCGAAGGCGCCCACCACCAAGAAGGGCGACGGCGAGGGGAGCGTTCAGGTCCATATGGACCCGAAGATGAAGATCGAGGGCGCCAAGGTCTTCTCCGTCTACGGCAAGGGCGGGATCGGGAAGTCGACCACCTCCTCGAATCTCTCGGCCGCGTTCTCGAAGCTTGGCAAGCGGGTGCTGCAGATTGGCTGCGATCCGAAGCACGATTCGACCTTCACGCTGACCAAATGCCTCGTGCCCACGGTCATCGACGCGCTGCAGAGCGTTGATTTCCATACCGAGGAGCTGCGGGCCGAGGATTTCGTCTACGAGGGCTTCAACGGCGTGATGTGCGTCGAGGCGGGTGGGCCGCCTGCGGGCACGGGCTGTGGCGGTTATGTGGTCGGTCAGACCGTGCGGCTTCTGAAAGAGCACCATCTCCTTGAGGACACGGATGTCGTGATCTTCGACGTGCTGGGCGATGTGGTCTGCGGCGGCTTCGCGGCCCCGCTCCAACATGCGGACCGGGCGATCATCGTCACGGCGAATGATTTCGACTCGATCTACGCCATGAACCGCATCGTGGCGGCGGTGCAGGCGAAGTCGAAGAACTACACCGTGCGCCTCGCCGGCTGTGTGGCCAACCGCTCACGCGAGACCGAGCAGGTCGACCGCTATTGCGGCAAGGTCGGTTTCAAGCGGCTCGCCCATCTGCCGGATCTCGATGCGATCCGCCGCTCGCGGCTCAAGAAATGCACGCTTTTCGAGATGGACGACGACGACGTCAAACCGGTGCAGGCCGAGTACATCAAGCTCGCCGAGAGGCTCTGGGCCGGGACCGACCCGCTTGCCCCCGATCCGATGAAGGACCGGGACATTTTCGAGCTTCTGGGCTTTGACTGAGGAGGGCGCATGAGCCTGAGCGAGCATAGCGCCAGCTACGCCGCCCGCCGGGCGGAGCTGACCGACTATTTCGACCGGACGGCGGCCGAGACCTGGCGACGGCTCACCTCGGACGCACCGGTGAGCCGCATCCGCGCGACCGTGCGCGCGGGTCGGGCGGAGATGGCCGACACGCTCGCCTCTTGGCTACCCGAGGACCTGGCTGGCGCCCGCGTACTCGATGCGGGTTGTGGCACGGGGACGCTCGCCATTCGTCTGGCGGAGCGTGGCGCGGAAGTCGTGGCGGTTGATGTGGCTGCGAGCCTCGTCGAGACGGCGGCACGCCGGGCCGAGGAGCTGTTGCCGGAAGGGACCGCGGCGCGCATCGACTGGCGGGCGGGCGATATGCTCGACCCGGGCCATGGCCGTTTCACCCATGTCGTGGCGATGGACAGCCTCATTCACTATCGCGCGGCCGACATGGCCGGCGCGATTGCCCGTCTCGCGGCGCGAACCGAGGCAAGCCTCGTGCTGACCCATGCGCCGCGGACGCCGCTGCTCACGGCCATGCATCTCTCGGGCAAGCTCTTCCCGCGGAGCGATCGGAGCCCCCGCATCGAGCCCATCGCAGGCAGCCGCCTCTCCCGTATGCTGGGCGCCAAGGGCCTCGCGACCGCCCGCCGCCACCGCGTCCATCGTGGTTTCTACATCTCAGAAGCGGTGGAGGTGCTGCCCGGATGAGCGCGCTTCGCCAGCTCGTGAACCCCTTCGTGGCGCTCTCGCGCCGCTACATGCCGTTCGCCGATGCGGCGAGCGAGACGCTGCCGCTCCCGAAGCTGCTGCGCCTCTCGCTCTTCCAGGTCTCTGTCGGCATGGGGCTCGTACTGCTGGCAGGCACCCTGAACCGGGTGATGATCGTGGAGCTTGGGCTCTCGGCTTGGCTCGTCGCCGCGATGGTGGCGCTGCCGGTGCTCTTCGCGCCCTTCCGTGCGCTCGTCGGCCACCGGTCGGACACCCATCGCTCGGCGCTCGGCTGGCGGCGGATCCCGTATCTTTGGTGGGGCACGCTCCTGCAATGGGGCGGACTTGCGATCATGCCCTTCGCGCTGATCCTGATGTCCGGCGATACGACGGGGCCTTACTGGGTGGGCCCTGCGGCCGCGGGCCTCGCGTTCCTCATGACAGGGTCGGGGCTGCATACGGTCCAGACGGCGGGGTTGGCGCTTGCGACGGACCTCGCGCCGGAGGAGACGCGGCCGCGGGTCGTGGCTCTTCTCTATGTGATGCTGCTCGTCGGCATGGCGGGGAGCGCCACGGTCTTCGGTTGGCTCCTCACGGATTTCGATCAGCTCACGCTGATCCGCGTCGTTCAAGGGGCGGCGGTCGCGACACTGATCCTCAATCTCGTCGCGCTCTGGAAACAGGAAGTGCTGCAGCCGCATCTCACGCGCAGCTCCGCCCCGCGCCCAGCCTTCCGGGCTGCCTGGAGGGATTTCCTGGCGGGCGGTGTCGCAGGACGCCTGATGGTGGCGACGGGGCTCGGCACCGCGGGCTTCACGATGCAGGACATCCTGCTCGAACCTTACGGCGGCGAAGTGCTCGGGCTCTCGGTCAGCTCGACGACGATGCTGACGGCGATCTTCGCGATCGGCAGCCTCGTGGGCTTCGGCCTCGCCGCGCGGCAGCTTGGCCGGCAGGGCGATCCGTGCCGGATCGCGGCCTGGGGTGCGGTTGTCGGCGTCTTCGCCTTCTCCGCCGTGATCTTCGCGGCACCGCTGGCCTCGGGCCTCCTGTTCCGCGCTGGCACCTTCATGATCGGGCTCGGCGGCGGGCTCTTCGCGGTCGGCACGCTCACGGCCGCGATGGACCTCGCCCAACCGGGCACCGACGGCCGCGGCTCAACAGGGCTCGCCCTCGGTGCCTGGGGTGCGGTGCAAGCCACTGCGGCGGGCATCGCAATCGCGCTTGGCGGTTTCATCCGCGACGGCGTTGCAGCCCTTGCCGATGCCGGCAGCCTCGGCCCCGCGTTCGAGACCGCGGCGGCCGGCTACGGCGTCGTCTATCACCTCGAGATCGGCCTCTTGTTCGCCAGTCTCGTCGCAATCGGGCCCCTTGTCCGGCGTGCCGGCGCCGGGCGGTCCCGCAGACCTGGGGAGTTCGGCCTGACCGAGTTCCCCGCCTGATCAGCCCAAGGAGGCATCCATGAACTATATCGTTGGCACGATCGACTTCGCGCAGATCGCGCTCTACGCTTTTTGGGCGTTTTTCGCCGGTCTCGTCTTCTATCTCGTGCGCGAAGGCATGCGCGAGGGCTACCCCACCATTTCCGAAGTCGACGGCAAGCCGAGCAGCAAGGCCTTCATCCTGCCGCGCCCGGGCACGAAGACCTTCCTGCGCCGCGACGGCACGACGAACACAGTGCCCGACAACGGCGATATGGATCGTGAGTTGGCTGCCGAGCCCGCTAACCGCTTCACCGGCGCGCCGATGACACCGACGGGCGATCCGCTGGTCGATGGCGTGGGACCTGCGGGCTACGCGCTTCGCCCCGAGGAGCCTGATCGCAACGCCGAGGGCGAGCCGCGCCAGCGCCCCATGCGCTTCGACAACGAGTTCAGCATCTCGACACTGGACGCCGATCCACGTGGCTTTGACGTCGTCTGCTGCGATGGCGAGAGCCCGGGCAAGGTGGCCGATATCTGGATCGACCGCTCCGAGCAGATCATCCGCTACTTCGAAGTGGAGACCTCGGAGGGCATGAAATTCGTGCCCTACACGCTCGCCCGCGTGAATGCCGGCGCGAAGACGCTGCAGGTCCGCTCCGTCACCAGTGATCAGTTCCTGCGCTCGCCTGGGATCGCCGCGAGCGACCAGATCACCCTGCGGGAGGAGGACCGGATCTCCGCCTATTTCAGCGGCGGCACGCTCTACGCGACGACGGCACGGACCGAGCCGCTGATCTGATCGCCCACCGACGACGGGCCGGGGCCATGACGGTCCCGGTCAACGCGAACGCCAGCGAGCCGAGGCTGTCATGATGCAAGACGACGATTTCCGGTTCGAGCCCGTGCGCGGCCTCCCCTCGGTGCTCCCCAAAGGCGAACAGATGCTGTGGCAAGGCTCGCCCTCCTGGAAGGCGCTCGCTCTGCGCGGCGTGGCGACGAAGTTCGTCATGGGGTGGCTGGCGATCATCGTCGCCTGGAAGATCTCGGCGCTGATCGGTGGCACGCTCACGCTGGTGGAGGCTGCGCGCCTTCTGCTGATGCAGCTCTGCCTTGCGGCCGTTGCCGTCGGCATCTTTGCGGGCATCGCTTATGCGACGGCCGAGCAGACCATCTACACGATCACCAATCGCCGCGTCGTCCTGCGCTTCGGGCTGATGATGGACCTCTCGGTCAATCTGCCTTTCACGCAGATTGGCAAGCTCGATCTCAGGCGTCATCGCGACGGCACCGGGGATCTCGTGCTCGGGCTGCAGGGCGATCTGCAGGGGCTCAGCATCATCCATATCTGGCCGAATAGCCTGCCCTGGCATTGGTTCTCGCCGACCCCGATGCTGCGCGCCCTGCCCGAGCCGGATCATGCGGGCCAGATCCTCGCCGATGCGCTGAAGGCGGACCTCGTTCGCCGCGGCGACGGCGCGTTGGCCGAACCGGACGCTCGCCCCACGCCCGATGCAGGGCCGATCCTGCACCCAGCCGAGTGAGGACGTCATGAAGGACCGGATGCCAACCGAAGGTCTGCCGCTCGGCAAGAACGGCGACATCATACCCGGCTGGGCCGCCGCCGCGGGCGCTGCGATGATGGTGGGCTCCCTCGCCCTCGTCGCCTTTGCGAGCGCGACGCAAGGCCATCCCCCCGTGGAACTACCGAGCGCCGAAATCGTGAAGGAGCGTGTCATCGCCTTCCGTCCAACGCCGGCGATCACAAATGACGTGCTTTTGGAAGACGCTGAGACGGGCGAGACCCTCGTCAATCTCGGCCCCGAGGAGGACGGCTTCGTCCGCAGCCTCGAACGTGTGCTGGTGTTCCAACGCAACAAACACCGGCTCAGCATGGAGGCGCCTTTCCGCCTCACACTGCATGCCGACCGGCGCCTCGCGCTGGTCGATACAGCCACCGGGCAAGTGATCAATATCAATGCCTTTGGGCCAGACATCGCCAAGGTGGTTGCGGGCCTGCTCTGAGCGGGCCGTCAAAAAAGAAGAAGAGGACCTGGGAAATCATGAAGTTTTTCGAGCGAGAACGCCTCGAGGTCGACTGCAAGGTGATCGTTGTGAACACCTTCGACAGCCTGGAGGCCCATCTTGAGCTGCCCGAGAGCGTCAAGCTCGCTCCGGGCGATGAAGTGCTGGTGCATGGGAGACCGATCGAGGTGCCTTATGGCGAGACGCAGAGCTTCGATCGCCGTGCGACCGTGACCCGCGCCTCCAAGGTCGAGCGGATGTGGACCAAGGCCACGGGCGACCTCGAATACATGGAGCTTCTGGAATTCTCCTTCTCCGAGGAGGCCCTGTCATGAACGCCCATAACAAGAACATGACATCGGGCGAAGTCGTCGCCCGTGAGATCCAAGGGGATTTCGACGTCAACGACACGACCAAGATGGCGCAGGAGACGACGCTCCTGACCCCGCGCTTCTATACGACCGACTTCGAGGCGCTGGACGCCACGGATGTGGAGCCTGTGCGCGAGGATTGGGACAAGCTCCTGGCCGAGATGCGGGCCGACCCGAACAAGGGCCACTTCAAGAAGAACGCGGACTGGGACAAGATCGACCTCGGCGCGCTCGATGAGGAACTGCGGGTGGAGTTCGTCGACTTCCTCGTAAGCTCGCTCACGGCCGAATTCTCGGGCTGCGTGCTCTACAAGGAGATGAAGCGCCGCGGCTCAAACAAGGACATCTGCGAGCTCTTCAGCTTCATGTCACGCGACGAGGCCCGCCATGCCGGCTTCATCAACGATGCTCTGCGCGAGGCGGGTGTGGCGGTGAACCTCGGCTTTCTGACGCAGAAGAAGAAGTACACGTATTTCCGGCCGAAGTTCATCTACTACGCCACGTATCTCTCGGAGAAGATCGGCTACGCGCGCTACATCACGATCTTCCGCCCTCTCGAGAAGCATCAGGACAAGCGCTTCCACCCGATCTTCAAATGGTTCGAGCAGTGGTGCAACGACGAGTTCCGCCACGGCGAGGCTTTCGCCCTCCTGATGCGGGCTGATCCGAAACTGACCTCGGGCTTGAACAGGCTCTGGATCCGGTTCTTCCTGATCGCCGTCTTCTCGACCATGTGGATCCGCGACCATATGCGGCCTGCGTTCCATCAGGCGCTGGACGTCGATATCGAGGACTACGACAAGCGGGTGATCGCGCTCACTTCCGAGATCTCGCGGCAGTGCTTCCCAATCGAGATCGATCTCTCGGACGCGTTCTACGCCGACTGCGATCGCCTCGCGCGGATCAACGACAAGATGGCCGCATGCAAGGGCCCGCTTGGCAAGATCCGGCGGGCCGGCCTCGGACTGCGGGCCGCGGCGGTCTTCCTGCGCATGTATATGCGTCCCGTGAAGGAGAACGCGCTGCCCGAGAATGTCCGTCTCGAGCCTGTGTGGTGAGGGCACCTAGCCGATGACCGTAGCCGCCCTCCATCCTGCGCTTGCCGCCGTGCCGGCCGCCCTCTTCCTGTGGTGGTTCAGCACGGGCGCGCTGCTCTGGCTCGCACGCCTGGGCAGCCGCCGGGGCAGCCCCGGGGGCAGCCGCGGGGGCGGCGCTATGGGCGGAGTGACGATCATCGGCACAGCGGCGGTGCTTCTGGCGGCATCGCTGTGGGGCAGCGCGGCATTGGCTGGGGAGGCGACGGTCGCTGCGGCCTACACCTCCTTCTTGTGCGGCCTCGGGGCGTGGGGCTTCGTCGAGCTTACCTTCCTCACCGGGTTTCTGGCCGGGCCGGTAACACGCCCCTGCCCCGTGGGTGCCACGGGCCGGCGCCGCTTTGGCTTGGCGCTCGGCACCGTTCTCTGGCACGAAATTGCGATCCTCGCGGTCGGCGGCGCACTTCTCGCGACCTGTTGGGGCGCGGTGAACCAGACCGGTGCCTGGGCTTACATCTTACTGATGGCGATGCGGGTCTCGGCCAAGCTCAATCTCTTCCTGGGCGTGCCCTACCCCCCGACCGCGATGCTGTCGCGGCCGCTCTCGCATCTAGAAAGCTATTTCCGCGTCCGCCGGTTCTCGGCGCTCTTGCCGATCGTCATCACGGCAGCGACGGCACTCGCGACGCTCGTTGCCTGGCGGGCGGCGACGCCCGGCCTAGACGCCTTCCACGCCACTGCCTACGCGCTCTTCTGGACACTCCTTGTCCTCGGCATCGCGGAACACTGGTTCCTGATCCTACCCGTGCGGGAGAGCGTGCTTTGGCGTTGGTTCCTCGAACGCGAGCCCCGCTCGCGCCCCGCATCCACCGCCGCGCAAGGCCGCGGCCAACCGTCTCGGACTGGTGCCCATGCGCCGTCTGGGTCATATTTGACTGGCGCCACGCATGTCGCCGGCAACGAGGAGGGTGGGGCGAGCCGTCCCCGACCTGCCTGAGGGAGCCCTGGGAGCCGATGGACTACGAAGCATTCTTCAAGGCACGGATCGACGACCTTCACGACGAGGGGCGCTATCGCGTGTTTCATGAGCTGGAACGTCACAAGGGCCAGTTCCCGCGCGCGACACGGCACAACACGCGCTCCAATCGGCGCGATGTGACGGTCTGGTGCTCGAACGACTATCTCGGCATGGGCCAGCACCCGAACGTGATCGAGGCGATGAAATGCGCCATCGACCAGTGCGGTGCGGGCGCGGGCGGGACGCGCAACATCTCAGGCACCAACATTCACCATGTGACGCTCGAGCAGGAGCTTGCGGATCTGCATAACAAGGAGGCAGCCCTTCTCTTCACTTCGGGCTATGTCTCGAATTGGGCTGCCCTCGGCACCCTTGGCAGTCAGATGCCGGGGGCCGTGATCCTGTCGGACGCGCTCAACCATGCCTCGATGATCGAGGGCATCCGCCACAGCCGCGCGGACAAGGCGATCTGGAAGCACAACGACGTCGAGGATCTCGACGCCAAGCTCGCCGCGATCGAGCCTGGCCGGCCCAAGATCGTCGCCTTCGAGAGCGTCTACTCCATGGACGGCGACATCGCGCCCATTGCGGAGATCCTGGATGTCTGCGAGGCGCATGGCGCGCTCAGCTATATCGACGAGGTGCATGCGGTCGGCATGTACGGCCCGCGCGGCGGCGGCGTGGCCGAGCGTGAGGGCCTGATGGACCGCATCACGGTGATCGAGGGTACGCTCGGCAAGGCATTCGGCGTCATGGGCGGCTACATCGCCGCGTCCGCCGCGCTCTGCGATTTCGTGCGCTCTTACGCCTCGGGCTTCATCTTCACGACCGCCCTGCCCCCGGCCGTCGCCGCCGGCGCTGCGACCGCGATCAGGCACCTCAAGGACAGCAGCGACGAGCGCGACCTCCAGAAACGCAACGTGGCGGAACTCCGCCGCCGGCTCGACGCCATCGGCATTCCACACCTGCCGAACCCCAGCCATATCGTGCCCGTGATGGTGAAGGACCCGGTCAAGTGCAAATGGATTTCGGACCGGCTCCTCGATGAATGGGGCATCTACGTCCAGCCGATCAACTATCCGACCGTGCCCCGCGGGACGGAGCGTCTGCGCTTCACCCCGGGCCCCCTCCATACGATGGAGGACATCGACCGGCTGGCCGAGGCGCTTCTGTCGCTCTGGTCTGAGTGCCAGCTTGCCCGCATGCCGCTTGCGGCCCAGTAGGCCCGCTCATGGCCAGCACGCTTGAGGAGGTGCGCGTCGAAGACGTCGGCGCCGCCAGCCTCGCGCGTGATCAATCTCCATCAGAAGATCCTCTGCGCGGCGCCCCGCGCAGCCGCATGCAATACACCGCACCGGCCCGACAGACCGGCCATGTGACGGGCCGGCAAGTCGTCACGCTCACCTGTTTCCGCTTCGCCAGCCTCGCGGCCCGCCTGCGCCAAGTCGCATCGATGGCGCGCGGGACGGCGGCGCTCAATCGTCTCCCCGGATGCGGCTTCGCCCGGATGATGGGAACAGGGACGGGCGAAGGCTTCGACCCCGCACCCGACACGGCCGTCTGGACGATCCTTGCAGCCTGGGAGGACGAGGCGGCCGCCCGGACTGGCCTGGTATCCGAACCGCTCGAAGGCCGGGCCCATCGAGCGGCCGAGAGCTGCACCTTCACCATGCTCCCGCTCACGATGACCGGGCGCTGGGGCGGTGTTGCGCCTTTCGAATGCGCGAGCGAGGCGCCAGCGGGCGTACCCCTTGCGGTGCTGACAAGGGCCACAGTAAAGCCACGCCACTGCGCTGCGTTCTGGCGCAAGGTACCTGCGATTAATCGGCAGATCGCCGATGGGCCGGGCATGCTCTTCCGTCTCGGCATGGGCGAGGTGCCGCTTCTCCACCAAGTCACGTTCAGCATCTGGCGCTCAGCAACCGCCATGCGCGACTTCGCCTATCGGGGTGCCGGCCACGCGGCGGCAATCGCCGCGGTTCGGTCCGGCGACTGGTTCTCGGAGGAGCTTTTTGCGCGCTTCGCCGTTCTCAACGTCGAAGGGAGCTGGCGCGGCACGCCCCCGCTCGGCTGAGCGCAGCGCGCCCCCGAGCTGCCCATTAGCCGCCCATTGGTTCTCTTTGAGCCACTTGAACGCCTTTCGCAGGCAATTCTTTACCCCTTCTCGCCATCATTCGCTGCGCGCCGGGGCTCGGCGCACGGGAACCAGAAACTGGAGCAGTGGAATGGCAATTGAGAAAAGTCTGGCGTCGACCTCGTTGGCCGAGGTCGTTGATCGCATCCTGGACAAGGGCGTCGTGATCGATGCCTTTGTGCGCGTGGCACTCGTCGGCATCGAGCTCGTCGCGCTGGAGGTTCGCGCCGTGGTCGCGTCGGTCGAAACTTGGGTGAAGTATGCCGAGGCTGTGGGTCTCTTGACCGAGCCGCAGACGGCCTGACACCGGCTTTGTCTGATATGCCTCCCTCCGGAAACGGACCATTCGATGCGGAGGGGCGTTCTCGACGCCCCTCTGCCCGGGACTGGCGTGACGAAGCCCGAGCGCTTCGTCTGGACGCACGGCACGATCTCGCTGCGTTGCAACGCGCTCGCGTCGGGACGCAAACGCCTCGCATGACGGTGGCCGAGGTTGAGGATGGTGCGCGCAACGAAGATGCCTCATTGGGCGATACGCCAGAGATTTTGCAGGATGGCATTGATTTAGAACAGGAAATCCTGATCAAGGATGATGGCGCGGGAGACACTGCGCCGATCGAGGCACCGCGCAGCGGCGAGAGCGAACAGTCTTGCGATCATAGCGACAGTGTCGCCGCACAAGCTGCTGATACGGCCCAGGTTAACGCTCCGATCTGCGATCCGGTGGGCAAACCGCCCCCTACGCTGGCCGAGGGATCGAGCGAGGCCCTGCTATCGCTCTTGGCCCGCGCGGGGCTACAAGGCCACGGGATCTCGGAGGCGGGCAACAGTCTCGGCGCGATGGCAGCAGACAAGCTCGACGATGACGAGCGTCGCTGGCTTGCGACGCTATGGGCGCTCCTGGACATGGACGACGCTGCCGCAGTTGCCCTCGGCACCGCCGCATGCGGCAGCGACCGAGTGGATACTTTCGGCGCCACGGCGCACGACGTGCAGCCCGGCCTGTCGGGCGCAAAGGCGAGACCGTGAGCAGAGCGTGCCCGGAAGAAGGGCAGGATCGTGTCGCGAGCGCGTTGGGCGCGACGACCGACCCTCACGAAGACGACCAACCGCCGATTGTCACGCTTAAGCGCGATGGCGCGCCGCCGCTTCGCCTGCGGGCACGTATGGTCGCTTGTTTCGAGTCCGACGCCGATCGACAACATCCGTGGAACGTCCGTTTGAAAGGTTACCGTCGCCCACGCCAAGGCTTCGCGTTCGCCGCCGAAGAAACAGACGCATCGCGCACAACCGACCAGCAGCCATCGTCACCGCTTGCGAACCGAACCGCGGGTACCGCCACAGACTTCGCTGCACTCGCGGACCAGATCGAGGAATGGGTGGAGAGCGTGGCCACGGCAAACCATGCCTCAACCAAAGAAGCCATCGAGCCGAAAACGGCTGAAACCGGGCGCACGGCAAAACCCTCCAGGTCCGGACGAACCAATCGGGTACCAGACACCGACCGCATACCGAGGGCGCAGCAGGCACCAACCTCAATCGACATTGCCAATCGGCTCAGCCGCCGTTTCCACGCGACGCGGCGCCGGCAGGATCGCGCGCTGCTCGCCTCAGCACTTCTCGCAACGCTCTACCACGAAGAAATGGACGTCTAACTACGCCGTGGAAACCGTCGCGCTCGATCACCTCGGCCGTTCGCAGCTCACGCTATGCAACGTCGACGCGCCCCATAAACCGAAGCTTCAGGCTGCGAAGATCGGGCAGCGACATAGCCCAACGAAGGAGACCTACCCGAGGATCGGCTCTCGCGGCACCGAAAAACGACCCCGAACGACGCTTCCGTTGCCGACGGCGCGCCAGACACGGCTGACCCTCGTTACAGCAACGGAGGTCATCATGCCGCTCGAAGCCGCACAGCACCCGCGTAAGATCGATCCCTATCGGGAGGCCCCCTGCCCCGCTACCGGCCGCCCGGGCGATGATCGTGTCGAGATCGGACCGACAACGCTTGCCCTCGCCGAGTTCGAAGAAGCGGGCCTCGAGCTACCCGATCTACCGGTCGTGCGCGCGGGTCGCCTCAGCAGGCTGACAAAAGCCCTGGCCGAGCGGAACTATGGCGGCGTTCTGATGTTCGACCCGCTCAACATCCGTTACGCAACCGATACGACCAACATGCAGATCTGGAACATGCACAACCCGTTCCGGGCAGTCCTGGTCACGACCGATGGTTACATGGTGCTGTGGGAGTATAAGGGACCAAGCTTCAACTTCCTCTCGCAGTTCAACCCGCTCGTGCGCGAGGTGCGGGGTGGCGCCGGTCTCTTTTACTTCAGTGCGGGTGACCGCGCCGCGAATGCCGCGAAGGAGTTCGCCGGTGAAGTCGACGCTCTGATGCGCGCGCATGCCGGTCAGAACCGCCGCCTGGCCGTCGACAAGATCCTGCTCCATGGCGCCCACGCGCTCGAGGCATGTGGGCTCGAGCTTTTCGAAGGCGAGGAGCTGACCGAGCGCGCGCGCTCGATCAAGAGCCCCGACGAGCTGAAGGCGATGCGCTGCTCGATGCTCGCCTGCGAGAAATCGGTCGAGGCGATGTATCACGCATGGGAGCCGGGCATCACGGAGAACGATCTTTGGGCCGTCTTGCACGCAGAAAACGTCAGGCGCGGCGGTGAGTGGATCGAGACGCGCCTCCTCGCCTCCGGGCCGCGAACCAATCCGTGGTTTCAGGAATGCGGCCCCCGGCAGCTTCAGAACAATGAGATCATCGCTTTCGACACGGATCTTGTCGGGACCTATGGCATCTGCTCCGACATTAGCCGGACCTGGTGGATGGGCGAAGCAGACCCGCCCGCCGAGATGCGCCGCGCCTTCCGCCACGCCCATGAGCACATCATGACCAATATGGAGATGCTGAAGCCCGGCGTGCCGTTCCGTGACCTCACTTTCAAGGGTCACAAGCTCGCGCCCGAGTTCGTCCAAGGCCGCTACGGTTGCATGATGCACGGCGTCGGCCTCTGCGATGAGTGGCCGCTGATCGCCTATCCTGAGGATTGGAAGGAAGGCGCCTTCGAGGCGGTGCTGGAGCCTGGTATGTGCCTTTGCGTGGAAGCCTTGGTGGCGCATCACGGCGGCGATTTTTCGATCAAGCTCGAGGACCAGGTGGTGATCACCGAGACCGGGTACGAGAACCTGACCCGTTACCCGTTCGACGACCGTCTTTTGGCCTGATCGTCCCCGGCGCTTCATCACGTAATTGTCGCTGAGCCCTTGGCCAGCGGTTCAATTCGCCTTGAACCCATGGTGCAACTCAACCCTCCCGAGCGCATCTGAGTGTCCTATGTTGCAGCGCAAGACGAGCGCAGCCAGGGAGACGGGCATGGGCGGGCAGACAGAGAGCCGGCGGCCAAAGGTCGTCATTCTCGGCGCGGGCTTTGGCGGGCTGTCGGCGGCCAAGGCGCTGGCCCGTGCACCTGTCGATATCGAGATCCTCGATCGGCGGAATTATCACTTGTTCCAGCCGCTCCTTTACCAGGTCGCGACCGCGGATCTCTCGCCCGCGGATGTGGCGTGGCCGATCCGTGCGATCTTCTCGCGGCAGCCGAACGTGTCGGTCAGTCTTTCCGAAATCAGCGATGTGGATGTCGAGCGTCGCGAGGTGATCGGTGAAAGCGGCGCGGTTGCCTATGATTACCTGATCGTCGCAACGGGCTCGCAACACTCATACTTCGGCAATGACGACTGGGCCGGCAATGCGCCCGGGTTGAAACGGATTGTCGATGCGACGGAGATCCGGAAACGTGTGCTGATGGCCTTCGAACGCGCGGAAGTAGCCGAGAACGAGGAAGAGCAGCAGCGCCAGCTCACCTTCGTCGTGGTCGGCGGGGGTCCGACGGGTGTCGAACTCGCAGGCGCGATCGCCGAGCTTGCGCGCTTTACCTTGGCCGCGGATTTCAGGCGCATTCGTGCGAAGGAGGCGCGTGTCGTTCTGATCGAGGCGGGTCCGCGTGTCCTCGCGGCCTTTCCTGAGGAGCTTTCGGCCGTTGCGGCCAAGTCGCTCACCAAACTGGGGGTCGAGGTGAGGCTGGACACCCGGGTGCTCGGCATCGATGAGGAAGGCGTG
>JBCDFC010000080.1:0-19001 GCA_039178805.1 Pseudomonadota bacterium | reverse complement strand
TTGCCCACTTCGCCCTTGGCGCGCGGATCGTCGCTATCATAACCCGTCTGCGTCGGCAGATCGAAGGCGATGGAGAGCCCGGTTTGCCCCTTGGCGAGGTTCTTGCGGTAGAGCGCGTTCGAGGCCGCGGCCGTTGAGTGGCCCGCATAGGTCCGGAAGATCCAGGGCCGGTCCCGCTCGATCTTGGTCATGGCACTTGCTCCATCGCTTTGCTGCCGCACCGCAGCATCGCCTTCGAGCAAGATAGCGTCGCAGTCAAGCCCGATAATGAAATAATCGTACCGCTGAAATAGTGCCGTTTCGATGAACGACCGGTGCCGGGGCGCCTTCTGACCCAACGTGTTTACAATCAGTGCGCCATTGCCGGGTTTGACCTGGCAGTTCAGCGCCCAAGGCCTTGGATGCCCCGGGTAAGCCCGAGCATGACATCAGAAGGTGAGGTTGGCAGGCGCTTTGGGCCGTGCGCGTCGGTCGGGAGAGGCGGGGATTTGTCGCGAAGCCTGCGGGTTATGGGGTGGAATCCAATGCGCGTTTGCTAACCTGTGCAAGCGCAGAACCGAATGCTTCGCAAGACGAGATTGCAAAGCGCCTGCTGCAACGCACAAATGGGGTTGCCAGGACGGGTGCGCAATGTAAGTAACGCCGAGCGCGCGCAGGCGAACGAATCTTGCGCATGATTTTAACGCCAGACGAGGAACCGAAGCGATGGACGGTGCGGCGGAGACCCTGAAGGACCTCTACGATGTTGGCGAGATCCCGCCGCTTGGCCATGTGCCGAAGCAGATGCATGCCTGGTGCATCCGGCGGGAGCGGCACGGCAAACCCGATACGGCGATGCAGGTTGAGGTCGTGGACACACCGACCCTCGACAGCCACGAGGTGCTGGTCTTCGTGATGGCCGCCGGCGTCAACTATAATGGCGTCTGGGCGTCGCTGGGTGAGCCGATCAGCCCCTTCGACGGGCACAAGGCGCCGTTTCACATCGCAGGCTCGGACGCGTCGGGCATCATCTGGGCCGTGGGCGACAAGGTCACGCGCTGGAAGGTGGGCGACGAGGTCGTGATCCACTGCAATCAGGACGACGGGGACGACGAGCACTGTAATGGCGGCGACCCGATGTTCAGCCCCTCGCAGCGTATCTGGGGGTATGAGACGCCGGACGGCTCCTTTGCGCAGTTCACCAATGTGCAGGCGCAGCAGCTTATGCCGCGGCCCCAGCATCTCACTTGGGAGGAGGCGGCCTGCTATACGCTGACGCTCGCCACCGCCTATCGGATGCTGTTCGGGCATGAGCCGCATGACCTGAAGCCGGGGCAGAACGTGCTGGTCTGGGGCGCGTCTGGGGGCCTTGGTTCATACGCGATCCAGCTTGCCAACACGGCCGGGGCGAACGCGATCGCGGTGATCTCGGACGAGGAGAAGCGCGATTTCGTCACGAGCCTCGGCGCCAAGGGCGTGATCAACCGCAAGGACTTCAATTGCTGGGGTCAGCTTCCGAAGGTGAACACGCCCGAGTGGAAGGATTGGTTTGGCGAGGCGCGGAAGTTCGGCAAGGCGATCTGGGACATCACGGGCAAGGGCGTGAATGTCGACATGGTGTTCGAGCATCCGGGCGAGAGCACCTTCCCGATCTCGACTTTCGTGGTGAAGCGCGGCGGCATGGTGGTGATCTGCGCGGGCACCACAGGCTACAACCTCACGATGGATGCGCGCTATGTCTGGATGCATCAGAAGCGCGTGCAGGGTAGCCACTTCGCGCATCTGAAGCAGGCGAGCTCGGCCAATCAGCTGATGGTGGAGCGCAGGCTCGACCCCTGTATGTCCGAGGTCTTTGAGTGGCGGGACCTGCCCGAGGCGCATATGAAGATGATGCGGAACGAGCATAAGCCCGGCAATATGTCGGTGCTCGTCTCCTCGCCGCGCACGGGCCTGCGGACGGTCGAGGATGCGCGCGAGGCGAGCATGAGCTGACCGCGCGCTGGCGCCCGACGCGACCCCGTTGTTGTCGCCAGGCGTGACCCGGCGATCCACGGCGTTGGGTTCTACGCTTGCGGCCCTGGATCCCCCGGTCGGGCCGGGGGATGACGTTCGTAGGGGCGGTTAGGCGATGAAGGGGTCGTCGTAGTCGGAGAGGTTGTCGATGAAGTAGGCGACGGCGGCGTCGCCATCGGCCACCTGCCAGTCGACATCCGTCCCCTGAACTTGGCGGCCCGATTTATCGAGCACATCGAGCAGCTCGTCGTCGGTCAGGTTTTCACCGAGCAGCTCCCATGATGCTTCGGAGAGGCGGGCGGCGATGCCCGAGATCTCGGGCGCGGCGAAGCTCGTGCCGTTGATCGAGTAGCCCCAGCCGAACACTGTCTCCACCTGCACGCCGACGCCGAGGGCCGCCACATCGACCAGGCTGTCGGAGGTTTGCGAGAAGCCTGCGATCCGGTCGTTGGCGTCGACCGCGGCCACCGAGATGACGTTCGGATCCGCGGCGATGACGTTCACCCCGTCCGCGTAGGTCTGCCCTTCGTTCCCGGCGGCGGCGACGCTGATCACGCCCATCGCGTCGAGCATTGCGAACTCGTCCGAGAGCGATGTGAAGGTCTGCGATGTCGCGTTGCCGAAGCCGAGGCTGAGATTGACGGCAGCGACATTCGCGATGCTCGCGATCTCGATGGAGTGGCGGAGGGCCTCCTCGATATCGAAGAGCGAGGCGCCGCCGCCCTGATCGCCGAACACTTTGAGATGGACGATCTGGGCGCCCGATGCCTCGTCAAGGGCGGTCTCCGCGACCCAGGAGCCGTGGCTCGAGAGCGTGTCGACGCTCGCATCCGTGTCGTTGCGGCGGCCTGCGAAATCGTAGTCGTAGATGATGCTCGACTGATCGTAGTAGGGCGACCAGCCGTCATCGATGACGATGATGATCTGGTCTTCGCCGGTGAAGGATGCGGCGAGGTCGGTGCCGAGAGAGAAGGTCTGAGCGCCAGGCTCGTCGGCGGCGGTAAGCGCGACGCGCCCGCCCCAGAGGTTCATGGCAGCCGCGCTGGCGCCACCGCTGCTCGATCCTGCACTGCCCGAGCCTGCACTGCCTGAGCCTGCACCGCCTGAGCCTGCGGCGGAGGCGGTGCCATCGCCGATGCCCGCATCCGCCGCGGCGACGGCGCCGCCCTCGGCCGGCGCGCCGCTGCCGTCGAGGACGGCGGGCGCGGCATCTCCAGGCAGGCCGGATGACGGCTCAGCGCCCGGGGCTGCGGCAGCGATCTCGGCACCCTCGGTAAAGACGAAACTGTCGCCGGCAAGGAGCGCTTCGAGCGCGTCCGGTGCGCCCCCGTCCGCCCCCTCCCCCGCATCGCGAGCGCGGGCTGGACTGCTGGCGGCGAAGAGATCGGCGATCGTGGTGGCGGCGGTATCGGCCTGATCGAGGAGGCGGAAGTCGGTCTGCATGATGTCCTCTCGGAGCTTCAGCACGGTGTTTGGACGCGGTGGCGGTCGATGGCGGTGGGCACGGCGATCGGGTCGTTAGGTCCTGACATCGTCGGCGCCGGCACACAAGAAAAAATGGGCAATCTCCCCATTTCTCGATTTTGCCAGACACTCGGACGGCGGCGCGACCGCATGGTCGCGTACCGGCGCCGAGCGCTCTGCACGGTCTTCATCGCTCTACCTCCGTTCGGTACGGGGGACAGGGCACGCGGCAAAAGAAGCGGCTGAGTTACGATCACGCCTACAGAGTGATCTAGCATACGTGGGAATTTTTCCCTCACGATTCGACGTCTCGAGCGACGCACTGCGTGGGGAATGGTGTGCCACGGCGACGCTCAACAATCGATGAAAACTCGATCACAACTTGGGGGGCGTACAGCCGCTTCCCGGGCAGGGTCGGCACGGATAGAAGGCAGGGATGCTGACCGATGCGCCCGCGCCAACGCTGCCCGATCTCTCCGACGACCAAGCTGCCGCTTGGGGGACGCTCGCCGAGAGGCTGGCGGCGCATGGCATCGATCTCGAAGAGAGCAAGACCACGCCCGTCGACGAAGGGCCCGACGCGGCTGAGGTTCTGGCGATCCTGGGCAAGGCTGGATCGGGCAAGACGGTGCTACTGGCGAGCCTTGCGGCACGGCTGCGTGCCGCGGGGGCCCAGGCGGTGACGGCGGAGGACAGCTATCGCAGGCGACGGGACAAGCGGTCCTTTGCGGTGCTCGCGCCCACGAACAAGGCGACGTCGGTCCTGCGCAATCGGGGTGTGACCGCCTCGACCATCCACCGCATCATCTACACGCCCGTCTACGACCCGGAATACGAGAAGGTGGCGGAGTGGCTGGAAGGCGAGCGCAAAACGCGGCCCGAAGTCGAGGGCATGACCGAGGCGGCGCTGGATCGAGCCAAGGCGGCCTATGACCAGCACGGCTCGGTCGCGGGGGCCCTGGCGGCCGCGGGCCTGCGCGGGGCGGATTTCATCACAGGATGGAAACGGCGGGAGGACCCGCTCGACATCGCGCTCGTCGACGAAGCCTCGATGGTCGACAGCAAGCAACTGAACGACTTGAAGGAGATCTTCCGCTTCGTGGTGCTGTTCGGTGATCCCGCGCAGCTCGCGCCAGTGGGCGAAAGCGGCGCGATGGTGTTCGACGCGCTGCCGGAGGGGCGGAGGTTGGCGCTTTCCCGCATCCATCGCCAGGCCGAGGACAGCCCGATCCTGGACCTCGCGCATGCGCTGGGCGACCCCGACCTTGAGTTCTTCGATTTCGAGCGGATGGTCGAGGAGGCGGCGGCGCGCGATCCGCGCATCGTGCTCGCGCCGCGAGCGGACGCGGATTTGATGTGCGAGAGCCCAGTGCTCGTGTGGCGCAACAAGACCCGGGTGCGCTTGATCGGAGCGTTTCGCACCGCGCAGGGGATCGCGGAGGGCGACCTCGTGCCGGGCGAGCCGCTGATCTGCGATGGGCTCGAACTCCCACTCAAGCAGCGCAAGAACCGGGCCGAGCTTGAGAGCCATGGCCTCGTGAAAGGGGCGCAGGCGCGCTATCGGGGCCCGGGGCGCAAGGCGAACTATGCCAAGGTGGATGTGACGGGCACGGAAGAGAGCGCGATCTCGGTCTCGGCGATCATTCAGATCGAGCGTCCCGAGGACGAACCGGTGCTCGCTTCGGCAGCGCGTCTTGGTGCCGTGTTCCTGCATGGCGCGGCGGTGACGATCCACAAGGCGCAGGGATCGCAATGGCCGCGCGTTCAGGTCTTTGCACCCGATCTTATGGCCGCGGCGCGGAGCGGTCAGAGCGAGGCGGGGATCGCGCTTTGGAAACGGCTTGCTTATGTGGCGATCACCCGGGCGGAGCATGAGCTGGTCTGGGTGCGCCGATACATGATCTCGAAACCCGCACAGCCGCTGGGCAGCGCGAGCCTGGGAGAGACGCCGTGAAACGGATTGGCCTGTACGCCGTGGTGGCGGTCGCGGTGGTCGCCGGGGGTTGGAGTGCGCTGTGGTTCCTCGGCCGCGGGGAAATCACGGACCGCCTGGCGCTGGAGGCTGAACGTCTGGCGGCGCGCGGGGTGACCCTGAGCTATGAGGGGGAGCGGGTTGAGGGCTTCCCCTTCGGCTACACGCTCTTCCTGGATCGGTTGAGCGTGGCTGGGAAGGATGCGGGTCCTCGGCTGGAGATCCCGGGGCTTGAGGCGCGGCTCGACGCAAAGGCGCCGGGCACGGTGGTTGTGAGCCTGCCGCCGGAGATGACGCTGAGCCTGCCGGCGGAGGATGCGCCGCGCGAGATCGGGATCGAGAGCGAGGGGCTCGTCCTCACGCTTTCCGAAGCTGGGGGCGGCGCGCGGCGGGCGCATCTTGCGGGGCGCTCGCTCTTGCTCGTCGAAGCGGCACCCGAGGATCGGGCGGAGGATGCGGTCGGGCTCGCCGGTGTGGCGCTCGATCTGCAAGGGCTCGATGCGACGCTTGCGGCCGGTGCGCCGGCGGCTGGGGCGATCGCGAAGCTGGCAGCGCGGGCCGATCGGCTGGAGACGATCGTGACCGGTACCGGTCGGCGGGGAGAAGCGCTGCGACTCTTCACCTATACTGTCGACACCCAAGCGGAAGCGCCGATCTTGATTGCCGAACTCACCCTCGATGCACGGCCGCTGGAGCTGGCGCTGGCAGAGGGGCTGGCGGAGATCCCGATTTCGGCCAGCTTGCAGACGGGGCCCACGGATGTGGTGGTGGGCACGGCGGCGGCCGCTGGCACGTCCTCGGTTCGCGGCGATCCGGCGGACGGGCGTTTCACCATCGGCTATGGCTCGGGCGCTGCGGTGCTGACGCTGGCGGACGGATTGCTCGACACATCGCTCACGCTGGAGGCCGCGCGCCTGCTGTCGGAACCGGCGGACGAAGACGTGGCCTTCCGTGGGCCCGTCGCGATCAACCGGGTCGATTTTGCCTATAAGGCGCCGACGGTCGAGGCGGAGGCGATGAGCCCCATTCGCCTGCGCGCGGCGGCGGGCAAGATCACGCCCGGCGATGAGATCTGGGAGGCGTTGGACCCTGAGGGTGAGCTTGACCGGCGGCCGATGGAGGTGGTGCTGGAACTTGAAGGCACCGCGCGGCTCGCTGGCGAAGATGCAGCGGTGCCGGCAGAGCTCGGCAATCTCGAGATCCGCTCGGCCTTTCTCGACACCCTCGGCATGACTTTCCGGGCGACCGGGAGCCTTGAATTTCTGCAGCCCCAGATGCTGCCGATCGGCACGATCGAGCTCAAGGCCGACCGGTCGATGCAGGCTCTCCGCGATCTGGTGGCGGCCGGCCTGTTGGAACCTGTGGCGGCGGAGACGGCGATGCTGCTCGCGGCGAATTATGCGCGGGCGGGCGACGATCCGGAGGAGTTGCGTGCGACGGTGGCGTTCGGGGAGGAGGGCGTGTTCCTGAACGGGCTGCCTATCGCGGGGCCGGTTGGCGCGATCCCGGCACCCAGAGCAGGGCCGAGAGAAAGCCCGAGAGAAGCGCCGATAACACTTCCCGGCAGAGTGCTCGACGAGCCCGAAAACGACGGCGCCGACGGGCAGGAGGAGGCCGAAGGAGAGGGATCGACCGAGTGAGCCGCGGCTAGGCCTTCCAGCCCTGGCGGGCGGCGTTCTTCTCGGCATCGGCCTTTTTGCTGTAGCCCTCGGTCGAGGCGCCGACGACCTTGCCGTTGGACGCGATGCGACGCCACCGCATCTCGCCCCGCTTGTCCTTGTAGAACTCCCACTTGTCCGAGGGCACGTGGCCGCGGCTCATATTGGCCTCGCAGTCGGCCTTGCTCTTGTAACCCTCGCAGGCGGCGCCGACGATCTGGCCGTTCGTTGCCTTGCGCCGCCAACGCCACTCGCCGCGCTTGTCCTGATACACTTCGAACGTGTCCTTATCGCCGCTCATCACGTCCCTCTGCATTAGATTTTGTTGTGGGGGCCATTCGATAACAGAAAGGTCTCGCTCCTTCTATGAAGCAGCGGGCGCAAATGAGGATTCTGCGGAGGCGCGCGGACCCCAGATTCTGAGGATTGCCTGGTAAAACTACGAAAATGGTTGGGATTCGCGCGCTGCCTACTCGCGCACAGCGTGCGTTTTGAGCAACATCAGGCGTGAGTGACGCAGGCCGCAACGCTTTCCGGGAGGCGGGTAGTTGCCTAAAGAGTGCCCATGATCGCGACAGCGCGCAGGAACGTATTGGGACAGGTGGCGGCATTGCTCGCCATGCTGACGCTTGCGCAAGGCGTTGCGGTGATTCCGTTGACGAGCGCGGCTGCGGCTGGGGTGACCGGCGTGTGGACGGTTCTCTGCAGCGGCGGTCAGCTCGTTTTCATCCCGCTTGGCGGCGATGCGGAAGAGCCGCCCCACTCCGTCCACTGCCCAATCGCAGCACTTGGACCGGTGAGCGACGCTGCTTCGCCGTCGACCAATTTTGCCGTGTCTTGGGCGCCCTACCGGCCCACTGGGCTGAGGCTGAGCCCAAGCGTCTTCGTCGCTTTCGCTGCTGGGGCGATGCCACGCGGGCCGCCGCGCGCCTGACAGTCCGCAACACTGTCAGAAACCCGAGCGAACGGAACACATCATGAGACGACTGCTTTTCGTTGCCGCAGCGCTGCTGCTGGGCGCAGGTGAGCCTGCGCAAGCCCATGACTTCAAGGTGGGGACGATCGTTATCGATCACCCCTGGGCGCGGCCCACCATCCCGAACCGGCCGACCGCGGGCTATTTCGGGCTGGCGAATACCGGGGGTGAGGGCGATCGCCTGCTTTCGGCGACATCTGCTGCCTTCGGACGGACGGAGCTGCACCGGACGGATATGAAAGATGGCGTGATGTCCATGAACGCTGTCGAGACGGTGGAGATACCGGCAGGCGAAAGCGTGGCGTTCGAGCCGCGCGGGCTGCATGTGATGCTGTTCGATCCGGTGGAGCAGCTCGCCGAGGGCGACCGTTTCGACATCGAATTGGTGTTCGAGAATGCCGGCCCCATTACCGTGGAGATGTATGTCGAGCGCCGCGCGTCGAAAGGCGAGGGGCACGACCATGGTCACGGTAAAGGGCACGGGCATGATCACGGGCATGATCATGGTGAGGGTCATGGCGAGGGGCACGGCAGCCACGGAACGACAGGCGGCTGATACGGCCTTGACTGTCAGTCATCTTGAAGCATATCCGAGCGCATCGCTCGGGTATGCCTTCTTTCTAGCCCGGGCTTGAGCGATCAGAGCATGGAGAGACACGTGTCACGCACCACCAAAATGCTTGCGGGGATCACCCTTGCAGCGATGTTGCCTGCTTCGGCGCTGGCCGAGGGCGAGATCAACATCTACAGCTCGCGTCACTACGACACCGACGAGCGTCTCTATAGCGACTTCACCGAGAAGACGGGCATCGTGGTGAACCGCATCGAAGGCAAGGCCGATGAGCTGATCGCTCGGCTTGAGGCCGAAGGTGCGAACAGCCCGGCGGATCTGCTGCTGACGGTCGATGCGGGCCGGATTTGGCGCGCCGATCAGGCGGGCTTGCTTGCCCCGGTCGACAGCGACGTCCTGAACAGCCGCATCCCGGACTATCTGCGCCATCCGGATGGCCACTGGTTCGGCTTCTCGCAGCGCGCGCGCATCATCTTCTATGACAAGAACGATGTGTCGGACCCGCCGCTGACCTACGCCGCGCTGGCGGACCCGGCCTACAAGGGCAAAGTCTGCACGCGCTCGGGCTCGAACATCTATATGCTGTCGCTGATGGCGGCGCAGATCGAGCATCTGGGCGCCGAAGAGGCGAAGGCCTGGGCCACGGGCCTGTGGAACAATCGCGCGCGTGAGCCGCAGGGCGGCGACACCGATCAGCTTCGTGCGATCATCTCAGGCGAGTGCGACATCGTCGTGTCGAACACCTACTACTTCGCCCGCGCCATCGCGAAGCCCGTCAAGGGCGTTACCGAAGGCATGGAGCAGATCGGCTGGGTCTTCCCGGATCAGTCCGGCAACGGCGCGCATGTGAACATCTCGACGGGTGCGCTGCTCGCCAATGCTCCGAACAAAGACAACGCGGTCAAGTTCCTGGAGTACCTCACGTCCGAGAGCGCGCAGGAGTACTTCTCGAACGGCAACAACGAGTATCCGGCGGTGCCCGGTGTCGCTCTGGGTGCGCCGGTCGCGAAGCTCGGCCTGTTCCGTCAGGACGACATTCCGCTCAACGTGTTCGGCCAGAACCAGGGCGAGGCGCAGGCGCTCTACGACGAGATCGGCTATAAGTGAGCCGGTCGAACTGGTGCGGCATCGCCCGCAAATCGCTGCTGATGACGACGGCCCGGGATTTCCCGGGCCGTTTTGATTTGCAGAAAGCCCTTTAACGCGGCCATGTTGCGCCGCATTCTAGTCAAAGTCTTCGCTCAAAAGACGAGTGTGGCGTAGCGTGGTTGGGAGGGGTGGTACCGCCTTCGCGGTGCTGCGCACGTGACGCGGGAGATGGTGGGTCAGATGAGCCTCGGACAGGTCCAGTTCGCCCAGGCGGCTGCGAGCGGTGCCGCCACAGTCGCAGAAGGCGGCGAGGCAGTTGAGCAGCTCGACGGCGCGATCGGCTTGCTGTCGCAGGGCGGTGCCGTCCTGTGGTTGATCCTGCTCGTCTCGGTCTTCACGTTGACGGTCATTCTATACAAACTCGTGACGCTCTGGATGCTGGGCGCCTGGGAGAGGCGCAAGGCAGAGGCCGCGGTCGAGGCGTGGTCGGCGGGTGAGCCGATGCAAGCGAAGTCGATCCTCGGCAATGGACGCAGCCTGCGCGCGCAACTGGTATCGGCGGCAATGGATGCGGCGCGCGCCTATCCCCATGACGAGCAGCGGGCGCGGGAAGAGACTACGCGCGTGGCGAAGAACCTTCTGTCGCATGCGACGTCGAACCTGCGAGCGCTGGATGTGGTGGCGACGCTTGCGCCCTTGATGGGTCTGCTCGGCACGGTTCTCGGCATGATCGCGGCCTTCCAGGCGCTTCAGGCATCGGGTGCGCAGGCGGATCCTGCGACGCTCGCGGGCGGGATCTGGGAGGCGCTGTTGACGACGGCCGCCGGTATGGCGGTGGCGATCCCGGCCTCTGCGGCGCTCAGCTTCTTCGAAGGCACCGCCGAGCGCGTTCGGCTCGACTTTGAGGATCTGGCGAGCCGCGTCTTCAACCGTCCGGCAGCGGTTACGGCCGCTGTTCGCGCGGCGGAGTGAGGCCCATGCGCGGGCTAATGAACCGGTACATGCATGGGCATGACCATGGCGGAGATCGGCCGTGAACCTCGGCGCCGGCATCCAGCTTGAGCAGATCTCGCGGCGCGGGCGCATGAGCCTAACACCGATGATCGACATCGTTTTCCTGCTCCTGATCTTCTTCATGCTGGCCGCAACCTTCGCCGAGGAGCAGAACGCGATCCGCCTCGCGCCCTCGGGTGGCGCTGAGGACAGCGAAGGGCAGCCCTATGAGGGGGCGCCGCGCCTCGTCTCGATCGCACCGGACGAGATCAAGCTCAACGGCTTTGCCGTGCCGCTCGCAGATTTGGCAGAAGCGCTGCGGCCGCTGATGCCGGCGCCCGATGCCGTGGTGATCCTGCGCCCCGAAGCTGGCGCGTCGCTGCAGCGGACCGTGGGCGTGATCGACACGCTTGCCGCGGCCGGCATCACCGCCGTCGTCCTCGCTGAGGAGGACGCGTGATGCAGTTCGAGCATGTGAAGATCAGGCGAAGGCGGGGCGAGGGCGTGGTGCCCATGATCAATGTCGCCTTCCTGCTGATGATCTTCTTCCTGATGAGCACGACGCTTGCACCCGAACGCAACACCTCGGTCGCGCTGCCAGAAGCGGTGAGCGGGAAGCTTGCGGATGAGGGACGGGCGCTGGTGGTGGCGGCGGACGGGACCATGGCCTGGGGTCAGTTCCGGGACGACGCGGCGATCGAAGCGATTGCGGCGACGTTCGGCGACGGCTCAGGCCGGGTGCTGACGATCCGGGCCGACAGGAATGTGGAAGGCGCCGTGATTGCACGGCTGATCGCGCGGCTGGGGGCCGAGGGTGTGACCGACAGCGCGCTGATGACCGGAGGCTGAGCGAGCGGCGGGTAAGTGCCGGGGAAGTTGCCTGGGAAGTGGTCAGGAACTGCCCAGGAACTGCCTCTGGCGCCGGTGTGGGGCCGGCTCGCCGAGCGAAGGACCGCATTGGCGTGTGATGGGCCGCGGCGGTGAGTTTGAGGGGTGTCGGGCCAGAGCGGCCCAAGCCGGTGGGAGGGGAAGAGGCAATGCAGCGCGTAATCGTTTTCGCGACGTGCCTTGTTGCGGCGGCCGGCCTGCATATCGCGGCGCTTTTCGCGCTGGGTGTGTGGCAGGCGCGTGAGCCCGAGCCGCTGCCGCCGGAACCCGTGGCCGAAACGGAGCCGGTCGAAGAGCCCGTGGAAACGCCGGAAGTCGCCGAGGTTCAGGGCGTCGACGAGAACCTGGGCGAGCTCCTCGCGCTTTGGGACAGGGAGCCCGGCAGCGCGGACGAGCCGGATATCGCGACGCTGGACGATGTGGACCAGACACGGCCAGATGCCGCCGACGCGTTGAACGCGACGCCCGATGCGGGCCCCCCACCCGAGCAAGGCGACGATCCCGATACCGATGTCGAGGCCGTGCCCGAGGAATGGGACCTACCCTCGCGTGTCCGGGTGAAGAGCGGGACGGCGCCCGAATTGTCGGGGCCCGAACCCTCGATCGCGGCGCTCTCGGCGCCAAGCTTTGCCGCGCCCCTTCTGGCCGGTGCGGGCAGCCTCGATGGCGCGCGCAGCGGGCTCGGCGGGGATAGCGGGATCGGCGCGGCGCTGGGCGGCGGCGTTGGCGACGCGACGCCCGGGATCGGGGGCGGGCCCCTCGCTTTCGTGCCGCGCGCGGATGAGGCGCCCTACGCACCGCCTCCGCCGCCCGAGGAGGAAGAGTCAGATGTCGCCGAGGCAGATGTTGCCGATCCGGAACCCGCCCCCGCTGAGAGCCTGTTGGAGGACCCGGCAGAGAACCCAGCAGAGGACCCTGCAGAGAGCCTGTTGACCGACCCGGTCGAGGAGGCTGCGGCGGAGCCAGTGGAGACTGCCGAGGACGTGCCGGCCGGGGAGGAAGAAGCGAGCGAGGACATCGCGGAGGCCGCGATCGAACCCGAAACGCTGCCTGAGATCGAGCCCGAGATCGAACCTGAAATCGAAGCCGAGGCGCCGACCGAGGACAGCCCGGAAGCAGACCTGGCCGAGGCCGAGGAAGTCACCCAGGAAGTCACCGAGGAAGTTACTGAGGATCCCATCGAACTTACCGAGGCGTCGCCGGAGGTCGCGGCTGAGATCGCTGAGGCCGAGGAGACGCCGGCCACGCTCCCCGAGATTGCCGAAGAACCCGCTCCCGAAGATGCGGCGGACGGCGCCGAGGCCATCGAGGCGGACGAGCCAGAGGTCGCGGCGACGGATGAGCCCGAAGTCGAGACCACGCCGAACAAGCCTGTCGACGCGCCGATCGAAGCAGCGGTCGATCAGGTCGTGGATGAGGTCGTGGCCGCGGACGAGGACCTAGCAGAGGCGGAGGACACGCTCGCGGCACTTGCGGAAACCGCGACCGAGCCGGCACCCGAGGTCGAGGCGGAAGCCGTTCCCGAGGAGACGGCGACGGCCGAGGATGTGGTCGAGACCGAGACTGCGCCCGCGAACGCCGACGAGGAAGCATCGCTCGAAGTTGCGGCTGCGCCCGCCGCGGACGAGGCACTGCCTGAGGCGGAACGCGCCGAGGAACCTCTGGTCGCGACCGAACCCGATGACGCTGAAGAGGCTTCGGAGAACGCCAACACCGAGGAGGCGGCGGAACCGGCGGCGCCTGAGGCCGAGGAGCTGGAATTCGTCGAGGAAGACCCGCTGCCGGCGCTTGGCGATGTGGTCCCCGATGGCAGCCCGCTTGCCGATGCGAGCACAGGCATCGTCCCGCTGCCGACGCCGCGCGGCGGTTGGCCTGAGATTGCCGAGCCCGCACCAGCCGAGAACGCTATCGCCGAGGCACCGGACGAAGAGGCTACGGAAACCGTGACGGATGGCTCAGATGCCACTGAGACCTCGGAAGACGATCAAGTTGCAGCCCTGAGCGAGGAGACAGAGCCTCCATCCGGTACCCCAGAGGCGCCGCCGCTCAACGCGTCCGATGGCGACGCGACCGGCGAGGACGCGACTGGCGAAGACGCGACCGACGCCGACACCACGGCGGCCGAGGACGCCGCGCTGGCCGACGAAGCGGTGGCGGCCGCCGATAGCGCAACCGCTTTCGGTCTCAATGCAAGTCCCGAGGCCGCTGAGCCGGCCGATGCACCCTCGGTCGAGGACGGCACATTGTTCATCTCCGAGCGCGGCCTGCTGGTACCCCTGGCGGCGACGGGCGCGAATGCGGAGGATGAAGCACCGGCCTGGTCGCCGCAGCCCATCCCCAACCCCGTGCGCAACCCGGCCCGCGGCTAGCTTGGGGCCTGCTGGACGTAGCGAGCTCCGCGCCCACCCACGACAGGATGGCCCGAGTCGCGCAAACGAAGCACTAACGCTGCTGCCGGCGGGGCAATTTTCACGAGCGGGTACGTCGCCGAGCAACTGCGCAGCCGAGGCTGCACGTGCGTGACGGAGCAACCCTCGACAATGCGAGCTGCGTCCGCTGCCGGGTGTCACGTTAAGCATGAGTTCGTGCGCACAAACCGAACCGGCTCTCTGTCGTCATAGCCTCAACACGCTTGTGCCTTCGTCCTGCCTCGGCCGATAACATCGATGTCTCCATTGACTTCGTGCACCGTCGAAATGCTCGCCACCCCTGTGGCTTGATCACGCCCGCGGTGGGGCTCGGCAACTCGCAGACACCGACGACGGCCAGGAGCAGCTCCGATCCGCGCTCCTTCCAATCGGAAGATCTCTCAGGTGTTGCGCAGTGGAAGCATGCTGCGTTCGCAAGATCTTAAGGCTTGCGCTAATAACCTGTCGTGGGAGGGCACGGGGCCCAAGCCGGCGCCGATGCGTCGCCCGTTCGTGTCTTTGGGTACCGGGCGATCCTCAGCCCAGCCGTTTCCCGGCAACTGCTGGCTTCGCCAAATGCCCTATAGCCTCTCAATCTGACATGCTCATGAGAATGCTCCATTGCCGGGGCTCGATCCGACAATCCGGCACCAACGATCGTGGGTGCCCGGGTGAAGCCCGAGCCTGAGATGAGCTCGTCAGACCGAAAGGCGTTCGAGAGGTTCAGGAACCGCCCTGCGCGCGTCGGTCGTCTCGTCGCCTGACCCGAGACCCCTCCGCAGCGAAAGAGGCAGCCGATCTCGCCGACTGATGACGCAGTCGACGGCGCAGCATTGGCCGGAAAGGCGGCGAGGTCCCGCTTCCAACGACGTCTAAACACCGTCCCCATGCCCCGGGCGCGATCGCCTGATCTCTCGCACCAAGAGGAGGACCGGCAGAAAGCCGAACGCCACGATCACCAGAGATGGCACCGCCGACTGCGCCAACCGTTCATCGGAGGCAAGGCGGTAGGCCTGCACCGCCAAGGTATCGAAGTTAAAGGGCCGCATGATCAGCGTCGCCGGCAGCTCCTTCATCGTATCGACGAACACAATCAGACCCGCCGTCAGCAGGCTCGCCCGCAACAGCGGTACGTGCACGCGACCGAGTGTACCCATCGGCCCCGCCCCCAGCGTGCGGGCCACATGGTCCATCGACGGCCGGATCGTCGTGAGCCCCGCATCGACGGCGTTGAGCGCGATCGCCATGAAGCGCACGAGATAGGCCACCAGCAGGAGGCCAATCCCCCCCGTCAGCAGCAGCCCCGTCGAGACGCCGAACTGCGCCCGCATGAAGGCATCGAGCATATTGTCGAAACCCGCGAGCGGGACCAGAAGGCCGACCGCGATCACCCCCCCGGGGATGGCGTAGCCGAGCCCGGAGAGAAGCGCCGTCGCACGGGTAACCGGTCCTGGGGCGAGCCGGGCGGCGTAGCCGATCACAACCGCGCCACCCACCGTCAGCACGGCTGCCCCCCCGGCCAGGATCACTGAATTCCAGGCGAAGGCGGCATAACGCGGCTCGAACGGGTTCTGGCCGGACCCGATCGCCATGTTGAGCAGCATCACCACGGGCACCACGACACCGAGGAGCACCGGCAGCGCGCAAACCAGCACTGCCGCTGCGGCCGCACCACCTTTGAGGCGCAGTTTCGGCAGCGCCTCAAAACGCTTGCCGGCCTGATGGCGCTGCGCAGCCCCGCGGCTCGACCGCTCGAGCGCCGCAAGCGTGAGCGCGAAAGCGAGCAGGCAAAGCGAGAGCTGCGCCGCGGCCGCCCTGTCCCCCATGGAGAACCAGGCACGATAGATGCCCGTGGCGAAGGTCTGCACGCTGAAATGCGCGACGGTGCCGAAATCCGCGATGGTCTCCATCATCGCGAGCGCGGCACCGCCAGCGATGGCCGGGCGCGCCATGGGGAGGCTTACGCGGAAGAAGGTCGCAACAGGACCCGCACCAAGGGTCCGCGCGACTTGGGCCGCGGTGACCGACTGCATCAGGAATGCCGCGCGCGCGAGGAGGTAGACGTAAGGGTAGAGCACGAGCGTGAGCATCAGCGCCGCCCCGCCGAGCGACCGGATCTCCGGAAACCAGTAGTCGCGCGGCCCCCATCCCATCAGCGCCCGCAGCGCCGTCTGCACAGCACCCGGATGATCGAGGAGATCAGTATAGGCATAGGCCAGCACATAGGCCGGAAAGGCGAGCGGCAGCGCCAGGGCAAGCTCGAAGAACGCCCGCCCCGGGAAGCGCGTGCTGGTGACGAGCCACGCGGTCGCCGTGCCGAGCACCGTGGTCCCGACGCAGACGAGGAGCGTCAGTTCCACCGTCGTCAGCGCATAGCCCGGCAACACGGTGCGCGCCAGCGTCCGCCACGTCTCGAGCGCCCCGCCCAAAGCGGTTGCCAGAACCGAAAGGGCCGGTGCGATGCAGATGGCCGCAATAAGCGCTGCGAGAACGACAAGCCTACGGTTCGGCGACGCTCGAAATCGGCGGGGAGGATCATCGGCGAGGCTCGGCGCGGACATGCGGTCTTGTGACGACGAAGCGCCGCTTTATGCAAGGGGATCGAGCGATGCTTTGAAGTCGCCTTGGAAGACGAAGCGCGCGACGCATCTTCGGTTGGGCGGCA
The DNA here is from genome assembly GCA_039178805.1 of Pseudomonadota bacterium. Taxonomy (GTDB): domain Bacteria; phylum Pseudomonadota; class Alphaproteobacteria; order Rhodobacterales; family Rhodobacteraceae; genus Thermohalobaculum. The sequence goes on along the minus strand of JBCDFC010000080.1, from coordinate 2,325 downwards.
CGCCGGGTGAGCCAGCGCGAAACCTCCGCGCAAGGGACAGCCGAACACCGCGCCACGGACGCCGGCTTTCAATCGCCAAAGCACTCTGCCTCGCTCCGCAGCGGTGCGCAAACCACGAGTGTCGGACCACCCGATCACGGATTTCGTCGCGTTGCGCGGAGTGCTCCAGGAGCGTTCGCTGATCGTTAAGCCATTTCCTTCTAACCTGTCGTGGGAGGGCGCGGCGCCGAGCGCTCCGATACGGGGCGCTCGATCAGGCGTCTCATTTGGTCGCGTCAGGTCTCTGCCGTTTCCAGCAAGCCGCGGCCGCGGAGGAGCGGCTCGACCCCTGGCATCGCGCCGCGGAAGGCAATGTAGGCGTCCTCGGGTTCCTGCGTGCCGCCTGCCGAGAGCACGTTCTCCGCAAGGCGTGCTGCGAGGCCTTGGTCGAACGGATCGCCCGTCGCTTCGAAGGCGGCGAAGGCATCCGCATCCATCACCTCGGCCCACAAATAGCTGTAGTAGCCCGCCGCATAGCCGCCGCCCGAGAAGATATGCTGGAAATGGGGCGAGGCGTGACGCATCGCGATGGCCCTCGGCATCGAGATCGCGTCGAGCACGGCCTCCTGGAACCGCGCCGGCTCCTCCTCGGGCCGGCCGCCCGCATTGGCGCGGCCCACATGCATCTCATGGTCGACGATCGCCGAGGCCAGGTACTCCACCGTCGCGAAGCCCTGATTGAAAGTGGCGGCAGCTTTCAGCCGGTTCACCAGATCGTCGGGCATCGGCGCGCCCGTCTCCACATGGCGGGCATGCGTCGCCAGGATCTCGGGCACCGCCAACCAGTGCTCGTAAAGCTGGCTCGGCAGTTCCACGAAATCGCGCGCCACGGCCGTGCCGGAGATCGAGGGATAGGTCACATCCGACATCAGGCTGTGCAGCGCATGGCCGAACTCATGGAAGAGCGTGCGCGCATCGTCGAAAGTCAGAAGCGTCGGATCGCCCTTGGCGAAATTGCAGGTGTTGATGACGATCGGTCGTTCCGGCGCATGCAGCTTCTGCTGACCCCGATAGGTGCTGGCCCAGGCACCGGAGCGTTTGCTGGGCCGCGCGAAATAGTCGCCGATGAAAAGACCGAGATGACTGCCATCAGCGCGCTTCACGTCCCAGGCGCGGGCGTCCGGGTGATGGAGCGCAAGGCCCGTCTGCGGCTCGAAGCTGAGCCCGAAGAGGCGGTTCGCCACATCGAACGCGGCCTCGATCACACCGTCGAGGGAGAGATAGGGCTTCGTCTCAGCCTCGTCGATGTCATAGACGCGGCGCCGCTCCTTCTCCGCATAATAGCGCCAGTCCCAGGGCTCGAGCGCGATGTTGGCGCCCTCAGCCGCAGCCATGGCCGAGAGCGCCGTGGCTTCCTCCATCGCCCGGCGGCGGGCGGGCTGCCAGACACGGTCGAGAAAGCTGCCCACGGCCTCGGGCGTCTTTGCCATCTGGTCGGCGAGACGGAGCTCGGAATAGCTTCCGAAGCCGAGAAGGCGCGCGATCTCGGCCCGGAGCGACAGGGTCTCGCCCGCGATCGGCCAGTTGTCGTTCTCGCCCCGGTCGGTCCAGGCGCGCCACGCCGCCTCGCGCAGATCGCGCCGGGCGGAAAAAGCAAGGAACGGCTCGACGGAGGAACGCGAGAGCGTGATGGCCCAGGCGTCGGGGCTTTCACGCCGCGCGGCCTCCGCCCTCGCGGTGTCGCGCAGCCAATCGGGCAGACCGTCGAGATCCTCGTGCCTTAGCCACATCACCCATTCGGCCTCGTCGCGGAGGACGTTCTGCGAGAAGCTGGTGCCGAGGGTGGCGAGGCGCTTGCGGATCTCGGCCATGCGCGCGCGGCCCGCCTCGTCGAGCCCGGCGCCCGAGCGGCGCATGTTGCGGAGCATGAGCGTTCGGACCCGTGCCTCCTCGACGCCGAGGCCCTCCTCCGGCACCGCCTCGATCCGGGCGAAGAGCTCGGGGTCGAGCATCAGCGCGCTGTAATGCGCCGAAAGCTTCGGCGCCATGACGCGCTCGATCTCCTGCAGCGCAGGCGACGTGTGCGAGGAGCAAAGATTGTAGAACACCGCGCTGATCCGGCCGAGCGTCTGGCCCGAACGTTCGAGGGTGATGAGCGTGTTGGCAGCGTCTGGCGGTGCGGGGTCGGCCTTGATCGCGGCGATCTCCGCCTTGTGCTCGGCCATGGCGACATCGAAAGCAGGCTCGTAATGCTCGGGCGCGATCCGGTCGAAGGGTGGCAGGCCATAGGGGCCGTCGAAAGGCGCGAGCAGCGGATTGTCGGTCATCATACGTCCTTGCGTTTAG
>JBCDFC010000079.1:0-19260 GCA_039178805.1 Pseudomonadota bacterium | reverse complement strand
GCCGGGTCGAGCCCCGCAATGACGCAATGGCCGTGAGCGCGCGAGATCACACAGCACTCTGACCTGAAACCGATCAGTACCCCCGGCTGCGGTCCACCACGCCGACCAGTGGCTCACCCGCACGCCAACGGCGGAGGTTCGCGGCAACGGCACCCGCGACCGCCTCGGCGCTGTTCTCGCTCGCAACATGCGGCGTGATGCGGACCTTTGGATGGGACCAGAGCGGGCTCTCGGGGGGCAGCGGCTCGGTCTCGGTCACGTCGAGGGCGGCAACGGCCGGTCGGCCCGCATCGAGCGCCGCGATGAGATCGCCCTCCACCAGATGCCCACCGCGACCAAGCTGCACCAGGATCGCATCCTCTCGCATCATCGCAAAGCGCTCGGCATCGAGGATGCCGCGCGTCGTGTCGGTCAGCGGCAACAGGTTCACGACGGCCCGCGCCTCGTTCAAGAGATCGGGCAGCGCCGCCTCCCCCGCCAGCACTCGGATACCGCCCTCCTCGCGCGGAGAGCCCGCCCAGCCGGTGACCGGGTAGCCGAGATCGGCGAGCACGCGACCCGTCGCCCGGCCCATATTGCCCCAGCCGAGGATCGCAACCGGAAAGCTCGAGGGCGGCGTCGCATCCAGCGTCTCCCACCGCCGCGCCTCCTGCATCGCCGGATACTCCCACAGCCGCCGATGCCAGGCGACGACATGATAGGCCGAGAACCCCGCCATCATCCGCGCCTGCTCGGGGTTCACCATGCGCACGAGCGCGATACCGTCATGCAGACCCGGATGCGTGAGCAACCCGTCGACCCCAGCACCGACAGAGCAGAGGAGGCGCAGATTGGGAAAACCCGCCAGATCGCCGGGCCCGGGGGCGAAGCCGATGGCCACCTCGATCGCAGCGGGATCCTCGACCTCCTCGGGCCGCAGAAGCCGCAGCTCCTGATGCCCGCCAAAGCCCTCCGAATAGAGGTCTTTGAGATCGTAGATCGAACAGAGGCAGACGATGTCGGTCACGCTCATGCCGCGCCCTCCCGTGCTTGTCGCTGCGCCGCCAACCGGGCCTTCACCATCGGCAGGAAGCGCAGCGCCGTCTCGTCGCGATGAACCGACAGCGCATACTGCGCCATGCGCCGCGGATAGGTCGAGCGGTCGATCTCGCCATTCTTGCTGACCCGGCCTTTGTCGAGCTTCGCAGCAAGTTCCGCCTCAGAACGGGTGAAATAGTGATGCAGCCGCAGATGGTCGTAGCGGGGGAAGCCCTCGCGCCGCTGCGCCTCAGGCGGGACGGCCTCGCCCGCCTCGTTGACGAAGACCTCGCCCCAACCGTCGAGCCCGAAGCAATGCGTGCCGCTGCGCGTGACGGCAGCCGGATCGACGATCGACTTGAAGCGGAGGAGCGAGAACTGGCGCGGATCGTGCGGCAGGGCCGCGCGCTCCGTATAGTTCTCGATCACCAGGCCTTCGGGCCGCGCGCGGTGCCCGTTCGGGCCAAAACAGATCCAGGGCAGGCTCACGCACGGCAGATGGGCGAAACGCTCCAGAGAGGCGGGCAGGCTCTCGCCTTCGACGGGCATCAGAAACTCATCCACATCGATAAACGCGACCCAGCGATAATCCGCCCCGAAATTCGTGAGCATATGGGCATGCGCGAAATGCTGTGCCGCGTGCATGCCGTCGAAGCTGATCCAGGGGATGCGATGGACCGCCACCCCGAAGCCGCCCGCATCGAGCATCTCGGCCGAGCCGTCGGTCGAGCCGTTGTCGTAGAAGTAGAAGGCGCGGACACCGAGCATGGCGTGAAAGGCGATCCATTCTTCGAGGTAAGGCGCCTCGTCCTTGAAGATCGCGGCGATGGCGATCCCGTCTCGCACCCCCTCGCGCCGTCGGCTTTCCGGCAGTGCCCAAGGATCGCGGCGCCGCCTCTTGTCGGGCATGAGACCGAGCGCACGGCGGAGCCGGTTCCGCAAGATCAGAAAATCGCGCTTGTTCATCGGCCCCGTGCTGTCGGTGCGGCAGGGGAGCGGTAGCCGTAGGCGCACCGCTTGTCGATGGCGGCGGCTCGGAATGCGAACCGTCGCGGGCTTGGCGTTCAGTGCAGCGTCACCGCCTGAACCAACCCGTCGCTCCGGCGCAAAGCGCGACCGATGCAACGGCCCGCGATCAGGCCGCGCGGCGGGCGAGGAGGGCGGCGGCGGCGGAGAGCGCCTCTGGCGTCACTTCCTCACCGGCAAGCATGCGCGCAAGCTCTTCCAGCCGGGCTTCGCCGGCAAGCGGCGTGACGTCGGTACGGGTGGCGTCGCCCGAGACATGCTTCGCGATCTGGAAATGGGCCTGGCCTTGGGCCGCCACCTGCGGGCTGTGGGTCACGACGAGGACCTGGTTCGCCTGCGCAAGCCGCGCGAGGCGGCGACCGACGGCATCCGCGGTCGCACCGCCCACGCCCCGGTCGATCTCGTCGAAGACCATTGCGAGCCCGCCCACCTCGGCCGCGAGGCAGACCTTGAGCGCCAGCAGGAACCGGGAGAGCTCACCGCCCGAAGCAATCCGATCGATCGGACCCGCCGGCGCACCCGGATTGATCGTCGCGGTGAAGCTGACGGCATCGCGCCCCTCGGGACCAGGCGAGCCCTCGCTGATCTGTGTGTGGAACCGCGCCGCCTCCATGCGGAGGGGTGCGAGTTCGGCGGTCACAAGATCGTCCAAACGACCCGCAGCCTCGCGCCTAGCCTCGCTCAGCGCAGCGGTCGCGGCATCGTAGGCGACCTCGGCTTCACTCAACACGGCCTGCAAGCCTGCAATATGCTCCGCCCCAGCATCAATGGCGGCAAGGCGGCTCGACAACGTCTCGGCCAGCGCCGGCAGCTCCGCTGGGTGAACGGCGTGCTTGCGCGCGAGGGCACGGAGGGCGAAGAGCCGCTCCTCCACCATTTCCAACCGCTCAGGGCTGAAAGCGAGGGCATCGAGGGCCGCCGCCACACCCTCCCGCGCCTCCCCAAGCTCGACCATCGCGCGGTCGAGCGCCTCGATCGGTTGGTCGAGATGGCCCTCCGCCCGCTCGGCCACCCGCGTCAGCCGGTCGAGGGCGTCGGCCATCCCCGCTTCGCCACGGGCCTCAAGGCTTTCGGCCGCCTTCGCCACCTCCTCGCCGATCCGGCCGGCCGCCTGCATCAGCCGACGCTCGGCATCCAGGCGCTCTTCCTCACCGGCCTCCGGCGCCATGGTCATCAGTTCCTCGACCGCATGGCGCAGGAAATCCTGATCGGCCGCGGCCTTCGCCAGGATCTCTTCCGCCTCTGCCAGGGCGCGACGCGCATCCTCGGCGGCGCGCCAGGCGGATTTCGTGGCGGCCAGAGGCTCAGCCAGACCGGCAAAGGCGTCGAGCAGCGGACGATGCGCCCGTGGATCGAGCAGACCGCGGTCGTCATGCTGGCCATGCACTTCTACCAGCGCCGCGCCGACCCGGCGCAGGGCCTCCGCGCTCACCCGTTGATCGTTGACGAAGGCGCTCGCCGGTCCCTCCGATCGCGCAACACGGCGGAGCACGAGTTCCTCGCTCGCGCCGATGTCGAGCTCGGCCAGGATCGCGTGCACGGGATGGTCAGCGCCGGGCGCGAAGGCTGCCGTGACGCTCCCCTGCTCCGCCCCCGCCTGCACGAGGTCCCGCCGCACTTTGCGGCCGAGCGCGAAGCCGAGCGCGTCGAGCAGGATCGATTTGCCCGCCCCGGTTTCCCCGGTCAGCACGTTCAGGCCAGCATGGAAGTCGAGCGTCAGCGCCTCGATCAGGACGATGTGCCGGATCTCGAGGCCGAGTAGCATCAGTCCCGGCCTTGGTCAGCGCTGGGCGCCACAACACTCAGAGCCAGCGCCCCAGAATGATCTGGCGATAGAGCGACGAGATCGTACCGCCGTCGCCCTCCTTCTCCACCACCTCGATGCCCGTAAGGGCGGCATAGCTGTCGGAGTACCAGCCAGAGCCCGGGAAGTTCGTCCCAAGGACGACCGCCGCCGCGCGCGCCTCTTCATCAAGGCCGAGCGCGAGATAGGCCTCAACCAGCCGGTGGAGCGCTTCGGGCGTCTGGCTCGTCGTGTCGTATAACTCCACCACATTCCGGAACCGCGCGATGGCGGCGGTGTAGAACCCGCGCTTTAAGTAATAGCGCCCGACCGACATCTCCTTGCCAGCCAGATGATCCCGCGTGAGATCGATCTTAAGCTGGGCGTCGCGGGCAAAATCGCTCTCAGGATAGCGGCTGACGACGGTACTCAATTCCTCGAGCGCGTTCCGCGTCACTTCCTGATCGCGGCCCACATCGACGATATTATCGTAGTAGCTGAGCGCGATCAGATACTGAGCGTAGGCCGCATCTTCATCGGCCGGATAGAGGTCGAGATAGCGCTGCGCCTGCGCCCTTGCGCCTACGAAATCCCCCCCTTCGTAGGAGGCGAAGGCCGACATGATGATGGCGCGCTTCGCAAGCTGCGAGAACGGGTAGAGCCGCTCGATCTCGTTGAACGTCTTCGCCGCCTGCAGCTCATTCCCGCCATCGAGCTCGGCCGAGCCACGGGCAAAGATCTCGTTCGCCGAGAGCTCCTCAACGGGTTCCGGTGGGTCGGGCAGCAGCGAACATCCCGCCAGACTGGCCACAAGGGCGATTGCGACGAGAGGGATGGGACGGCGGATCACGGACATCGGCAGCGCTCAGATTGCGGACGCGGTTCTGATCGGCAACCTACACGCTCGGTGCACGGACGACCAGCGTGCAAGATCGTAAGCACGCGAGCTTTACCGACCCATAAGAAGCGTGTGCTGCGGTCAGACAGCGACCCGACGCTCGATCCCCGCAGCGCGGCGGCGCATTGGGCCGTTGGGCAGGCGCATCGACCCTTCGGCGTCCTCGGCATAGGTCCATGCGGTGGGGTCGACGAAGAGCGCGCGCAGGAGCGCGTTGGTCAGCTCATGCCCAGCACGATCACCGACATAGACCCCGTTGATCGGCGCACCGGCAAGCGCCAGGTCGCCCACGGCATCGAGCGCCTTGTGCCGCACAAACTCATCACGGCGGCGGAGACCCGTGGGGTTCAGCACACGGCCACGGTCCACGACAATCGCGTTGTCGAGGCTGCCGCCAAGCGCCAGGCCAAGCCTCCGGAGCTGCTCCACCTCGGCCAGATGGCCAAAGGTCCGACAATCCGCAAGCTCCTCGGCAAACGTCGTTCCCGCCAGCGGCATCTCGACCGACTGCTCGCCAATCGCGCGATCCACGAAGTTGATGGCAAAGCGGACTGTCAGCCCGGCCGTGTCCTCAGCCGGGAGAAGCGCCGCGCGCTTGCCATCGCCTTCGACCTCGATAGGGCGCAGGATCTTGATCGCCTTGGGCGCTGTGCCAGTCGCAACAACGCCGGCGCGAAGGAAGCCATCGATGAAGGAGCGGGCGGAGCCGTCCATGATCGGCACTTCCGGCCCGTCGAGAATGATGCGGGCGTCTGCGATGCCGCTGCCGGCAAGGGCCGCCATCAGATGCTCGACCGTACCGACCGAGATGCCGTGCATGTTGGTCAGGCGCGTGCAGAGCCGCGTGTCATCCACAAGGTCGTAGCGCGCGGGCACGCGGCCGGTGCCGAGCGCGACATCCGTGCGCTCGAACACGATCCCGCTGCCTGGCATCGCAGGCAGCACCTTCGCCGTGACGGGGCGCCCCGAATGCAATCCCACGCCGCGGAAGACCGCCGTGTTCGCAAGAGTGAAACGCATGCTCTTATCCTCGTTCCGCGGGCATCTCTTGCGGCGTCCTTGAAGGCGCGACCCGTGCGGTATGTTTTTCTGCTAAGATCTCATTAAAGCCGCCAACCTGTGCGGCCAACTCAAGAATTATGTCCCTTTGCAACAGACTTCCCCGCAGCGCAGCAAAACGCCGCCACGGCCCTTGGACCAGTGACGGCGTCAGTTAAGCGCGGGCGAAAGAGTGTTGCGCAATAAAGAGCTAGAGCGCGCGCTGCATTGCGGGCCACAGAGAACGGACAGTCTAGGCATTGCGTCCGGCCGCCGCGCCGCAGCGTGGCAGCCGGATAGGTCGATCTCAGTTTGCCTGACGGCGAAGGAAGGCCGGAATCTCACCCTCCTCCTCATCGAAGGCCTGTGCGCGGCCCGATTGCGGCTCGATCCGGCGTTGGGGCCCAGGCTCCTGCTGTCCGGCAACCCGATTGATCAGGCGGTTGATCGTGAAGAGCCCGGCCCGCCCACTAGCAGCTTGCTCATTGGCAGCCTGCTCAGTGGCAGACTGCCTCGGATCGGTCGCTGCGGGGACGCCCGCGGGTGCCGGTTCCGCGGTTGCCGCAAGATCGACTGAGGCTGCATCGAGGTCGAAAAGGCCAGGACCAGCGTCGTCGTCGAACGAAGGCGCCGGGCTCGGCGCCTGTTCCCGCGCGATCCGCGCCTCGCGCGCCTGCTGGCGCACCCGCTCGGCACGGGCACGGATCTCTTCGGGCGAGGGCGCCATGCCGGCCCGCCGCTCAACGGGGTCGGCGGGCGGTGCGGCGGGCTCAGCACTCTCAGCACCGAAGGCCGCGGCAAACCGCGCGCGCGCGGCCGCGACGACACTCGACGGGCTCGGCCGCTCGGTACCCTCTGGTGCCTCCAGCACGGCGGGCGCTTCGGCCGGGGCTTCCCGAGGTGTCTGCGCGATAGGCGCAGGCGCCGCGACCGTCGCAGTCGCAGCCGGAGCGGGCTCCTCGGCCACGACAGGCTCCGCAACCGCAACCGACGGAATGGCGGGCTCAGGCGCCGCCGGCCGCGCATGGCCGCGGAGCGCATCGATCCCGGCGCTGTCGGTCATGGCCGGGCGCCGGCGGGACGGGGCCGTCTCTGGCACCGGCCGCTCCATCTGTTCGGCATCGATGCCGGTCGCGACGACGCTAACCCGCATCTTGCCGTCCATGTCCGGATCGATGGCGGAGCCAAACTTGATCAGCGCGTTCGGGTCCACCTCGTCCTTGATACGGTTCGCGGCCTCGTCCATCTCGAACAACGTAAGGTCGTAGCCACCGGTGATATTGATCAGCACGCCGCGCGCGCCCTTGAGGCTCACCTCGTCGAGGAGCGGGTTCGCGATCGCCTTCTCCGCCGCGTCGATGGCGCGGGTCTGCCCTTCGGCCTCGCCGGTCCCCATCATGGCCTTACCCATCTCCTCCATCACCGAGCGGACATCGGCGAAGTCGAGATTGATCATCCCGGGCCGAACCATCAGGTCCGTCACGCCCTGAACGCCCTGGTAGAGCACATCGTCGGCAAGCTGGAACGCTTGCACGAAAGTCGTGTGCTCCGAGGCCACCTGGAAGAGGTTCTGGTTCGGGATCACGATCAGCGTGTCGACGTAGTTCTGCATCTCCGCCACGCCCGCCTCGGCAAGCTTCATGCGCCGCGCACCTTCGAACTGGAAGGGCTTGGTCACGACGCCGACGGTCAGGATCCCCATCTCCCGAGCGATGCGGGCGACGACCGGTGCGGCACCCGTTCCGGTGCCGCCCCCCATGCCGCCGGTGATAAAGCACATGTGGCAGCCTTCGAGATTGGCGGCGACCTCGTCGGTGCTCTCCTCGGCAGCACTCATGCCCACATCGGGCTTCGATCCGGCACCCAAACCGCGCGTGACACCCTGTCCAAGCTGAATGCGCCGCGTGGCCTTGGAGCTGCTGAGCGCCTGAGCATCGGTATTGGCGGCGACGAATTCGACACCCTCGAGGTTCTTCTCGATCATGTTGTTGATCGCATTCCCTCCAGCGCCGCCGACGCCAAAGACTGTGATCCGGGCACGCAGGTCGTCGTCGTCTATGTCCGTAAGATTGAGTGCCATCGCTCGCTGCCTTTCTGCTCCAATGCCCTAGCGCTGGTTCTTCCAGCGGCATCTTGTGTTTCTTGGGTGCCTCAACGCTTTATTTGGTGCGACACTACCCGAGTCGCTGCTTTTCGTCACGTGCAAACCTATCCACAGGGCGTGAACCCTGGTTCTGGTGGGCCTGTTCACCAGCTCGTCCGGAACCATCGCACCAGCTCCACAGCGCGCCCCTGGACCGACCAGGGGCGGGGCGCTTCGAAGTCCCAGATCTCGTCATGGGGGCGCAGCGCATAGACGGCGAGGCCGACGGCCGCCGCGTGTTCGGGCCCACAAAGCGCCGAGGGGAGGCCCGCAATGCGAAGCGGTCGGCCGATGCGGGGGCGACGGCCGAGGATGCGGGTCACCATCTCGTCGACGCCCGGCATCTGGCTCGCAGCGCCCGTGAGCACGAAGGTGCAGCCCGGCATCTCGGTCACGCCCAGCGTCTCGAGCCGGGCACGGAGCATGCGTAGCGTCTCCTCGACCCGCGGGCGGATCACGCCGATCAGGGTGCCGCGGGTGATCTGGCGGCGTTCGGGGCTCTCCTCCTCGCCCCGTCGCGGGGCGTCGATCAGGTCGCGATCGTCGGCGCCTGTCGCAATGACCCCGCCATGAAGCGTCTTCACCCGCTCCGCATGGGCCTGCGTCATCATCAGGCCCGCGGCGATGTCCGAGGTGACATGCGCGCCGCCGAAGCGCACCTGGTCGATGCAGACGAGATGGTCGCGCAGGAACACGGCAAAGGCCGTGCAGCCCCCGCCCATATCGATGGCGACGCTTCCCGTCCGCTGCTCATCCTCGACAAGGCTCGCCAGCGCCGAGGCATAGGGCGCCGCCACGACGCCTGCGAGGTCCAAGTCGCACTGGCGCACGCATTCCATGAGGTTGGCGAGTGGGCGCGCGTCGACCGTCACCACATGCACCGCGACGGAGAGGAGCCGACCGGCCATGCCGCGCGGATCCGTAAGCCCCGTCTGCTCGTCGAGCCCGATCTCCACGGGCTGCGCATGAAGGACCACGCGCCCGTCGCCGATGGGCGGATCGGGCGCCTCTGCCAGCGCGTTGCCGATATCCCGCTCGGAAACACGGCCGGTCTCGGTCTCCGTCTCGCCCAGCGTAGAGAAGCTCTCGGGCCGCCCGCCCGAGAAGCTGACGATCACCTGATCGACGCGCTCGACCTTGGGTGCCGCCATCTGCTCGGCCGAGAGGAGCGCGTTGCGGATCGCGCGCGCCGCCTCGTCCATATCGACGATCTCGCCGCGCTTGACGCCGCGCGACTGCACGCAACGCCCGCCGACCACCTCGACCGCGCCGAAGAGCGAGGTGCCGAGCCGGTCAGCCCCCCGCGCCTCGCCAAGGCGGTTGGGGTCGAGTTTCAGGATCAGGCACGTGATCTTGGAGGAGCCGATATCGATCACCCCGACCCGACCGCGTTTGATCGCGATATCGAGCCGGGCACGCATGGCACGGTACACATCAGTAGCGGCGAAATTCACAGATCCTTGCCCTCCGATTTCTCAAGCGCACCCGTCAGCTTCAAGGCCTCGATGGCCCTCGGCGTGAGCCTCAGCGTCGGCCGCCCCGGCAGGCGCAAATCGATGACAGCAAGGTCGCGTTCCAGGATCTCGTCGCGCTGCCGCGCCAAGATGCTGGAAAGCGCCACGACCGGGCGCTCCGCCGGCAGCATGATGGTCAAACCCCGGTCAAGAACCATGTCCCAGCGCCGCTCGCCCACGCGCACGAGCGCCCGCAGACGCGGCACGGTTTCCGGTGCACGGCGAAGAAGATCGAGGGCCTCGCCGACCGCATCCCGGGCCCCCGGTCCGATCAAGACGGGCAGCGCCGGCAATGCCGCCCGGCTCGGCACCGGGTTCACCATCGTCCCGTCGATCGCCACCGTGAAGAGATGCCCGGCCCCGTCCCGCCACAGCGCCGCGGCGGGTCGCGGGGTGACATGCACGCGCAGAACACTGCCGGGATCGATATGCACCGACGCATCGCCGACGCCGCCAATCGCCATGACCTGTTGGCGGAGCCCTGCCACGTCGAGCCCGATGGAAGACGCCCCCGCCTCGAGCCCGATCGCCTTCTGCACTTCGGTCTGGAGATGCGGTGCCGCACCCGTCACCACCAAGCCCTTCAGTGCAAACTCCGGTCTCGCCGCGAAGGCGGACCAGGCATCTGCAACAGCGCCCTCCGCCCCGCGTCTCAGCCCATCGTCCGACACGACGGTCCAACCGGCAAAGCCCAGCGCTGCAAGCGGTGCGTACACCAGAACGGCCGAGCGGATCGCGGGCTTGGCCCAAGCGCGCTTCAGGCGATAGCGGATCTTCGACGGCCCAGGCCCCGAGGCCCCGCCCCAACCGAACCGCAGCCGCGGCCAGCGAAACCCTTGCGGCGGCGGCAAAACGACGGGCGCCCGGCGCCGCCTCAGCCCCCTTGCAAGAAACTCCGGCGGCGCCCCACCCATCGTCTCACGCCCATCCTCGGGTGGGGAGAAAATGTCAGAAGCGGGCTCCGGCAGGCCGCCCGTCGCGACGACCTCAGCACGCGCAGCAGGATCGTCCTGCCGCGCCTCGAAACCCGGCAACACCGGCTCGTCCGTGCCACGGTCTACCGGTCGCATGACGCGTCCTCCACGAGCCAGGTGCAGAGTGCTTCGAACGAGATCCCACGATGCGCCGCCTGCTCGGGCGCGAGCGAGGTCGGCGTCATGCCAGGCTGCGTGTTCGTCTCAAGCACGACGAGCCCGTCGAGCCCCCGGCTCTCATCCCACCGAAAATCCGTACGGCTAAGCCCCCGACACCCAAGCGCCCGGTGCGCCGCCAGCCCATGGGCGAGGCACGCCTCCGTCACATGATCGGGGATGTCCGCAGGCACGACATGGCGCGAACCGCCATGGGCGTATTTCGCGTGGTAGTCGTACCAACCCGTCGCCGCCACGATATCGGTAACCGCCAGCGCCTCATCGCCCATGACCGATACCGTAAGCTCCCGCCCCGGCACGAAGCGCTCAACCATCAGCATCTCGGGCGCATCCGGCGCGAGTTTCGCCGGCCCATTCGCTCCTTCGGTAACGATGTAAACGCCGACCGAGGAACCCTCGTTGATCGGCTTCACGACATACGAAGGCTCCATCGGATGCCCGGCCGCCACCGCCTCGCGCGAGACGGTCAGGCTATCAGTGAGGGGCAGCGCATGGGCGGCGAAGACCTGCTTCGCCCGCACCTTGTCCATGGCGAGCGCCGACGCGAGGATCCCGGAATGGGTATAGGGCAGGCCTAGCCACTCGAGCACGCCCTGCACGCAGCCATCCTCGCCCCATCGGCCGTGGAGCGCATTGAAGACCACATCTGGGCGCGCGTCTTCCAGCCGAGCAGCCAGATCCGCCCCGGCATCGATCTCCGTCACCTCGTGCCCCGCTGCACGCAACGCCTTGGCGCATTCGGCGCCGGACACGAGAGACACCTCGCGTTCGGCCGACCGGCCGCCTTTCAGCACTGCCACGCGGGGAGCTGTCCTGCTCGACATGCCTCACCCGATCTCTTTGGGGACATTGCCCCCGCGGCCCGGGTTTTCCCGATGCCGCAGCCGGCGCGCTTCAGCGCGTCTCAGCTTGACGCGAGCCTAACGCCGATACGGGCGATTTCCCAGACCAAATCGTGCCCGGAATGGGCCTTAACCCGCGCCCGAACCTCCTCACCAAGGTCTTCCAGGTCCGCAGCGGTCGCCTCACCCGCATTGATCAGGAAATTCGCGTGCTTCTCCGAGATCATCGCGCCACCTCGGCGGAGCCCGCGACAGCCGGACTCTTCGATCAGCTTCCAGGCCTTCAGCGTCATCGGATCGTCCGCAGCCCCTGTCGAGGAATAGCCGGCAGGGTTGCGGAAGGTCGACCCGCAGGACCGCTCGGCCACGGGCTGAGAGGCGGCGCGCTTGGCCACAAGCTCGGCCATGCGCGCCTCGATCTCAGCAGTCACCCCGGACACGCCCCTAAGAACCGCCGCCAACACCACCGTATCGGGCGGCAAGCCTGAACGCCGATAGCCGAAACCGATCTCATCGGGCAGAAGCTCGACCGTGCGCCCAGCGCGGTCCATCACCGCGACACTCTCGATGTGATCGGCGGTGTAGCTGCCATAGCAGCCCGCATTCATCCGCACAGCACCACCGATGCTGCCCGGGATCGTGCGCAGGAACTCGAGCCCCGCGATCCCGGCTGCGGCCGCAGCCTTGGCAACCGCGCTGTCAAGCGCCGCAGCCCCCACCTTCAGCCGCGCACCGGGCAAGGGCTCGATCCCGGCAAAGGGCCGGCCGAGGCGGAGGCATGCCCCAGGCAATCCCCCATCGCGAATGATCAGGTTCGAACAGAGCCCGATCGGCGTCACCGGCACCAAGGGCGGCAGGGCTTTCAGAAACGCGGCCAAGTCCGCCGCATCGGCCGGCTGAAAGAAAATCTCCGCCGGCCCCCCGACCCTCAACCACGACAGAGGCGCCAAGGGCCGCTCCCGCGTGAGCCTACCCCTCAAATCGGGCAGATCGGCGAGGATCTCGGCAGTATCACCCATCGAAGAAGGCGCCCTTCCCAACTCCGGAACCCACGCGGGCGAAAGGCTGGCGGGTGGGCCGGCGGCGGTGTCGCAGACACCGGCACGGGGCGCCCGCGAGCCCGCCCGCAGCAGCCTCAGCTCACAGCCCGCAACCCGCCTTGGTCAAGCGCCGACAGCGCGTCCGGCAGCCCGTTCGCCCAGGCCGAGATCGAGCCTGCACCAAGACAAATCACCAGATCCCCAGGCGCGGCGTGCTCGGCCACGAAAGCGGGCAATTCCTCAGGCGCGGCCACGGCGAATGCCTGCCGATGCCCATGACCGCGCAGACCGCCCACCAACGCATCGCGACTGATCCCGGTGATCGGCGCCTCCCCGGCCGCGAACACATCCGCGATGCCCACGACATCCGCATCGTTGAAACAGGCGCAGAAATCGGTGAAGAGATCCGAGAGGCGCGAATAGCGATGCGGTTGATGCACCGCGATCACCTTGCCGCTCGTCGCCGCCCGCGCAGCCTTCAGCACCGCCGCGATCTCAACCGGATGGTGGCCGTAATCGTCAACGATCTCAACGCCCTGCCACTGCCCGACCCGGGTGAAGCGCCGCCTCACACCCTCAAAGCCGCCAAGCCCCTCGGCGATCTCTTCGCTCGTGACTTTCAGCTCGCGCGCCACGGCAATTGCGGCCAGCGCGTTCAACGCGTTGTGCTCGCCCGGCATGCGCATGGCGATGGGCAGTCGCTCCTCGGCACCGTCCCGCCCGCGCATCACCGCCTCGAAACAGACCCCGCCGTTCTCGTGGCGCACCTCCTCGCCCCGCACATCCGCCTGGCGCGAGAAACCATAAGTCACCACCCGCCTATCATCGACCCGCCCGATCAGCCCCTGCACCTCCGGATGGTCGATGCAGGCCACGAGGCAGCCATAGAAGGGAATGTTGTGCACGAAGGCGTCGAAGGCGTCGCGTAGCCGCTCGACCGAGCCGTAGTGATCCATATGCTCGGGATCGATATTGGTCACAACCGCGATCGTCGCCGGCAGCTTCACGAATGTGCCGTCCGATTCGTCCGCCTCCACGACCATCCACCGCCCCTCGCCCGGCCGCGCGTTCGAGCCATAGGCGTGGATGATCCCACCATTGATCACCGTGGGGTCAGCCCCACCGGCATCCAACAGCGCCGCACAAAGTGAGGTCGTCGTCGTCTTGCCATGGGTCCCGGCCACGGCGACGTTCCAGCGCATGCGCATAAGCTCCGCCAGCATCTCGGCCCGCCGCACCACCGGCAGCGACCGCGCCCGTGCGGCCTCAAGCTCCGGATTGCCCGCTTTGATCGCGGAGGAGATCACCACGACACCTGCCTCGCCGAGGTTCTCCTCACGCTGTCCGATAAAGACCCGCGCGCCGAGCCGCTCCAGCCGCTCCGTGATGGCCGACGCCTTCATGTCTGAGCCCTGCACCCGGTAGCCGAGGGTCAGCATGACCTCGGCGATGCCCGACATGCCGATACCCCCGATGCCGACGAAATGGATCGGTCCGATATCGACGGGCAGGGCCGTGGGCGGGGTCATGGGCGGGCTCCTTCTGGGCTCTCGCGGGTTCTGCTCTT
The DNA here is from genome assembly GCA_039178805.1 of Pseudomonadota bacterium. Taxonomy (GTDB): domain Bacteria; phylum Pseudomonadota; class Alphaproteobacteria; order Rhodobacterales; family Rhodobacteraceae; genus Thermohalobaculum. The sequence goes on along the minus strand of JBCDFC010000079.1, from coordinate 5,241 downwards.
CTCAATTGGTATCAAGCAGTGGTGCCCTCGTGAAGCGCCTGCACGATATCTCCTAGATCCCGCGCCGCCTCAGGCTTGCCCGCAGCCCTGGCCGCCGCCGCCATCGCCGCAGCCTCCTCGGGCGCTTCGGACAACAGCCTGCGCAGTGCCGAGGCGAGCGCGCCGGCCGTCAGCGCCCGCTCATCGATCACGCGCGCCCCGCCCGCCTCCGCCAGGGCCGCGGCATTGGCGCTCTGATGATCGTCCGTCGCATGCGGATAGGGCACAAGGAGCGAGGGCCGGCCGAGGCACGCGATCTCGGCCACCGTCGATGCCCCCGCCCGCGCGATGACGAGCTGTGCTGCGGCAAGCCGTTCGGGCATGTCATCGAGAAAGGTCGCAAGCGCCGCCGTCACGCCCGCCGCGCGATAACTGGCCGCCACCTGCGCCGCCTCGCCGTCGCGCACCTGCTGCGTGACGACGAGCCGCCGGCGCAGCGCCTCCGGCAAAAGCGCCACCGCCTGAGGCACCACGCGGGAGAAGACACTGGCCCCCTGGCTCCCCCCAAAGACCAAAAGCTGGATCTCGCCACCCTCCCCGCCCGCATCGGGCGGTGTCCAAGGCACATCACGCGCCGCGGCGATGGCGGCGCGCACAGGATTGCCGACCGCTTCGAGCCGCGCCCCCTTTGGCGGATTGCGCAATGGCCAGGTGCCGCAGCAAACCCGATCGACCCGCGTTGCGAAGAGCCGGTTGACCCGTCCCAGCACCCCGTTCTGCTCATGGATCAGCCGGGGCAGCCCCAGGCTCCATGCCGCCGTCAGCGCCGGCAGCGCCGGGTATCCGCCGAAACCCGCCACGACCGCCGGCGGCTCTGCCTGAAACCGCGCCCGGGCCTGGCGGATCCCGCCCAAGATGACGAAGAGCGCCGAGAGCCGGTCGAAAAGCGGCCCACGCGACGGGCTGGCAGATGCAAGCTCCAGCCGCTCGACCGTGTCCGGGAACCCGCCAGCATAGCGCAGCCCCCGCGCATCGGAGGCGAGCGCTACGCGCCAGCCGCGCCCCAGCATCTCCTCCGCCAAAGCCTGCGCCGGGAACATATGCCCGCCGGTGCCCCCGGCGGCGATCAGTAACATCGGCGCTGCCATCGCTCTCACATCCGCTAACGGCAGGCTGCTAGCAGCCGCAAACACCGGGCGCCAAGGGGCTCATGAGGAATTTCGGTACCGCTGACGCAGGTTCTTCGCCGCACCCGAGCATGCAGGTAGACGGCAGGCTGTTTGGTTGGCTCTCAGGCCGCCCTGCAGCGCCCGAGGTCCTTTCAGACCCGCGCGCCGCGTCAGTTGCCAGGCTCGATCTGCGCGCGCAGAATCGAGGCGGGGTCCTGCGGCCGGCTCCGCGTCAGCGCCAACAATACCCCCATCGCCAGCGCCGCCGCCAGCATCGAGGAGCCGCCATAGCTTATGAAAGGCAGTGTCATGCCCTTGGCCGGCAGCAACCTGATCGCCACCGCCAGGTTCACGAAGGCCTGCAACCCGAAAGCGACCGCCAGCCCCGTTCCCGCGAGGCGCGTGAACATGCACCGCTCCTCCAGAAGCCGCGCGAGCGCCCTCAGCGTCACGAACAAGAAACAGCCGATGATCGCGAGGGTCAGGACCAGCCCGAACTCCTCTGCCGCAACGGCGATGATGAAATCCGTATGCGCGTCCGGCAGCGTCCATTTGACCGAACCCTGGGCCGGCCCGACGCCGAGAAGCGAGCCCTCCCGGATCGCCGCTTCGGCATAGGCGAGCTGCGTGTGCGGATCGACCTCGGGCTGAAAATACCCGTCGATGCGGCGCGCCACATGCTCAGAATTCGCATAGGCCACGACCCCCGCCACCGACACCGCACCGGCGAGCCCGACCAGCAGCACCATGGGCGCGCCCGAGACGAACAGCATCGCAGCCCAGACGGCGAGCACCAGCATCGCCTGCCCGAAATCGGGCTGCAGCGCGAGCATGCCCGCGATGGCCGTCGCGAACAGGCCCGAGATCACGCGCCCCGGCGGCCCACCCCGCTCGAAGCTGCCGGCCATCACCCAGGCGGCTGCGATGACGAAGGCAGGCTTCAGAAACTCCGAGGGTTGCACGCTCATGAAACCGAGCGAGAACCAGCGCACAGCGCCCTTCCCGAAGTCGGTGCCGAGCCAGGGCAGCGCCGCGATTGCCCCAAGGCAGGCGAGAAAGGCCAGCACCCCGCCGCGCCTTAGCCAAATCACCGGCAGCGTCGAGACCGCGACGACGACACCGATCCCCACCGCTGCGAAGACCGCCTGCCGGAACACGTAGTGATACGTCCAAAGACCGTTCTTCTCCGCCAAGGGCGGGGAGGCTGCGAGCCCCAGCACGAGCCCCGTCGCCACCAGCAGCATCACGGTACCCAACAACCAGCGGTCGACCGAATGCCACCAATCCGCGACGAAGGCCGCGTTCAGCCGGACCCCCGGACCCAGCATGGGCACCGCGCCGCCGCGCCCTGCAATATCGGTCATCTGGCATCCTCCGTGTTGGGGTTCGCGCGCTTGTCGAGCCCTCGGGCCTGCAAGAGCGCGCGAAACGCGTCTCCCCGCGCCTCGAAACTCGCGAATTGATCGAAACTGGCGGCGGCGGGGCTCAGCAGAAGCACCTCGCCGGGTTTGGCCTCGGCCAAGGCCGCCGTGACCGCGGCCTCGAGCGTGCCGCAGAGCGCGTGGGGCGCCTTGCCAAGCTGGCCCGCGAAATCATCCGCCGCCTCGCCGATCAGATAGGTCTTCGCCACGCGCTCAAAGAGCGGTGCGAGCGGTGCGATCCCACCCGCCTTTGCCCGACCGCCCGCAATCCAGCGGATGTTTTCATAGGAGAGCAGCGCCTTCTCCGCCGCATCGGCGTTCGTCGCTTTCGAGTCGTTCACGCAAAGCACGCCCACGACCAAACCGAGCCGCTCCATCCGATGCGCGAGCCCCGGGAACGAGGCAAGCGCAGGTTCGATCACCCGGGGCCCGAGGCCGAGCGCGCGGGCGATCGCCCAAGCAGCGCAGGCGTTCTGGTGGTTGTGCGTGCCGAGAAGCGCGGGTGCTGCCGTCATATCGACCGCCGCCACCTGCTTGCCCTTCCGCCATTCGGTCAGGAAGCGCTTGTTCATGAAGACCGACCAGCCCTCACCACGCAGCCGCCGCGACGTCGCGATCTCGATGACCGCGCTGCCTTCCTCACCGCCGAGCGCCCCGTTCGCGAGAAACCGCCCATGGTCGTCATCGACACCAATCACCAAGCGTTCCGGCGCCCCCGCCTCGAAGAGCCGGCGTTTCGCCGCGAAGTAGCCCCCCATCCCGCCATGACGGTCGAGATGGTCGGCGCTCAGATTGAGAAACACCGCGATTTCGGGGGCGAGAGCCCGCGCAAGCTCGGTCTGATAGCTCGAAAGCTCCAGCACGATGGTCTCGCCATCCGCCGGTGGGTCGAGATCGAGCACCGCACGCCCGATATTGCCCCCCATCTGCACCGGTCGCCCCGCAGCCTTGAGGATATGGGTGAGCAACGCCGTCGTCGTCGATTTGCCGTTCGAGCCGGTGATTGCGACCGTCCGAACCTCCGCCCCCGTCGCTCCCAAGGCCTGGAACAAGAGGCCCACATCATTGTCGACTGGGACACCCGCCTCCCACGCGGCCACCACGGCCGAATGCGGCTGCGGATAGAGATGCGGTATCCCCGGCGAGACGATCAGGCGGGCGAGCGTGCCAGCCTCGCGCGCCCGGGAGAGATCGGCGATCTCGAAACCTTCGCCTGCAGCGGCCTCGCGCGCGGCCTCGCCATCGTCCCAGCAAACGGGCGTCGCATCGCCCGCCGCAAGCGCCCGTGCCGTCGCAAGCCCCGAACGGCCGAGGCCGAGGACGCCGACACGCGCCCCCGGATAGGATCGCACCGGGATCACCATAGCCGCCCGCTCATGATCGTGGCCTCAGCCAGCTCACCGCGGCATGGGCCTGCCAGGTGCCCCGCTCGTCCGGATCTTCGGAAAAGCCGAGGCGCACCCGCACCGCGCCACCCTCGGGATGCGGCCCCTCGACGAACATCGCCACGTCCTCAATCGGTCGAGGCACCACGCGGCAGGGCGGCAGGGTCGCCCGCGCCCATTGAGCGAACGCCTCCTCGACGATCAGCGTATCGACCGGCACCGCGCGGACATGCACCGCCGCTGCCCCCTCGCGCTGATAGATGATCAGCGCCTCGTCGCTCGCGGTGCGCACAAGGCCCTCCGATCCCTCCAGGAAATCGGCCTCATCCTCGGGATCCGCGGGATCGAGCGCCCAGCCGTCGAAGAGCCGCCCCGCGCGCACGGCCGGGATCGCCCGCTCCACCACAAGGGCGACGAAACGGTCGGCGATGCGTTCGGCCAGCGTCTCCGTCGCCATCCCGCCCCCTAGCGCAGCTTCAGCGTGGCAAGCCCGATGAGGGCCAGGATGATCGAGATGATCCAGAACCGGATGACGATCGTCGCCTCGGCCCAGCCCTTCTGCTCGAAATGGTGGTGGATCGGCGCCATGCGGAAGACGCGCTTGCCCGTGAGCTTGAAGCTCGCGACCTGCACGATGACGGAGATCGCCTCCATCACGAAGAGCCCGCCGATGATCGCCAGAACGATCTCATGCTTCGCGGCGACCGCGATCGCACCGAGCGCGCCACCCAGCGCGAGGCTCCCAGTATCGCCCATGAAAACAAGCGCCGGGGGCGCGTTGTACCAGAGAAAACCGAGCCCCGCCCCGATCAGCGCCGCGCAGAAGATCAGCGTCTCGCCCGTGCCGGGGACGTAGTGGAGCTGCAGATACTCCGTAAAATCCGTGCGCCCGACGACATATGCGATGATGCCGAGCGAGCCTGCCGCGATCATCACGGGCATGATGGCAAGCCCGTCGAGCCCGTCCGTCAGGTTCACCGCATTCGCCGCCCCCGCAATCACCAGCATCGCAAACGGCACGAAGAGAATGCCGAGCGGGATCAAGAGATCCTTGAGGAACGGCACCGCAAGCTGGTTCGAGAGGCTGTCGGGTTGCAGATACGCAGCCCAGACCGCCGCCACGGCCGAGATGGCGAAACCGACGCCCAGGCGCACTTTCCCCGAGACGCCCTTGACCGTGTATTTCGAGACCTTGGCATAGTCGTCGACGAAGCCGATGAGGCCGAAGCCCGCGGTCACCATCAGGATCATCCAGACGAACCCGTTGTCGAGCCGCGCCCAAAGGAG
>JBCDFC010000078.1:0-19310 GCA_039178805.1 Pseudomonadota bacterium | reverse complement strand
GCCTCACCCTCAGGCGACAACGCGCCGAGCGCCGCGACCTGCGCCGGGTGTGGCGCGCAGATGAAGAGGTTCTGCGCCAGGTTCTGCAACGGGCGGACCAACGCTTCGGGCACGACCATCCAGCCCACCCGCCAGCCCGTCATCGCCCAGTATTTGGAGAAGGAATTGATCACGATCACGTCATCGCTGATCTCGAGCGCGGAGACCGCCGGGCCGCCATAAGTGAGCCCGTGATAGATCTCGTCGACGATCAGAACCGTGCGATGCGCCGAACAATCGGCGACCAGCGCGCCGAGCGACCAACGATCGAGCATCGTGCCCGTGGGGTTCGCGGGCGAGGCCACGAGGAGGCCATGGAGCGGCCAGTCGTCCCTGATCGCTGCAAGATGCATGGGCGTCGGTTGATAGCGCGTGCTGAGATCGGTCTCGATCCGCACAGCCTCGATCCCCATCGCCTTCAGCGTGTTGCGATAGGCCGGATAACCCGGATCGGCGAGCGCAACCCGTTCTCGCGGCTCGAAAAGCGCAAGGAACGCGAGGACGAAACCGGCCGACGAACCGGCGGTGACGACCACTCTGCCCGGGTCGAGATCGATACCGTGCCGCCGCCCATAGAGCGCCGCGATCGCTTCCCTCAAAGGCTGGGCGCCAAGCCCGCTCGTATAGCCCAGCGTCTGTCCTTCGGCCGCTGCCCTTGCCAGCGCCTCACGCGCTGCAGCGGGTGCACCGAAGGCCGGCTCGCCCACCTCCATATGCAGAATGCGCGCGCCCGATGCCTCCAATGCCGTCGCCTCGGCAAGGATGTCCATCGCAACGAAGGGCGCCGTTTGCCCGCGCTCCGAGAGCTTCATTGGCCCCTCCAGGCAGGGCACATCGGCCCGAATAAGAGAGCCGCCTTCCCCAACCCCATGGACAGCGCCGGCCCTTGCCACGATATCCGTAGAGAGGGTGGCGCGCGACGACAAGCACTGCAACCAGCAGGGCGATAAGCGCGACGACCGATGGCGGAGGGCGCATGCGGGCGCGACGACTGACGGACGCTCCGGCCTGGAGGATGGCGGCCGCGGCAATCGCGCTCGTGGCGCTCATGCTCGTGGCGGCGACCCGACCGGCCGAGGCGCAGGGCCTCATCCGCGATTCCGAGATCGAGGCGACGCTGGAGCGGCTTTCCACACCGATCATGCGCGCTGCGGGCATCCCGCCGAGCAGCGTGGACACCTACATCGTCAACGACCGCCGGCTGAACGCCTTCGTCGCGGGCGGGCGCAACATGTTCCTCAACACCGGGCTTCTGATGGAGCTCGAGACGCCCGAGGAGCTGTTGGGCGTAATCGCGCATGAGATGGGGCACATCGCGGGCGGTCACTTGGCGCGACGCCAGGAGGAGATCGCGGCAGCCACGGGCCCTGCGGTGATCGGCGTGCTGCTCGGGATCGCGGCTGCGGCGGCAGGCGCACCCGAAGTGGGCCTCGCCGCCATCGCAGGCAGCCAAGGTGCGGCTCTGCGCAACATCCTGCGTTACTCGCGTGGGGAGGAGGCCGCCGCCGACCAGGCCGCCCTCAGCTACCTCGCCCGCGCCAATATCAGCCCCGAGGGCCTTCGCAAGGTGCTGCAGCGCTTTCGGGGCCAAGAGGTCCTGTCCGTCGGCAGCCTCGACCCCTACACCCTCACGCACCCGCTCTCGACCGATCGTCTGCAGCTCATCGAACGGGCGGCGGATGAAGCACGGGGGCAGAGCTTCCCGCCCGATCCTGAGCGCGACTACTGGCACGGCCGGATGCGCGCGAAACTGAGCGGGTTTCTCGAGCGGCCCGAACGCGTGCTCGACCGGACCGAGGATCAGGAAGAAACCGAGACGGTTCTTTATGCGCGCGCGGTTGCCTATCATCGCGTGCCGGACACCCGCGCAGCGATCGAGACTGTGGACCAGCTCATCGCCCTGCGCCCCAACGACCCCTACTACATCGAGCTGAAGGGCCAAATCCTCTACGAAGCGGGCGATGCGGATGCGTCGGAACCGCTTTACCGGCGGGCCTCTGAATTGGCGCCGGATAAGCCGTTGATCCTCGCGGGCCTCGGTCGCGTTCTGCTCGCGCAGGGCACGCCGCAATCGGATGCCGAGGCGCTGCGGGTGCTGGAACAAGCGCGGCGCTCCGATCCGGGAGATGCGACGATGATGCGCGACCTCGCCATCGCTTATGACCGCGCCGGCGACCGTGGGATGGCGACGCTCGTCACCGCCGAGCGCTTCGCGCTTACGGGCCGTGCGCGGGATGCAAAGCTGCACGCCCGCCGGGCCGAGGCGGTGCTCCCCCAAGGCTCCCCTGGCTGGTTGCGCGCCCAGGACATTCTGACCATGAAGGTACCCGAAGATCGCTGACCCTGATCGGGCCTGCAGAGATCACCGAATGCGAGGAGACGGACCCATGCTTCCCACCTGCCGCCTGAGAGACCTCCGCCCCTTCCTGCTCGGGAGCGCGCTCGCGGTCGGGCTCGGCCTGGGGACCACTGCAGCCCAGGCGCAAGATGTCGACTTCTCGGCGATGAGCCCGGAGCAGCAGGCGGATTTCGAGCAGGCGATCCGCGCCTATCTCCTCGAGAACCCGGAAGTCATCTACGAGGCGATCCAGGTTCTCGAAGCGCGGCGCGAGCAGGAGCAGGTCGCGGCCGAGGAAGAGCTCGTCGCGCAGTACCTCGGGGCGCTCCACGACACTTCCTATTCCTGGGAAGGCGGCAATCCGGACGGCGATATCACGGTCGTCGAGTTCCTCGATTATCGCTGCGGCTTCTGCAAACGCGCGCATCCGGCGGTTAAGGAAGTGCTGGAGCGGGATCCGAACATCCGGCTCATCGTGCGTGAGTTTCCGATCCTCGGCCCCAATTCGGTCGTTGCTGGCCGCATGGCGATGGCCGCCTACCGCCTCAACGCCGACCTCTACGGTGCGCTCAGCGATGAGCTGATGGCCTTCCAGGGCGATCTGACCGAGACGATGGCCTATCGGATCGCGGGCCAGGTCGGCTACGATATCGCCGAGCTCAAGGAGCTTGCCGGCTCGGACGAGATCGCGACCGAGATCGACAAGAACTACCAGCTTGCCGAAGTGCTGGGCATCCAGGGCACGCCCACCTTCATCATCGGCAGTCGGATCGTACGCGGCTTCCTACCCGCCGAGACCTTCCTCGCCGCTGTCGAGGAGGAGCGCAGCAGCGCCGCAAACTGATCTTGCGACTGAGTTCGCGACTAATCTCGCCACTGGTCACCGGCGCCTTGTTCTTGCAGCGAATTTGACGGAGGCGACGCAGGGCGATAGGCGGGGCGCGCGAGCAGCGCTGCCGCGCCGTCAGACCTCGCCGCCAGACCCGAGGAGCGTATGAGCCGAGATACCGAAGCGGACGTCGCCTTTATCCGCGCCTTGGCGGAGATCCTGCGTGAGCACGAGCTTGGCGAAATCGAGGTGGAGCGCGAATGGGGTGATGAGGATGAGTTGAAAGTCCGCCTCAGCCGACAGCCGGCCACCATCGCAGTGCCGGCCGCAGCCCCAGCAGCGATGCCAGTCGCCGCACCGGTAGCCCAGGCCGCCCCTGCGCCGGAAGCAGCGCCCGCGCCTGCCGCCGCCGCATCGCCAAGCGTCGAGAACGCCGTCACCTCCCCGATGGTCGGCACCGCATATCTTTCGGCCGAGCCTGGTGCTGCGCCCTTCGTCCAAGTCGGGGATCAGGTCGACGAGGGGCAGACGCTTGTTATCATTGAGGCGATGAAGACCATGAACCAGATCCCAGCGCCCCGCGCTGGTAAGGTCTCTGCCATCCTCGTCGCCAATGCCGAGCCGGTGGAGTTCGGCGCCCCCCTCGTCGTTCTCGAGTGATGTTTCGCAAGATCCTGATCGCCAACCGGGGTGAGATCGCACTCCGCGTCATCCGCGCCGCGCGTGAGAAGGGGATCCAGACCGTCGCGATCCACTCCACCGCCGACGCCTCGGCCATGCATGTGCGGATGGCGGATGAAAGCGTCTGCGTGGGCCCTGCCCCCTCGCTCGAAAGCTATCTGAACCAACCCGCGATCATCACCGCCTGTGAGATCACAGGCGCCGAGGCCGTGCATCCGGGCTATGGCTTTCTGTCGGAGAACGCAGGCTTCGCGCAGATGGTCGAGGAGCACGGCGTCGCCTTCATTGGGCCGACGGCCGAGCATATCCGGCTCATGGGCGACAAGATCTCGGCCAAGGAGACCATGCGCCGCCTCGGCGTTCCTTGCGTGCCGGGCTCCGAAGGGGCGGTCGAGACGCTGGCGGATGCACAGGCCCAGGCAGCGGAGATCGGCTATCCGGTGCTGGTGAAGGCCGCAGCGGGCGGCGGCGGGCGCGGCATGAAAGTCGCCAAGGACGCGGCCGCCCTGCCGAACGCCTTCTCCCAAGCGCGTGCCGAGGCCAAGGCGGCCTTTGGCTTCGACGCGGTCTACCTCGAGAAATACCTTGAGCTGCCCCGCCATATCGAGATCCAGGTTGTCGGCGACGGCCGCGGCAAGGCGATCCATCTCGGTGAGCGCGACTGCTCGCTCCAGCGCCGTCACCAGAAGCTTTTCGAGGAATGCCCCTCACCCGCCATCGACGCCGCCACCCGCGCGAAGATCGGCGAGGTTTGCGCCAGTGCCGTCGCCGAGATGGGCTATCGCGGCGTCGGCACGATCGAGTTTCTGTACGAGAAGGGCGAGTTCTTCTTCATCGAGATGAACACGCGCCTGCAAGTGGAGCACCCGGTCACCGAGGCCGTCTACGGCATCGATCTTGTGGCCGAGCAGTTCCGCATCGCCGCGGGCGAAGGCCTCTCCATCGGCCAAGAAGACGTCGTGCCCCGCGGCCACGCCATCGAGTGTCGGATCAACGCGGAGACCGTGCCGTCTTTCGCGCCATCGCCCGGGACCGTGACGGCATTCCATGCACCCGGTGGCTTGGGCGTACGCATGGATAGCGCCCTGTATGCCGGCTACCGCATCCCACCCTTCTACGACAGCCTGATCGCCAAGCTCATCGTCCATGGCGAGAACCGCGCCGCCTGTCTGCAACGCCTCCGCCGGGCGCTGGGGGAGCTGGTGGTCGATGGGATCGACACCACGACCCCCCTCTTCCACGACTTGACCGAGGCGCCCCAAGTGAAAGCCGGCGTCTACAACATCCATTGGTTGGAGGAATGGCTGGCCGGCGGCGCCGAGGTCTGAACCGGCCGTTTGGCGACTGTCCACCCGATCTTAACCACGAGGCCGGACGGTCGTATCGAGAGAGATGTCTCGCCGGGTCCTGTCACCGCCGTTATCGGCGGGCATCAGGCGGAAATGCAGGTCGAAGAGCGTGATGCTCCGCCGTTCGTTCTCCTGGTCAGGCCTGGGCACGACAAGGTCGGTTGATGGGTCCGGCCGGCAGGATGATGACGTAAGGCTGTGGTGGCGATCGCAGACCTTGTGGCACAACGGGTTTCGCAGATCGCGCGCTTGTGTCACGTTCCCCCCGGGGGATGAGGGAAGCGGCGTTAGCGCCGGTCGGAGCGCAGTATGAAGGACACGGAGGCCCAGCTTGAGATCACGCCGGAGCTTTTGCTCCGCGCCTACGCCGCCGGGGTCTTCCCGATGGCGGAGGGAGCTGACGCCGACGAAGTCTTTTGGGTCGAGCCGCGCCGCCGGGGCATCCTGCCCCTCGATGCCTTCCATCTCTCCCGCTCGCTCAGGAAACGGATGCGGCGCGAGGATTATGAGATCCGCGTCGACAGCGCCTTCGACGACGTCGTCGCCGCCTGCGCCGAGCGGGACGAGACCTGGATCAATGAGCAGATCACGGATCTCTACGGTGCCCTCCACCGCATCGGGCGCGCCCATTCGGTCGAGGTTTGGCAGAACGGCGCGCTCACCGGTGGGCTTTACGGTGTCGCACTCGGGGCGGCGTTCTTTGGGGAAAGCATGTTCAGCCGGCAGCGCGACTGCTCAAAGATCGCGCTTGCCCATCTCGTCGCGCGCCTCCGGCTCGGCGGCTTCGTGCTCCTCGACACGCAATTCACCACAAGCCATTTGGAAAGCTTAGGCGCCACAACGGTTTCCAGGCAAACCTATCGCGCGCTATTGGATGAGGCGATCGGAAGATCGGCGAGCTTCCGCGTCGCGATGTCGGATCAGCCCTCGGCCGTGTTGCAGGCGCTCAGCCACACGTCATAGCGCGGGTGGTCGAGGGCGGAGAGCGCGGGGCTTTCCGCGAACATCCAGCCAGAAAAGTCAGGCTCCGCCGCGCTCTCTTCATCCCCTGCCCGGCGATCCCAGATCTGCACGAGGCCGACATCGCCCACGTCGCTATCCGTCGGCGGGATCTCGCAGGCCAAAAGGCGGAGGAGCAGCCGGCCGACTTCGACCTCGGTGCCCGTGGGGATATCGACGGTGGTCGTAGCACCCGTGATCATGTCGAGAACCGTCAGCGACGCGCTCGCCGCGGCTTCCGTTTCTCCAAGCTCGATGGCGCGGGCGAAGCTGCTCGGCCGGCGCTCGATACTGGCGCGATAAGGCGCGTTGCGGAAACGCTCATCCGCGCGTTCGATCGAGCTCCGCTGCTGCTCCTCCCGCATGGTCTGCCAGTCGCGGGGCAGGCTCCCGTCCTCGCTTGTGCCGAAGGACGGTGTCGTCCCGAAAGGCAGGCGCGCCTCGACATCCGCCTGCGACCGCCCGTCGATCGGTCCGACGCCGGGCACGACGATATCATCCTCCACCGGCGGCGCGATTACCGCGCGGCGACGCTGCACCCCGCCTTCGAGCACGCGACCCGTGCCGTCGCGAACGCGCGGCACGGCGCGGCGGGGCGTCGGGACGGGAGAGTTCGCGTCCTGGTCGAGCACCGCCTCGTCATCCGGTGCCCCAGGCGGGTCGAGCGGCGACGTCGCCACCTGCGCGCCCGCAGTCGCAGCCACGCCAAGCGTCATGATCAGCAGTGAGGCCCAGATCCCGTACATGCCTCTGCCTACAAGAGGCGCGCGCGGAAACGCAATCGAACATAGTCGGCCCGCCACCCGCCCGAGGCATCGCGCAGCGCCGGCGCCGCCAGGGCCGCAATCCGCGCCACCGCCCCCGCCCGATCCTCGGGCGCCAGCAGATTGAGCGCTGGCGCCGACAGCGTCGTCAGCCACCCTTCAAGATCGGTCGGAAGCGGGGTCGGACGCGGGATGAGGGCGATCTCCTCGACGGTGAACCCGCAGGCTTCCAGCCGGTCACGATGCTCCTCCACAGTCGGAAAATACCATATGTTACTGAGGGTTGTGCGGATCTCATGATCCTGTTGCAGAACCGCAATGATTGCGGTGCGGATCGCGGCGACATTGCCCATGCCGCCGAATTCGCCAACGAACACCCCGCCCGGGCGAAGCGCGCGCGCCACCCCCGCGATCACCGCATCCGGCTTCGTCATCCAATGCAGCGCCGCGTTCGAGAAGACGGCATCGAACGCATCGCTGAAGCGGAGCGCGTGACCGTCGGCCTTCTGCGCGTCGATCCCGCGCGCACGCGCAGCGCCGAGCATATCGTCGGACGCATCGACGCCCGTGACCCGTGCACCCGCGGCGATCAGCTTTTCGGTAAGCGCGCCGTCCCCACAGCCGAGATCGAGGACGTCGCGCCCCGCCACATCGCCCAGCAGCGCCAGAACCGGTGCGCCGAGATCGGAGACGAAGCGCGCGTTGCGCTCATACTCCGCCGCGGACCAGTCGACGGGGCCGTCCGCCTCGACCATGTCCGCCCTATTCGCCTCCGCCGCCGGAGCCGTGGATGAAGCTGCCCACCATGTCGAGCAAGTTCACAGCGTCCTGCGTGTAGGTGATCTCGTCCCCGTTCTCGAGCATGAACTCCGAAGCGCCGGGCGAGATCGCGATGTAGCTGTCGCCGAGGAGACTTGCCGAGGTAATGCGCGCCGCGCTGTCGTCGGGCAGCTCCACCGCGCCATTGAGGCTCAAACGCACGCGCGCACGGAAGGTTTTGGGGTCGAGCTCCATCTCCGTGATGCTGCCGACCTTCACGCCTGCGATGCGGACATCGCCGCCTGTGGCAAGGCCGTCGGCCTTCCGGAACTCCGCCACATAGGCTTTGCCGCCGCTCTGCCCCAGTCCGAGATCGGCCGTGTTGGCGGCGTAGACGACGAAGCCGCCTGCCGCGCCAAGCACGATCGCGCCGACAATCCCCTCAACTGCACGTGCGACCATGTTCTACTCCGGCTGCCAAGCTTCGTAATCGCCCCTGGTCGGTGCACGTTTCGCCGGCGTCAGCACCGATCCCGGCGGGTGATAGGCGGCGGGCGTGCCGGTCATGTTCGGCAGATGAGGCCGCTCCCAATCATGCGTCGGCAGCGGCGCCTTGGATGGCGGCGTGTCGAAGGTATGATGCAGCCAGCCATGCCAGTCGGGCGAGACGCGGCTCGCCTCCGCTTCGCCGTTGTAGATCACCCAGCGGCGCGCGCCGTCCGATGTCTGGTAGAACTTGTTGCCGACCTCGTCCTTACCGACCAGCTCACCATGACGATTGGTGAAGAGCCGGGTCCCGATGGTTTGCCCGTTCCACCAAGTCACAGTCTCGCGCAGCCACTCGATGAGCGTCATCCGACCGGTTCCTCCGCTCGCTTCGGCGCACACTATGGCGCCCCCGACAGGACCCGTCCAGCAGTCTCCGACGGAATTGAATCGAGCATTAATGATGCAAAAACGCCACAGGACCTTACGTTAACGTCAACTTTTTCGTGCGGTTCCCCAACGACACCGTCTTGCGCACGTACAAGCAAAGTTTATGCGACTTAACACAACGAAGAGTGGCAGAATCACAACCTGCGAAACGAATAACTTGGGGAAACGCCATGAAACCTGCAGCAATGCGGTGCCTCTTGGGCTGCACGGCCACAGCTCTTGTGCTTACAGCGACCAATGCGGCCGGGGGTGCTTTTCAGTTAAACGAACGCTCGGCCAAAAGTCAGGGCATGTCTTTCGCTGATAGCGTGTCCGGCGCGAAAGATCCGAGCTATGCCGGTTTCAACCCGGCGGCCCTCACTAAGGTGCAAGGTCTGCAGATGTCGGGCAACGCTTCTGGCGTGTTTCCGATCTCGGACGGCGAGACGACGGAACCGATCTTCAATGGCGAGCCGATTTCGCGCGACGACGCGCCCGCAGGTTTCGAGCTCGACACGAATGCGGACCGCTCAGGCTTTATCCCCGCCAACGCGATCGGCTACCGGCTGAACGAGGACGTGGCGATCGGGATCACGGTGAACGCGCCTTTCGGCCTCTCGACCGAGAACCCTGACAACTTCGTCGGCGCAGCAGACGGCATTCAGTCTAACCTGTTGACGGTAAACGTCTCTCCGGCGATTGCGTGGACTGTGTCCGACAAGTTCGCGCTCGGCGCGTCCGTCAACATCCTCTATCTCGACGCGCGCCTGACCTCGACACCGATCGCGCTCGATGGCGACTCAGCGGAGATCGGCTACTCCGTCGGGACGCTGATCGAGCCCTTGGACGGGACCCAGATCGGCATCGCCTATCACTCCGGCTATGACTTCGAAGTGAATGTCGAAGCGATCCTGTCCCCCGAGGCGCCGGGCTTCCTCGGCGGGCTTGCAGGTCAGGAGTTCGATGCCGCCGTCGAGGCGAGCCTGCCGGCGACTTTCCAGGCCGGCATCACGCAGGAGATAGGTGAGAATGCGCGCCTATCTGCTGAATTTCGTTATATTTTCTGGTCTGCTTTCGACTCGATCGACACGACGCTTTTTGGCATCACGGTCGAAGATCCGCAGAACTACGAAGACGCGATCTTCGCGGCCGTGGGCGGTGAGTACGACCTGACGCCGACCACCACCCTCCGTGCCGGCATGGCGTGGGATCAGAGCCCGACGGTCGATACCACCTCGCTTGCGGATGAGGATCTGGGGCGGACGGTGCGCGTGCCCGATGCGGATCGGCTGTGGTTCTCGGTCGGGGCGAGCCACAAGATGGAGCTCTTCGGCTTCGATACCGAGCTCGATGTCGCCTACAGCTATCTGCTCGCCCTGCAGGACCCGGAAGTCGTGATCCGCGCAGGCCCCTTCGAGGGCACGACCGTCGAGTATGAGGGCGGCGCGCATATCTTCAGCGTCGGCGGCTCCATCCGCTTCTGAGACGCAAATGGCCTCGGTCGTCATGCCTGGAGGCGACCGAGGGCGACCGGCACCCGGTGCCACGCAACGACCGGGCGACCGTTGAGAGCGACTTGGTGACTTGGCGTTTGCCGGCCGAGTGAGCTGGCCGGGGTGTGCCCCGGAGCATGCTCTGTTTGGGCGGCTCACGCGCCCCTCGGGTCATTGCCGGGCTTGGCCCGGCACTCCACGTCTCATTCCATGTCCCGGTGTCGTGGATGCCCGGGTCGAGCCCGGGCATGACGCTGCGTGACGGGGCGTGACGGGGGTCGGTTTCTTCCGTTCCCTTCGGACTACGAAAACCCCTCGAGCACCAGTTTGCCGCGGGCGGTGCCGCTGGCCAGGAGGCGGTGGGCGCGCTGCAGGTTCTCAGCCGAGATAGCGCCCAGCGTCTCGGTTGCGGTCGAGCGGATCTTTCCGGCCTCGAGCAGTCCGGCAACCTCGTTCAGGATCTCTCCCTGACGCGCCATATCGGCGGTTTGGAAGAGCGGGCGGGTGAACATCAGCTCCCAATGCGTCGACACGGCCTTCGTCTTGAAGGGCATCACGTTCAGGGTCTCAGGATCGTCGATCAGGCCGAACCGACCCTGGGGCGCGATGAGCTCCGCCACCTGCTCCAAGTAGAGATGCGTGTGGGTCGTCGAGAAGACGAAGCCCGGCGCGCCGATCCCGAGCGCCTCGATCTGGGGTCCGAGCGGTTCGTGGTGGTTGATCACATGCTGGGCCCCGAGCGCCCTGACCCAGTCCTGTGTCTCGGGCCGCGAGGCGGTTGCGATCACGGAGAGATCGGTGAGCGCGCGGAGGAGTTGGATCGCGATGGAGCCGACGCCCCCTGCCCCGCCGAGGATCAGCACCGCCGGTGCCGCGCCCGGTACGGGATCGCTTACCCGGAGGCGGTCGAACAGCATCTCGTAGGCGGTCAGCGCGGTGAGCGGCAGGGCCGCGGCGGCGGCGTCCTCGACACCGGCGGGTGCCCGGCCGACGATCCGCTCATCGACCAAATGATACTCCGCATTCGTGCCCGGCCGGTCGATGGCGCCCGCGTACCAGACCCGGTCGCCCGGGCTGAAGAGGCTCGCGGCCTCACCCACGGCGACGACATCGCCGACGGCATCGTAGCCGAGAATGTTCGGCGCATCGCCTTCGGGCGGGCGGCGGTTGCGGAGTTTGAAATCGACCGGATTGGCCGCGACGGCGCGCACGGCGACGAGCAGATCATGGCCCGTCGCCTCCGGCCGCTCAGCTTCGAATTCGACGAGGCTTTCGTCGCGGTCGAGCGCGCCCAACATCGTGTAGCCGATGGCTTTCATCTTTCGTCTCCTCGCCCGTCAGGCGATCTTGGTCATTTCGTTCAGGGTGAAGCTCGCGACCGCGCCCTCGGTCGCGGTCATGTACGCGGCGAGATGCGGGGCGTTCATATGCGTCTGCCAGAGCGCGCGGGTCTCCCAATTCTCGTAGAAGACGAAGAAGCCCGGGTTCTCGGTGTCGAGATGCAGATCGTATTGCAGGCAGCCGGCTTCGGCCCGTGTGATCGGCACCAGTTTCTCAAGCTCGCTCCGCACCAAGCCTTCCTTGCCGGGCTGCGCGGTGATCTGGGCGAGGATTGTGAGGGGCATCCTGTCGTCTCCTCTTTGACATCGCGCTTGGATAGGCCGCATATCCGTCAGCAGGAGCGCCCTCGCAAGTACGCACAATTTGGGCTGATAGGCACGTAATGGATACTGTAGAGACGGCGGAGACCCCCGCGACCCGGTTCGAGAGCTATGACTGCAGCGACGGTTGCCCGGTGGAGGCGGCGTTGGAGCAGATCGCGGGCAAGTGGAAGGGGCTGATCATCTACCACCTGATGGACGGCACGCTGCGTTTCAACGCGCTGATGCGGCGGGTGGGGACGGTGACGCAGCGGAGCTTGACCAAGCAGCTTCGCGAGTTGGAGGCGGATGGCATCGTGCATCGCCAAGTCTATGCCGTCGTGCCGCCGCGGGTGGAGTATTCGCTGACGGCGAAGGGGCAGAACCTGCGCGCGGTGATCCTTGCGCTGAGGGCTTGGGGCCGTGAGAACCCGCGACAGGCCCCTGGCCAAGGGGGATGATGGAGCGCGAGCCGCCCCAGCCGCGGATCCGGACATGCGGCATCGGGGAACGGGTGTTGTTGCAGGGGCGGCTATGCTGACGGCGATCCACCATGTTCAATTGGCGATGCCTGAGGGGCGAGAGCAGGCGGCGCTCGACTTCTATGTCGGGGTGCTCGGCCTGACCCAAGTGCCGAAGCCTGCGCGTTTGGCGGCGCGTGGGGGCTGTTGGTTCGAATGCGGCAGTGTCAACGTCCATCTCGGCGTCATGAAGGATTTCACCCCGGCAACGAAGGCGCATCCGGCGTTCTTGGTGCGGGACCTTGCGGCGATGCGCGCGCGCTGTGCTGATGCGGGTGTCCTTTGCGCGGAGGCGGAGCCCTTGGAGGGGTTCGCGCGGTTCTACGTCTTCGATCCTTTCGGGAACCGGATCGAGTTGATGGAGGCGGTTTGAACGGCGCTTCGTGCAGTGACGTGGCGGCGAAGCGTGATGGGCCTCAGGCTGTCGGGTCGGCGCGGAGGAGCGACGTGCCTTTGCGGCGGAGCTCGGCCACGTCCATCGTCTCGGTGACCACGCCCGCGCGCATGACCGAGAGCCTGGCGCAGAGATGGGCGACGACCGCGAGATCGTGGCTGACGAGGAGGTAGGTCAGGTTGCGTTCGGCGCGGAGGCGCGAGAGCAAGTTGAGCACTTCGGCCTGGATCGAGACGTCGA
This sequence comes from Pseudomonadota bacterium, assembly GCA_039178805.1. GTDB lineage: Bacteria > Pseudomonadota > Alphaproteobacteria > Rhodobacterales > Rhodobacteraceae > Thermohalobaculum. The sequence continues at coordinate 6,349 of JBCDFC010000078.1, read as the reverse complement.
GCGCGGAGGTCGGCTCGTCCAGCAGCACCACCTCGGGCTCGATGATCAGGGAGCGGGCGATGGCGAGCCGCTGGCGCTGACCGCCCGACAGCTGATGGGGGAAGCGGAAGCGGAAGCTCGCATCGAGCCCAACCTCCGAGAGTGCCCTCTGGACGCGGTTGTCGTCTTCGGCGAGGCCGTGGATCGCGAGCGGTTCCTTCAGGATGCGGTCGACGGTGTGGCGTGGGTGGAGCGAGCCGTAGGTGTCCTGGAACACCATCTGCGCGAGGCGGCGATCTTCGAGCGTGCGGTGGGCGCCAAGCGCGCGCCCTGCGATCGAGATGCGCCCTTGCGACGGGCGGACGAGCCCCGCGAGTGCGCGGAGGACGGTGGATTTGCCCGATCCGGATTCGCCCACGAGCCCGAAGCTTTCGCCGCGCGCCACCGAGAAGGACACGTCGCGCACCGCTTGGACCTCGCGCGCGCCCTCCCCGAATGTGACCGAGAGCCCCTCGACCGAGATCATTCGGAGGCCCAGGCCGGATCGCGGCGGAGCGTCGCGAGGGTCTCCACCGGCTGGTCGAGCCGCGGCAGGCAGGCGAGGAGGCCTTGCGTGTAGGGATGCGAGGCCTTCGCGAGATCGGCGGCGGCACAGCTTTCCACCACGCGACCCGCATACATGATCAAGAGCCGGTCGCAGAAGCGCGCCACGAGGTTGAGGTCGTGGCTGATGAAGATGAGCCCGGCGCCTCGCTTGCGCACCACATTGTCAAGCACCTCGAGCACCGCATCGGCGACAGCGACATCGAGGGCGGAGGTCGGCTCGTCGGCGATGACGAGATTGGGCTCGGCGATGGTCATCATCGCGATCATCACGCGCTGACCCATGCCGCCCGAAAGCTCATGCGGATAGGCCGCCATGACGCGGTCGGGGTCGCGGATCTGCACGGCTTCGAGCATCGCGCGGGCCCGGGCGCGGGCCTCGGCGCGGCCGACCCTGGCATGGGCTGTCACGGCCTCGGCGATCTGGGTGCCGACGGCCATGACCGGGTTCAGGCTGAATTTCGGGTCCTGCAGGATCATCGACATGCGCGATCCGCGAAGGCGACGGAGAAACGAGGGCTCGGCAGTCGTGAGATCCACGCCGTCGAAGCGGATGGCGCGGGCCGCGACCTCGGCGCGGCGGTCGCTGACGCCTAGGATGGCGCGGCCGGTCTGGGACTTGCCGCTGCCGCTCTCCCCCACCACGCCGAGCCGTTCGCCGCGGGCGAGCGAGAAGGAGACGCCGCGCACCGCATCGACACGGCCTTTCGGCGTGTTGAAGGCGACCCGCAGGTCCTCAACCTCGAGAAGCGGCGCGCTCACGCGCCCGCCTTGGGGTCGAGCACGTCGCGGAGACCATCGCCGAGGAGGTTGAAGCCGAGGCTGACGAGGAGGATCGCGAGGCCTGGCACGGTCGGCACCCACCACTGATCGAGGAGGTACTGACGGCCCGAGGAGATCATCGCGCCCCATTCGGGCGAAGGCGGCTGCGCGCCGAGACCGAGGAAGCCGAGGCCCGCCGCGATCAGGATCACCCCGGCCATGTCGAGCGTGAGCCGCACGATCACCGATGGCATACAGAGCGGCACGAGATAGCGGCGGAGGATGCGCCAGGTCGAGGCCCCTTGGACTTGCGCCGCTAGGATGAACTCGGCGTTGCGCAGGCGCATCGCCTCGGCCCGCGCGATGCGGGCATAGGGCGCCCAGCTTGTGATCGCGATGGCGAGGACCGCGTTCTCGATGCCGGGCCCCAGCGCAGAGACGAAGGCGAGGGCGAGGATCAGGCGCGGGAAGGCGAGGAAGACGTCGACGAGCCGCATCAGGGCAACGTCGACGATACCGCCCACATAGCCCGCCAGGACCCCGACGCCGAGACCCACGGGCACCACGATCGCCGCCGTTAGCGCGACGATGTAGAGCGTGATGCGTGAGCCCCAGATGATGCGGTCCAGGATATCGCGCCCGAGCTGATCGGTGCCGAGCCAATGCTCGGCCGAGGGCGGGGACAGCCGGTCGGAGAGCGATTGCACGACCCCGTCCGTCGCCGTCAGCCACGGCGCGAACACCGCCGCCAGCACCAGGGTGAGGATGATGGCGAGCCCCGTCATGGCGATAGGATTGGCGCTGAAGGCGAGCCAGGAGAGATAGGCGCGCTGCAGCGTCGCGTGGCTGGGGCTCGTCGGCGCCTCGGCCAAGAGCCAGGCGCGGAGGCCAGTCTTTTCCGGCGCGTGCCGTGTGAGCTCGCTCACCCCCGCGTCCTCGGATCGACGAGGCGGTAGAGGAGATCCGACAGCATATTGAGCCCGACGAAGCAGAAGCCGACGACGATGGTCCCGCCGATGACCGCGTTCATGTCCGATTTGAACAAGGCGCTGGTGATGTATTGCCCGATGCCCGGCCAGGCGAAGACGGTCTCGGTCAGGACCGAGCCCTCCAACAGCGAGGCGTAGGTGAGGCCGATGATCGTGATGAGCTGGACCAGCACATTCCCAAAGGCATGGCGCCAGATCACGACCCGGTCCGACAGCCCTTTGACCCTTGCTGTCAGCACGTATTCCTCACCGAGCTGATCGAGCATGAAGCTGCGCGTCATGCGCGCGATATAGGCGAGCGCGTAGGTGCCGAGCACCGCCGTGGGGAGTGCGAGATGCGCAAGCGCGTTGTGGAAGACATCCCAGTCGCCGGCGATGGCCGCGTCGACGACAAGCAGCCCCGTCACCGTCGGTGTCAGCCCCTGGTGGAAGACATCGAGCCTGCCCGGCCCCGGCGCCCAACCGAGCCAGGCGTAGAAGACGAGAAGGGCGACCATTCCGAGCCAGAAGATCGGTGCGGAGTAGCCGATGAGGCCCACGACCCGGACGATATGGTCGATCGGCCTGCCCTGGTTCACCGCCGCGAAGACGCCCATGGGCACGCCCAGCACGACACCCACCAAGGTCGCTGCCGTCGCAAGCTCCAGCGTTGCGGGGAAGAAGCGCATGAGATCGTCGAGAACCGGGCGCGAGGTTTGGATCGAGACGCCGAGATCGCCCCGCAAGAGATCGCCCATGAAGTAGAGATATTGGCGCCAGATCGGCTGATCGAGCCCCAGTTCGCGATAGACCCGGTCATAGACCTCGGCCGAGGCGCGGTCACCGACGATTGCGAGCACCGGGTCGACCGGCATGACGCGGCCGATGAAGAAGGTCACCGCCGTCAACCCGATGAAGGTCAAGGCGAGCGAGCCGATCACGCCGCCCACTTGCCGGGCGGCGCGCCAGAGGCCGGGCGCGCGGCCCGGCCCGATGGAGGTGGTGGTGGACACGGTGCGGCCTTTTACTTGGTCACACCGTCATAGAAGACGAGATCGAAAGTCGGGCCCGAGACGAACCCGTTGACCCCGTCCCGGATCGCCAACTGCTCGCTGCTGCGGAACATGTTGACGAAGGGGCTGTCCGCCTGATGCGCCGACAGAAGCTCGCGGTAGAGATCGACCCGCTTGTCGAGATTGGTCTCGCGGCTTGCGACCTCGGTCTTGGCGTTGATCGCGTCATCCGCCCAGGCGTTGCGCCAGGCGAGCTTGCCGGTGAGCTGCGCCTCGAGCGCGTTATCGGGGTTATGCGCGAAGCTATCGGCGTTCGAATGGGGGTCGAGATAGTCGGGGCCCCATTGCGCGAGGATCAGCCCGTGACGGCGCGCGCGATACTTCGGCCAAAGTGCCGAGCCGTCCTGGGGCACGATCTCCACCGTCACGCCCGCCTGGCCCAGCGTCTGCTGCACAGATTGGGCGATATCCATGAAGGGTGCCGTGTTGAGCGTGTCCATGGTCAGCGTCAGCCCGTCGCCATAGCCGGCCTCGGCCAGGAGCGCTTTGCCCTTCTCGATATCGAGCGAGTACGGGTTCTCGGAGATCGAGCCAAAGAGCCCGGTCGGCCAGAACGACTGCTGCTTGGAGTACTGGCCTTTGAGGAAGCTTCCGAGCATGCCGTCATAGTCGACAAGCCAGCGCATCGCTTCCCAAACCTTGGGATCAGCCAAGGGGCCCTCGCTCGTGTTCATGGCGAGATAGACGATCTTGGTTTTTGGCGCGTCCTCGATCGAGATGCCATCGGCGCCCTCGAGCCCCGCGATCTGATCCGGCGTCAGGGTGCGCGCGATGTCGATATCACCCTTCTCCAGCAACAGCCGCTGCGCTGCAGGCTCAGGCAGATGCCGGACGATCACCCGCTCCATCGCGGGCGTGCCCTTCCAGTAGTCGGCGTAGCGGTCGAGGATAACCGTCTCGTTGGCGTTCCAGGTCCGCAGGACGAACGGGCCACTGCCGGCGGAGTTGTTCTTGAGCCATGCGTAGCCCAGATCGCCGTCGACCTCGTTGGCCATCACGGTGACCTCGTCGACGACCGAGCCGACGGTGGCCGAGAGCGCGTTCAGCACGAGGCCCGGCGAGATGTCGGCGGGGATGGTGATCTCGAAGGTGCCGTCGCCCGTGACCTTGACGTTGTCGTCCACATTCTCGGGCGTCCAGCCGAGCTGCGTGAGAATGAAGGACGGCGTCTTGCCGAGCTTGACCACGCGCCTCAGCGAGAAGACCGCGTCCTCGGCCCGGACCGGGTTGCCCGAGTGGAAGGTCATGCCGTCGCGCATCTTGAAGGTGATGGTCTTGCCGTCCTCGGAGATCTGCCAGCTCTCCGTCGCGCCGCCGACCAGCGTCTCGTAGTCGCCGGGTTCGAAGGTGGTGATGCGGTCGTAGATGTTGTTGGCGATCTCACCGCCCGAGAACTCGAAGATCTCAGCGGGATCGAGCGTGATCAGATCGCTGATCGTCTGGCCCAGGACCAGCATGTTCGGCGGCGTCTCGGCCGAGGCCTGCGGCACAGCGAAGGCCGCCCCTGCGGCGATGGCACCGGCGGCGAAGGCGTGTCTGATGAATTTCATCGCTTGCTCCCTGTCTGATTTGCCGATGACAGCATCAGGGCAAGCCTTAACGATGAGGGCAAGCCCAAATATCAGGCAATGCGGTGTGCGCGGTCGCTCTGGGGCGCGTTCTCGGACCTGGCTTGACCGAAGGTCTTGCGAGAGCGCGCTGAATTCGTTCGGAAAACGCGCTGAGGCAGGTTCGAGATGAGCGACACCGAGACACCCAAGGATTGGCGGGGTGCGCGTGCCTCTACGCGAGGCTGCGGCCCAGGTGAGAGCGTTCGTCGACCTCACGCGCCCCTGTCATGCTCGGGCTTGACCCGGGCATCCACGGGCCGTGGCGCTGGATTGCCGGGTCAAGCCCGGCAATGACGGTATCAAATGCCTCGGTCAGACCACTAGCCCGGGGATGACGTGAATGGGTGTGTTCGGTCTGAGCCGGACCACTAGGATTGGCGGGATGCGCGTGCCTTTACGCGTGGCCGCCTTTCAGCCAGCACCTGGGCCAAGAACCGCAGCCCGAAAGGCATTCGCCACGGCACACGATCGCGTACCGGGGCGCCGCACTGCATCGGGTGTGCGGATGGCTTATGCGAGCGGGTCGTCGATCTGCATGGGCGACACGACGAAGATGCCGTTGTCGAACTCTTCCGCCGATGCGCGCGCCTCTTCGCGGGCAAGGATGACGAGCGCTTCGGCGCGATCGACGACGCCGCGCGAAAGTGCATCGAGCAGCAGATCCGGATCGACCGGCCCTTGCAGCCCGTCATCGGCGTTGGCGACGATGGTATCGAGCCATTCCGCGTCGCTGAGAGCGCTGCCGTTGACGGCCTCGAACTCGATGCTGTCGATGAAGCTTTGGGCGACTTCCTCGCGCGTCACGAGGCCCGAGGCGGCGAGGTCGTTCCACCAGAAGCGGAAGCCGAGCTCGTCCGGGCGGCGGTCGAGGCCGATTTCGTAGAGGGCATAGAGGAACTCTGCCCCGATGCCCGCGATATCGTAGAGGAAGACGCCATCGGTGACCTCTACGCGCTCGACATTGATGAGCACATCCTCGGACGCGTCGGGGCCGCGGAACTCAACGAAGCCGTTGCTTGCGATGACGGGCGAGAACGCGGCGCTGTCGCCGTCGTAGCGGACCGTGTCGAGGCCTTCGCCGCCGTCGATGAGGTCGAAGCCCGCGCTGCCGAGGATGAGATCGTCGCCGGCGAACGCTTCGTCCACGTCTTCGCCGTCGGTTCCGTCGAGCGTGTCGTTCTCCTCGGTGCCGAGCACGAGATTGGCGCCCGCAAGATCGATATGGAGGTCGTCGCCGTTCTCCTGACGATCAAATTCGAACCGGGCGAGATCCGCGATGACGCCCGGATCGAAGAGCTGGATCACGGTTTCCGCAATGCCGTCGTCATCCGTATCGAGGGAGACGGTGCCGTCT
>JBCDFC010000077.1:0-19747 GCA_039178805.1 Pseudomonadota bacterium | reverse complement strand
GAACTCGATCTCAGGCGCTACGACCGGGCGCCAGCCGCGGGCCGTATAGTGGCTGAGCACGCGATGGAGGACCGAGCGGGGGGCGAAATCGACGAGGTTCCCCTCCCGGTCGCAGACATCGTGAATGACCTGCATCGAGCGGTCGTTGGCCCAAGGCACAGCCCGGGCCGTTCCGAGATCGGGGCGCAGCCAGAGATCGGCGTCGGTGTCGTACTCGGTAAAATCGTCGATATCCGGATAGCCGCCGGTGATCGTGAGAAAGAAGAGCGAGGTCGGCAGGAAGATCGGCGCGTATTTCACGAATTTCGCGGTCGGCATGACCTTGCCGCGCCCGATCCCGGCGAAATCTGGCGTGACGCATTCGACCTCGTCGACCGCGCGGGTGCGCATCCAGTCGGCCAGCGCCTCGGGCTCAAGGATCGCCGGCAGGGGCGACTCAGCCAAACTGATCGCGGGCGTCGCCGGCCCCCGCTGTCCCGGCAATCTGTCGTGGTCGGTCATAGATCGACTAACTACGCTGAGGACTGTCCCGTCGCCAAGCGTGCATCGAAGGGATCAACGATTCTCACTCGGGTCCGCTCTAGGATACCTCGTGCCACCCGCTTCAGCAGGGGAAGACTGCCGAGCTTGATCGCATCGTCAACCAGTCTTTCAGCGTCTGCGACGTGACCGGTTTGGGCAAGCGCCGCGGCCACGACGAGCTTCGCAGCATTGGACCGGAGGCGCGTGCGTGGGGATGGGGTCGCCTCTGCGAGCCAATGCAGATCCTCGACGACCGCAAAGAACTTCGGCAATCCATCGCGCAGGCGTGCGGCGCGATGCTCCACCTGTGGCTCGATATCGAGGAGAGGATCGAGGCGCGACGGAATCGACAATTCGAAGCTCGCAGCGCGGTCTTCGTCGGTCGAGATCGAGACCACATCTTCGAGCAGCGCGCCTGCCGGCACGTCGCAGCCCATGAACACGGAGCTTCCCAGGAAATCGCCGGCAGCCTTCGGCCAGATCCCGAAAGAGATCCATAGCTCGGGCGGCTCGTTCCTTGCCGATGGCTGAACGAGGACCGTCCGCCTCCAGTCTGAGACTTCGCGACACCAGATGGCGCTCGTCTTCCCCGGCAATCCTTTGCGTTGAAAACCAAGTTCCGTGAGGACTGGATCGATGCGCCGGCGGCAAGCTGCGGAGACCGTAGGGCCGCTCATACGTTGGTCGATTGAGCGAGGCCCTTGGCGACGAGGCGTTGGCAGTGTTCGGCGAGGGCTTTGCGGTCGGGGAAGTCGGCGGGTTTGGCGGGGGGGTGGAAGGTGACTGTCACGAGGCCGCCGCGGGAGCGGGCGAAGACATCGATGATGTGGCCGTAGAAGGGCATATCCGCCCACCAGCCGTAGAACTCGGCCGGCAGGGTGCTGTTCGGTGCTGGCTGATACTGGATGGTGACGGGCTGGACCATGATATCGGCGCCCTGCCCTTCGTCGTAGAAAACCGAGAAGAGCGACGACTTGAAGGGGAGCACGCGGAGCCCGTCGGTCGAGGTGCCTTCGGGGAAGAAGATCAGGAGCTGGTCGGCCGCGATGCGGGAGCGCAGGACCGCCTCCTGCGCCTTGGCTTGGCTCCGCCGCCGCTCGATAAAGATCGTGCCCGTGACGCGCGTGACGAACCCGACGCCGGGCCAGTCCGCGACCTCCGCCTTGGACACGAAATACATGAGCGTCGTCGCCCGGAGCGCGAAGATATCGAGCCATGAGCAGTGGTTGGCGACGAGTGCGCCGCCGTCGACGGGCGTGCCCTCGACCCGGTGACGCAGACCCGCGAGCCAGAGCCCCGCCCAGGACCATTGCCGCGCGATCCAGAAATGGAAGGTGATGCTGTGGCCGAGCCAGTGGCGGAGATACCGCCCGGCGACGAAGAGCGCGACCGCCACGGTCGTCATCAGCGCGAAAGTCACGAGCCGGGCGTAGCCGCGGAGTTTCTCGAGCGGTCGGAGCGCGGGTAGGACCGGTGGCTCGGCCCCACGCCAAGTACCTTCTTGGGCCGAGCGCGGCGTGGGCGACGGGGCGCCGCCGGTATCGGTCGAGACGCTCACGCGGGCCCGCCTTCAGCCGGCCCCTCGCCTGTCCCCTCGCCCGGCCCCTCACCCGTCCCGCGGGTCTGATGGCGGGAGTAGAACTGGCGGTAGCGCTGCACCATGCGGGCCGTGTCCATGATCAGGCAGACATCGACGGTGTTGAACTCATGATCGACCCAAGCGCCCTCGCCGACGAACCCGCCGAGGCGGATATAGGCCTTGATGAGCGCGGGGATCTGGCGGAGCGCCTCTTTGCCGTCGACCTCGCTCGCCTCGAGGATATCCATGCGCGCGAAGCTCGTATCGAGGGCGCGCACGCGCAGATCCGCGGGTGCCAAGTGGCGGTGATGGAGATAACCGAGGGCGTGGGCGAGCGGCTCGGTCTGATTGCCGTGAAAACTCGCGACGCCGAAAAGGATGCCCACCGCGTGCTCATCGACATAGCGGCCGAGGCCCGTCCATAGGAGATGCATGCCCGAGCCGCCGCGGTGGGTGGCATCGACGCAGGATCTGCCGAGCTCGAGTGTCTCCACACCGCAGTTCTTAAGGCGCGAGAGATCGTATTCCTGGTCGCCGTAGAAGCCGATGCCGGCTGCGGCCCGGCTGCCGCGCATGAGGCGATAGACGCCGACGACACCGTTCTCGATATCCGGGTCCTCGTTCTCGTTATCGATGAGGACGAGGTGATCGAAGTACGGATCGTAGCTGTCGCGCTCCCGCCGGTCGACGCGATCCTGATCGGTGACGCTCGCGCCCATCTCCTCGACGAAGACGCGATAGCGCAGGCGCTGAGCGGCCGCGACCTCCTCCTCGTTGGCGGCAAGGCGGACGGTAAAGCGCCCGGCATCGACCTGCATCGCGATGAGCCCTCTTTCGCCCCGCCCGGTATCGCCGGATACCGTAGCACGCTGCGGCGCCAGCCTCCTGCCGGCGCGCTTTCGCGCAGCCCCTCGAGGCCGGCGCGGACAGTATTCAGGTCGCTGTGTCGACGCAACCGGCACAACGGACGCGCTTGCCCGGTTCGACTGGCGTGCCCGCAGCCTCGCGCGTTGCACTGACGTTGCGAACGGTTAATCCTGTCGATGCTAGTTTACAGGATGTCCGGCTGGACGAGGTCGAGCGGGGGATCGTCGCCAACGAGGACGACTTTGCCCTCGTTCTCGAAATTCACGGTGATGCGGCCCGCGATCATGCTCTGGATCTGACCAAGGCCCCAGTCGGGGCGAAGACGATGACGGACAAGCGCGCCCACTTCCAGAAAGGGATTTGGCATGAGCAGTGACTTAGCACCGGCGCAGATGAGCCGCCAGGCAGCAGGCGCGAGCGGTTCGGCGCGACCGTCCGACCCATTGGTCGAGCTTGGGGGCCTGATCGCTGCGCGGATCTGCCACGATCTGGTGAGCCCGGTGGGCGCGATTGCGAACGGCGTCGATCTCATGCGCGAAGCGACGGGCTCGATCGAGGAGGAGGTCGAGCTGGTTCGGCAAAGCACCGAGCGGGCCTCGGCGCTGCTGCGGCTTTTGCGGGTGACGTTCGGCCGGGTCTCGGATGACGGGCCGCCGGTGGAGCGTCGCCAGATCGAGAGCGAGCTGCGGGCGGTGATCGCAGGCCGCCGCGTCGTCTTTGAGGTGACGGCCATCGATGGGCCGCCGGTCGCGCCTCAGGCAGCACGGCTCGCCGGTCTGATGGTGCTTTGCGGCCGGCACCTGCTGGGGTTGAGCGGGCGGGTGGAGCTTGTGTTCTCGCAGGACAGCGATCTGCCGCTGCGGGTGACGGCGGAAGGGGCGAAGGCCGCGATCACGCCTGCGGCGGCGCGTTGGCTGGCGGGTGCACTCGATCCATTGCCGAGCTCGCGGGAAGTCGAGCTGGCGCTGACGCCTATCGCGGCGCGCTCGACCGGTGCGGTCCTTTCCTGCGTGGAGGGCGATGGATCGATCACGCTCACGGCGCGGGCGGCGGGCTGAGCCCAACCTGAAGCCGACGGTTGGCTGCCAAGTTGAATCGATGGCGGAGTGCTTGGCGGCGTCAGACGATGTCAGACGATCTCAGACGGGGCGGCGTCAGACGGGGCGGCGTCAGATGGGGCGGAGACCGGCGGCGAAACGGCGGAGCCTGATGCGGTAACCCGCGGCGGTTTCGCGGAGCGCGTCTCGTGCGGCGGCATCGAGGCTGCGGGCGACCTTGCCTGGGCTGCCGAGGACGAGCGAGCCATCGGGGATTTCGCGCCCCTCGGTGATGAGGGCGTTGGCGCCGATCAGGCAACCCTTCCCGATGCGCGCACCGTTGAGGATCGTTGCGCCCATGCCGATGAGGCTGCCCTCGTCGATGCTGCAGCCGTGGACGATGGCACCGTGGCCGATCGTGACCTCACGACCGAGGGTCAGCGGGAAGCCGGGATCGGAGTGGAAGATGGCACCGTCCTGCACGTTCGAGCCCCAGCCGATCTTGATGGGCTCGTTGTCGCCGCGCAGGACCGCGCCGAACCAGATGCTGACCTCGGCCTCCAGATGCACGTTGCCGATGACGCTCGCCGACGGGGCGATGAAGACGGTGCCCTCATCCGGGAGCGTGGGCGCGATATCGTCGAGGGCATAGAGGGTCATCGGGGATCCGGGTCAGGCGGCGGGGGCCTTATCCTGACGCGGGCGCCCGCCTTGCTCAACCCGGCCCCGAGCGGTCCCGGTCGTGCGACTCACTTCCCGCCGAAACGCGCCCCAAACTCCGAATTGAGAGTCGCCACATGGTGCTGGAGTGCGGGTTGACGCTCTCGCCGCTGGCGTTCGGCGTTAATGATTGTCCTGACCTGGGAATAACAAAACTCCAGATCGTCGTTTATTAGGACATATTGGTACTCAGCCCAGTGGCTGATTTCGTCGAGAGACTTCGCCATTCGGCCCCGAATTACCTCCTCGCTGTCCTGCGCGCGGCTGTGCAAGCGGCGCTCCAACTCCGCGATGGAGGGGGGCAGGAGGAAGATGGTCACGAGGGCTGCGTTGAGGTCGGATTGGCCGAGTTGCTGCGACCCCTTCCAGTCGACGTCGAAGAGCACGTCCCGCCCGGCGGCCAACGCTTCCTCAACCGGCTGTCGCGGGGTGCCGTAGCAGTTCCCGAAAACCTCCGCATGCTCGAGCAAAGCATCCGTTGAGACGAGGCGTTTAAACTCCTCATGATCAACGAAAAAATAGTCCTTGCCATCGACGTCCCCAGGGCGCGGGGCGCGGGTCGTGGCGGAGACCGAAAGCGTGAAGCCCGCCTCCTCCGCCAAGAGGCGACGGGCGATCGTCGACTTCCCCGCGCCGGAGGGCGAGGACAGCACGACCATCAGTCCCTTGCGCATGGTGACAGGCATGGGGCTCATCAACATGGTTACGCCTTCTCCTGCAAGGCATCGGACGTTGCCGACGCGACGCCGTGCACTGGCTGTGACCAGAACACCCGGCGTCGCGCTCTCACGGTGATGTTCCTCAAAGCGGCCTAACAAAACCTTTCCCAGCCGAAGCGAGATCTCCTACACTGCTCGTGCGACGGGAGAACGCCGGCGCCCGCCTCCTCGAGAGGTGCCGAGACGACCGCAAGAATGTCGGGACTCTCGGCGGCGCAGGCTCTGCCACGGACGATGCAGGTTCGCGCCGGTGAAGGGTGCAATGGTTTGAAACCGCGTCGAAACTGTGGGATGTATGATGGATATCGAAGGGGACAGCGCTTTTCGGAGCGCTCTGGGTGTCAGGGGCGACCGCGCCGGGGTCGAAGAAATGCGCCACGCGGATAACCGCGAGCTCGTGCGGTACTGGCACGCCCTTCGCGGCAGCCGGGTCTGTCCGATGCGCGCCGAGGTGGACCCGCGTCGTATCGCGGGCGGCATCGCCAACCTCTTCATCCTCGAAGATCTCGGTCGCGGCAACGTCCGCTTCAGGCTGGCAGGCAGTGCGCTTGTCGACGCGTTCTGGATGGAGCTGCGCGGGTTGCCGGTGCAGGCGATCATGGCCGCTGAGGGACGCCAAAGCTTGCGCGAATTGGTCGCGGAGACGCTGGCCGAGCCGGGTATCGGGATGGCGCGTCTGATGCGCTCCGGCGGGCGGGATGCAGGGATGTGGGAGCTGGCGCTGCTGCCGCTGCGGAGCGATCGCGGCCAAGTCGACCGGGTGTTGGGCGCGCTCAACCCGCTTGAGCCCGAATATGGACGGCCGAACGATCCGCCGCTGACCTTCACGATCGAAGAGATGTCGATCACGCCGATCCAGACGGTGGCCGAGCCGCGCGACGCGCTGCCAGGCTTTGGCGAGCCGCCCGCGGGCTGGCAGATGCCGGATGGGGTTCAACCGTCTTCTCCGCAGCTTCGCGAGATCATGGGCGGGTTGGCCGAAGGGGCGGAGCCGCGCGACGATGAGAGCGAACTCCACGCTCAGCGGCGGGCCGCCTTCCACATCGTCCGGGACCAGGACTGACGCAGCATGGGATGGGGCTGTTGCCTCAGCTTGGTGAGCTGGTGTCGGCGAGCGATGCGAGCGTGTCGCCAAGCTCTCCATAGCCCGTGAAGCGGCGTTCGAAGGCGAGGCCGAGCCGGTTGGCGCCCGCCTCTGCCGCCGCCGTCAGGGCCTCATCATCGGTCTGCGCCAGGTAGACCACCCGGTCGTAGTTGCCGAAATACATGTCGCGAAGCTCAGGATGCCGGTCGAGGCCCATGCCGCGCCAGATGAGCGTCTCGAACTGCCGCGCCAGGAAGTCGGTGAGGTAGAAGGCACCCATCTCCTCATCGCCGCGCGAGGCGAATGCGGCGTTGCCATCAAAGAACGCGTAGCAGTGCGGCCCGGCGATGCGGGCGACGCCCTCCTCCGCACAGACACGGTCGAGCGCGCCGCCAGTGCCGCAGTCGGCATAAACGATGAAGATACTCTCGTAACCCTCTGCACGGGCACGCCTTGTGCGGTTGCGTACGGCGTCGGGGATCAGATCCGGATGGTTGTGCAGGCTTGCCGGGAGGCAGGCGATGTCGAAGCCGCTCCACCCGTTGGCGCGGCGAAGGGCCACGATCTCACGCGCGATCGCCCCGCAGGCGATGAGCAGCATGCCCTCACGCTGTGCCACGGGGCCCTGCGACGGCTCCCACCCGCCGTCCGTCAGCGCCTCCGCATCGGGCAGTGCGCCGCTGCTGCTCGGAAGGGAGGGCGCCGCGCGGCGCCCCCGGCGAATGCGTTCAGCCCGCGGCAAGCTGGTTGTGCTTGCGGTTGATGAAGGTCTTCGCCGTCTCGACCGCCACGGCCGCGTCGCGGCAATAGGCGTCAGCGCCGATGGCCTTCCCGAACTCTTCGTTGAGCGGCGCACCACCGACGAGGACGATATAGTCGTCGCGCATGCCCTTTTCGTTGAGCGTGTCGATCACGACCTTCATGTAGGGCATCGTGGTGGTCAGAAGCGCGGACATACCGAGGATGTCGGCGTCCTCACGCTCAAGCGCTTCGATGTAGTTCTCGACCGGGTTGTTGATGCCGATATCGACGACTTCGAAGCCAGCGCCTTCCATCATCATGGCCACGAGGTTTTTGCCGATGTCGTGGATGTCGCCTTTGACGGTGCCGATCACCATCTTGCCGAGCTTAGGCGCGCCCGTCTCGGCCAGGAGCGGCTTTAGGATCGCCATGCCGGCCTTCATCGAGTTGGCGGCGAGGAGCACCTCGGGCACGAACAGGATGCCGTCGCGAAAATCGATGCCGACGATGCGCATCCCTTCGACCAATGCCTTGGTCAGCACCTCATAGGGCATCCAGCCCCGCTCGAGCAGAATGTTGACGCCCTCGCAGACCTCTTCCTTGAGCCCGTCATAGAGGTCGTCATGCATTTGCTGCACGAGTTCGTCGTCATCGAGCTCAGAGAGAATGATCTCTTCTTCGTCAGCCATCGCCATCACGCTCCGAATCGCAGTCCCAAAGATGAGAATGCTGCGTTATGTAGTTCTTCGAAGGCATAAACCCGTCATCCGGCATCCGTAAACCGACTGGCAGGCTCGCTGCACCAACGCGCCCGCATCTCCTCGATCTCTTGCGGGGTGAAGAAGTGTTGGACGTGGCGCGATGCCGAGAGAGCGTCGAGCTGTTCGGGGCTCAGTCGGAAATGCTTCCGGAGCGCGCGATACTGTTCGGCTGCCGGCGTCTCGGACCGGACATTGCGCTCCCGCGTGAGCTTGATGCGCCGACCGATGAAATCCGAGATGACGTGTTCGAGTTGAGCAAGCCGTTCGGTTCGCATGATGAGAACATCCGCCCTCGGCAGGGCAGCGTAACCATAGCCCTGCTGCGCATCGAAGGGAAAGTCGAAGACGCTGCCGCCAAGGCTCGGCTCGATCTCGCGATCGAAGAATTTCGTCGCGACCATCCGGAAAGGCGGATCGACATAGAGTGCGTGCGCGCGCGCGAGCGTCTGCTGAAGGTCGAGCCCCTGAAACTTGAAGCTGTTGGGCGGCTGAAAGCAGCTAGACAGAAACCGGGAGATGGGCTCGCGAACGAGCGAGATGATTTTGACCCTATGCAGGTTTGGGTTCTGCAGATGGCGGAAGAACGCCTCCTCGACATAGGCGTTCCGCGGCATCTTTGAGAGACTGGGCCAACGATTGATGTCCCAATCGCTTCGCGGCAGCAGAGAATGCAGTTTGATCTTGGGCACGGTCGCGTAGAACAGCGTCGTCTCAAGCGTCGTCGATCCGCTTTTGGCTGCCGTGAAAAGGATGACGCCGCGTGGGTGGCGCAGGACCAACTCCACTTCGAGTGCGGCATAGATCCGCTTGAGCCTCGCCTTGATCGAACCGGCAACGGGCTGTGCGGTCGCCCGCTGCGATGCAAGGCCGTTGCCGAGTTTGATCATGCGCGGCGGCGACGGCGGCGGCGGCCTTCTCCTCCGCAGGAACTGCAACCGGTGCCGTCGGAGGCGGAGCTGAACTCACCGATGCGCTCGCGGATGATGTCGAGGCTCGGCCGGTCGCCGGGGGTGTGCGCTTCGAGCGCCGCGCGCATGGCGCGCAGATGCTCGGGCATGGTGCCGCAGCAGCCGCCGATCAGCCGGGCGCCGGCGTCGCGGGCGAGGCAGGCATAGTCCGCCATCAGCTCAGGCGTACCGTCGTAGTGGATCTGACCGTCGACATATTTCGGGATGCCGGCATTGGCCTTGGCGATGACGATGGCGTTCGGCGCCGCGGCCGTGATCCCCAGGACCGTCCGCAGCAGGTCCGCAGCCCCTACCCCGCAATTGGCGCCGACCGCCAAAGGCTCCGTCGCGAGGGTCGGCGCCGCGTTGGCGTAGGCTTCGGAAGTGATGCCCATCATGGTGCGCCCGGCGCTGTCGAAGCTGAGCGTGGCGCAGAGGGGCGCATCCTCGGCCGCGGCGGCCTCGGCGATGGCGCGGATCTCCTCTTCGGCCGAGATGGTCTCGGCCCAGATCACGTCGACGCCGCCGTCCATCAGCGCTCGGATCTGCTCGCGAAAGGCGGCGACCGCGTCTCCATGGGCGAGCTGACCGACAGGCTCCAGGATCTCGCCAGTGGGGCCGACGCTGCCGGCGACGATGACCGGGCGGCCGCCCGCCTCGACCGATTCCCGCGCAAGCCGGGCGGCGGCCATGTTGAGTTCCCGCACCCGGCCTTGGGCGTCGTGCAGCTTTAGCCGATAGGCGCTGCCGCCGAAGGAATTCGTGAGGATGACGTCGGAGCCCGCCTCGATAAACCCGTCATGCAGCGCCCGGATCTTCGCCGGCTGATCGATGTTCCAAAGCTCCGGCGCCTCGCCCGCTTCGAGCCCCATGGCGAAGAGATTGGTCCCGGTGGCACCATCGAGCAGCAGCCAGTCGCGCGTTTTCAGCGCTTCGGTAAGCGCATTGGTCATCGCCTGTCCTTTCGAAGGCACGATTCGCGGCCCAGCACCCTATGAGCCGCGCATTACCGGACCAAGTAGGCGCTTCATCATACCTTCGGGCAAGGGGCATCGTTGCAGAAAATGCATGAGCGCGTCGGTCGGGCGACAGGCCGGGTAGCCTGCGCTTTGCAGCTAGCGGTTTGGTCGGGACACTTGATGCCGTCATTGCGGGGCTTGATCCGGCAGTTCGTGTTCCCTGAGGGGCTTGAAGTCGTGTGGCCTGATGGATCCCCGGGTCGAGCCCGGGGATGACGGCGTGAAATGCCCTGGCCAGACCATTCGTGGCCCGACCGCTAGGCCTGATCGGCTGGGGTCGCGGCGTGGGCTGCGATGGCGTCGAGGCGGGCGATCATGGCTTTGAGCCCGTTCGAGCGTTGCGCGGAGAGATGCTGCTCGAGGCCGAGGCGCGAAAGTTCGGCCGGGGCGTCGATCGCACGGATCTCGGCGATGCGCTGGCCGGAGTAGAGCGCGTGGAGGACCGCGATGAGGCCGCGCACGATCATCGCGTCGCTGTCGCCCTGGAAGCTGAGGCGCGTCTCAGCGCCCTCGCCATCGACAGCGGGGACGAGCCAGACCTGGCTCGCGCAACCATCGACTTTGTGCGCGGCGGTCTTCAGCGCATCGTCGAGGGGCGGCATCTCTTTGCCGAGCTCGATGACATAGCGGTAGCGGTCTTCCCAATCGTCGAAGAGCTCGAAGTTCTCGGCGATGTCGTCGAAGGCTTGGCTGGCCATAAGCTGTCCTCCCTTGCGGCGATTTATGGCCCGGGGCGACGAATGGCCAGGGGCGGCGTGGGTAAAGGCAGGGCTTTCCATGGCGCGACGCTTGTGGTGGAAAGCCGCATCCTTGCGTCACCGTTTCGGGAACAGCCCATGCAGCCGCGTCGCCGTGCTCTGATCGCCGCTTTCGCCGCCTCGCCGATGGCACTGCTCGGTGGCTGTTCGCTGTTCGGCGATGACGAGGAGGAGGTCGCCGAGGCGCAAGCCGTGCTGGAACGGCGTCGCGAGCCGGTCGAGAATGTCGGGCGCGTGGAGGTTGGGCGGACGCGGAACGGTTTTGCGGTGAGCGCATATGGCGTGGCGCCGACGACGGGGTTCTCGCAGCCGATCCTGTCGCTGCGCCGGGACGGATCGCTGGCGCTCGACGGGTTTCTGGAGTTCGATTTTCTGGCGCTTGCGCCGGACCCCGGGCTCGCGATGCCGCGCGGTCAGATCGCGGCACGGCGCATCCGGGCGGATCGCGTGCTGAAGCCGGACGAGCTGCAGGGCGCGCGCGGCCTGCGGATCTTTGCGCTCCGCAACGCGTCGAGTTTCGAGTTCTGATGTCGCGGGCGGTCGGTCGGTTGGGCGGGCGGTCGGTCGGGCGGGCGTGATCAGGTCGCGTCGATTTCGATGACGCTGACACCCTTCTTGCCGGCGCAGAGGCCAATGCCCCCTTCGCGGAGGCGAAGCGCGTCGCGACCGAAAACCTCGAAGCGCCAGCCGTGGAGCGCGGGCACGTCGGGCTGATCGTCGCCGGCGAGCGCGTCGAGTTCTGCGCTGGTCGCGATCAGCTTGGACGCGATGCCAAGCTCATCCGCGCGGGCCTTGAGAAAGACGCGCAAGAGATCCGAGACAGCGACCGATCCTTCGCGCCGCCGCGGTGGCGGTTCGAGGCGCGGGCGATCCGCCGGCGGGCAGTCGAGGCCGCGGGCGACAGCCTCGAGGATCTCTTCGGCGATATCGGCCCGCCTGCCCTCGCGCTGCAGCATGCGCAGCTTCATGAGTTGCTCCATGGTGCGCGGGCGGGCGGCAGCGACCTCGGCGATGGCGTCGTCCTTCAAGAGCCGGCTGCGCGGCACGTCCCGCTCACGCGCGGCAAGCTCCCGCCAGCGGGCAAGCTCGCGCACGACGGCCAGCATCTCGGGGTTGCTGGTCCGCGCCTTCACCTTGCGCCACGCCTCCTCGGGATCCGTGTCGTAGGTGGCGGGATCGGTCAGGATCGCCATCTCCTCGGCCACCCAATGCGTGCGCCCCGACGCCTCGAGCCGCTGTGACAGCGTCTCGTAAACCTGGCGCAGATGCGTGACGTCCCCGATGGCGTAGTCGAGCTGCTTCTCCGAAAGCGGGCGGCGCGACCAATCTGTGAAGCGGGAGGACTTGTCGAGATCGGCCTTTGCGATCTTCCGCGCCAGCGTCTCGTAGCCGACCTGTTCGCCATAGCCGAGCACCATGGCAGCGACTTGGGTGTCGAAGAGCGGCTCCGGAATGATCTGGCCGAGATTGTAGAAGATCTCCACGTCCTGCCGGGCGGCGTGGAAGACCTTCACCACCCGCGAATCGCCCATGAGACGGAAAAGCGGCGCGAGACCGATCCCCTCGGCCAACGGATCGACGATCACCGCCTCGCCGCCGGCTGGCCCATCGGCACCCGGCGCGGAAAGCTGCACGAGGCAGAGCTGCGCGTAATATGTCCGCTCGCGCAGAAACTCCGTATCGACGCAGACATAGGGCGCACGCGCGAACGCGGCACAGGCCTCCGCCAGCTCTGCACTCTCAGTAATCACCCTCATGAGGGCTCATTAATGCAGCTTTGCTGCCCTGTCCCGAGATAAATCAGATGGCAGTCTGGTGCCGTGTCGCGAAGGCTGCTGTTGTGACGGTTCCATGACAGGCGACGTAAAGCCAAGGAGGGAAATCGAGCGTGGATACGGTCCTAGTGGCGAACCGGAAGGGTGGTGTCGGCAAGACGATGATCTCCGTCAGCCTTGCCGCAGCGCTGGCCGTTCGGGGTGCGCGCGTGGCCATCGCCGATGCGGATGCGCAGCAATCGGCGCTCGCTTGGCTTGCGCTCCGCCCCGCGACCGCGGCGCCGATCATCGGGCTTTCCTGGCGCAAGTCCGGGGCGATCGGGGATCATCCGAAGAAGCTCGACTGGCTGGTCATCGATGCGCCCGGTGCGCTCAAGGGCAGCCGGGCGGAGGCCTTGATCGCCGAGGCGCGGGCCGTCGTCACGCCGCTGCAGCCGGGCCTTTTCGATCTCGGCGCAACGCGGCTCTTTCTCGACGAGATCGAGGACATCAAGCGTGTGCGCAAAGGCAAGGTGCCCGTGCATCTCGTCGCCAATCGCTTGCGCGCGGGACGGGCGGCGGCGGCGCTCGACGCGGCTGTCGGCGATCTCGGGCGTGAGATCTCAGCCAAGATCCCTGAGCGCACAGGCTATGCGGATCTGGCGGCGCAAGGACTGGCCGCCTTCGACGGCACGCGCGTCGCCGAGCGGCGATTGCAGGAACCCTTCCTGCCCTTGATGCGGGCGCTGGGCGCTGCAGACGCTTGAACCGCGGGGTGGCGCGGCCATCTAGGGATCACGATGCAGCTAACCTCCGCCCTGCCCGCCCCGCCCGCGATCGAGCCGTCCCGACGTATCGGGCTTTGGGCCGAATTCTCCATGCTGTTCGCCGGCGTGCCGATCCTGATGCTGCTGATGGCGGGTCTTTTCCCGCTTTTCCCGGTGCTTGGCGCGCTCCTGGCGCTTGCGATCTTTCTTCTGGGGCGCACGCCGGGTTTTGAATGGCGCGAGCTTTTGGGCGGCAATCTGCGGGGCTGGATCGGCTTCGCGGCGCTCTATGCGGCGATCACGGCAGTCTGCTGCACGATGCTGGTCCTCACGCTGAGCCCGCAGTCGTTCTTGGGCTTCCCGACTTACGCGACCGAGCGCTGGTTGATGGTGATGGCGCTTTATCCGATCTTCTCGGCCCTGCCGCAGGAGATCATCTTCCGGCCCCTCTTCTTCCGCCGCTATGGCGCGCTTTTCCCGGCGCCGCTCGCCGCGGTGCTGGCGAACGGCGCGATCTTCGCGATCGGGCATCTCTTCTATCAGAACGCGGTGGCGATCGGGCTGACGACGCTGGCCGGGTTGGTGATCGGTTACGCCTATCTCCGCTCGGGCAGCTTTATCGTCGCCCTTCTGCTGCACGCGCTCGGGGGCATGATCGTCTTCACCGTGGGCCTTGGCCGCTACTTCTATCACGGTGCGATCCCAAGCTGAGACTTGCCACCGGATGCCCGCCGCGCCATCAGCACGGACACATGGGAGGGAGACGGCGATGGGCGATTATGTGGTCGAATACCTGCCCTTCGATGCGGCCGACCAAGAGGCACTTGCGGGCTTTCTGGCGCTCGGCCGCGAAGAGGACGGGTTGCACAAGGCCGCGGCGAATGACGGCCATCGTTGCTACCGCCTACTGCTCGGCCGTGAGCCCGAGCCAGGCGGGGTTGCGGCGGCGGAAGCCACCGTCGCGCGCGGCATACCGCTGAAGGCGCTGCAGCGCTCCTTCCTCGACAGCCCCGAATTCTACGAAGAAATCCCACGCGACCGGCATGAGGGCGTGATCGCCGCTTGGTATGCGGCGCATGGGCCCTACGCCTCCTGGCGCTGGGGCATCCGTTGGTTCCACTGCCTCGCCCTGCCGGACGGGGTGACGGACGGGATGCGGCCCGTGGCGCATCTGCGGGCGGAGGGCGAGGCGGTCTTCGCGCCGATGGCACCGGGCGGGCGCGTGCTGGATATCGGCGCCTGGGACGGCTTCTTCTCCTTCGAGGCGGAGCGACGGGGTGCAGCCGAGGTGCTGGCGACGGACCATTTCTGCTGGTCGGGGCCCGGCTGGGGCACGAAGGCAGGCTTCGACACGGCGCACCGGGCGCTCGGCTCGCACGTGACATCCGAGGATGTGGACGTGTTCGATCTCTCGCCTGAGCGTCAGGGGATGTTCGACACGGTGCTCTTTCTCGGTGTCCTCTACCACCTGACAGACCCCTATGGCGGTCTCGCACGGGCGGCGGCGATGACACGCGATCTGCTGGTGGTCGACACGGTGACCGCCTGCAACCACATCGATGAGCCGGTGATGCGCCACTACGAGGGCGACAGCCTCGACCGCGACGCGACCAACATGTTTGCGCCGAACACCGCCTGCCTCGCCTCGATACTGCGCGAGCTCGGCTTCAGCCGGATCGAGGTCCAACGCAACCCCGCCTGCGCCGAGCCCCCGCCGAAACTCACCTGGAGCGCCTCCAGCCGCGACCGCCACATGGTCCATGCCTGGCGCTGACGCCCACACTAAGCCGCTGCTTTACTCGCGCCCTCCCACGACATGGTTGACCCAGAAAGCTGAATTTTCACCGAACGCTGGGGGGTCTCGCCGCGCAACATCCAGCGGCCGCGACGCCGCCCCTCTGTGCGATCCCCAGCGGCGGGCTGGCGGGTGGGCGCAGCCACGCGAGCGCAGGCGATGCGTGGCGTTGCGGGCCCCCGTCAGCCCGCCGCTCTTGACGAAACCGCCCCCCCGCGCGAAGCCCCACGCGCCCGCCCGGCCCATCGAGACCCATTGCAAACCCAGCGAGACCCAGTCGACCGAGGATCACCCATGCACGCCTATCGCAGCCACACCTGCGCCGAGCTTCGCGAGACCCATGTGGGCGAAACCGTCCGCCTATCGGGCTGGGTTCATCGCGTGCGCGACCATGGCGGCGTCCTCTTCATCGATCTGCGCGACCATTACGGCATCACTCAGGTCCTCGCCGACCCGGACAGCCCCGCCTTCCAGGCCGTCGAGAACGTCCGCTCGGAATGGGTGATCCGCATCGACGGCACCGTCAAGGCACGCGACGCAGCCCTCCAGAACCCCAACCTCGCGACCGGCGATATCGAGGTCTATATCCGCGATCTCGAGGTCCTTTCGGCCGCCGAGGAGCTGCCCCTGCCCGTCTTCGGCGAGCTCGACTACCCCGAGGAGACGCGCCTCAAATACCGTTTCCTCGATCTCCGGCGTGAGCGGCTTCATGCCAATATCATGCTCCGCTCGGCCGTGATCGCGTCCATTCGCAAGCGCATGACCGATCAGGGTTTCTTCGAGTTCCAGACCCCGATCCTCACGGCCTCGAGCCCCGAAGGCGCGCGCGATTTCCTCGTGCCCTCGCGCCTTCACAAGGGCACGTTCTACGCGCTCCCCCAGGCGCCGCAGCAGTTCAAACAGCTCACCATGATCGCGGGCTTTGACCGCTACTTCCAGATCGCGCCCTGCTTTCGCGACGAGGACCCGCGCGCCGATCGCAGCCCCGGCGAATTCTACCAGCTCGATATCGAGATGAGCTTCGTCGAGCAGGAGGACGTGTTCCAAGCGATCGAGCCCGTCATGCGCGGGCTTTTCGAGGAGTTTGGCGGGGGCAAGCCCGTGACGCCCGTCTTCCCGCGCATCCCTTATGCCGAGGCGATGCTGAAATACGGCTCCGACAAGCCGGATCTGCGCAACCCGATCGAGATGCAGGTCGTCTCGCAGCATTTCCGAGGGAGCGGCTTCAAGATCTTCGCCAAGATCCTCGAGGACGAGGGCACCGAGATCCGCGCCATCCCCGCCCCCACCGGCGGCAGCCGTGCCTTCTGCGATCGCATGAACTCCTGGGCCCAACGCGAAGGCCTGCCCGGTATGGGCTACATTTTCTGGCGCGAGGAAGGGGGCGCTGTCATCGGCGCAGGTCCTCTTGCCAAGAACATCGGCGAAGAGCGGACGGAGGCCGTGCGCGCGCAGCTTGGCCTTGGCGCAGGCGATGCGGCCTTCTTCCTGGCCGGCAAGCCTGCCGACTTTGTCGATGTGGCGGGGCGGGCGCGGAACGTGATCGGGGCGGAGCTGGGGCTTACGGATACCGAACGGTTCGACTTCTGCTGGATCGTCGATTTTCCGATGTATGAGTGGGACGAGGAGGCGAAGAAGCTCGACTTCTCGCACAACCCGTTCTCGATGCCTCAGGGCGGGCTTGCAGCGCTCGAGGGCGTGGATCCGCTTGGCGTACTGGGCTATCAGTACGATATCGTCTGCAACGGGGTGGAGCTGTCGTCGGGTGCTATTCGGAACCACAAGCCCGAGATCATGTTCAAGGCGTTCGAGATCGCGGGCTATGGCGCGGATGTGGTGGAGGAGAAGTTCGGCGGCATGCTGAACGCCTTCCGCTATGGCGCGCCGCCGCATGGGGGGATCGCTCCGGGCATCGACCGGATCGTGATGCTGCTGGCGGGTGCCGAGAACATCCGCGAGGTCATCATGTTCCCGATGAACCAGCGCGCCGAGGACCCGATGATGGGCGCCCCCTCCACGGTCGACCCCCAACTCCTCCGCGACCTGGGCCTCCGCCTCCTCCCCAAGGACTGAGGGCGCTACCCCAACCCCGCCAACTTCTCGGCAACCCGCGCCTGCACCTCGGTCGTGATGTCGTAATCGTGCACCAAATGCTCCGGATCCAAGACCCGTAGCGCATCATCGAAACAGGAATGTGCCGCCTCCAAGTGTTCCCGCGCCCGCTCCGGCACCAGATCCGCCAGCGTCTCGAATGCTAGACCCAGGTTTACGGTTGTCTCCGCCCATGCCAATGGCATCGCCTCTTCCGTACGGACGCGAAGTGCAGCGCGATAGGCTGACACTGCCTCGGCCAACAGCACCGAGCCCGCGTCTCCGCCCGTCCGCCAACCGTTTTCCTCAAGCGCACCACCGAGATTGTTCTGCGTCATCGCCCAGCCCACCGGGTGAGTCTCCTCCGTGCGAACACGGAGAGCCGCGCGATAGGCCGTCACCGCCTCGGCCAACAGCACCGAGCCCGCCTCGCCGGTCGTCCGCGTGCCTTGGACCTGCAGCGCGATGCCGAGATTGTTCTGCGTCCTCGCCCAGTCCACCGGGTGCGCCTCCTCGGTGGTGACGCGGAGCGCCGCGCGACAGGCCGACACCGCCTCGGCCAACAGCGCCGAACCCGCCTCGCCGCCCGTTCGCGTGCCTTGGAGCCGCAGCGCACCGCCGAGGTTGTTCTGTATCATCGCCCAGGTCGCTGGGTGCGTCTTCTCGGTGCGAACACGGAGTGCCGCGCGGTAGGCCGACACCGCCTCCGCCAACAGCGCCGAGCCCGCCTCGCCAGCCATCCTCTGACCCTGGGTTTTCAAGGCGATTGCGAGGCTGTTTTGGGCGCTGGCCCAGGCGTTGGGACGCGTAGTTTCGGTTGCGATGGTGGTGATGCTGCGGAAGATGTCGGCCGCGACGATAAAGCCGGGGCCGCCCGTGCGGTTGGCCTCGTGGTACGTCTCTTGGCCGAGTTTTTGGCGAAGGGCGATGGCGTGGTTGGGGTCTAGGGTGTCGAAGAGGCTGCAGGCGGCGATCAGGTGGTGGCTGGCGGTCTCGGCGTCGCGTTGCAGGAGCGCGAGGCGGGCCTGGGCCTGCTCGAAGCGGGAGGTTTGCTCGAGTGCCGTGCGGGCCCGGTCGCGCGAAAGCTCCTTCGCTGCCGTCAGGATCGCGTCGGCCTCGGCGAAATGGGCCGCGTCCATCAGCGCGATGGCCTCGGCGAGCTGATTGTCGAGACGCTCGTCGCTGGCGCGCAGTGCCTCGACCTCCTCGCGGAGCCTGCGGTACTCCGCCGCTTTCTCCCTGAGCCAGTCGGTCCAGCCGAGCACCCCCTCGGCCTTCGCCGTCTCCTCGAACTGCCGCGCCAACTCCGCCATGAGCTGGTGGCCTAGCCCATGGGTCTCCTCCGCGGCCGGCTGAGGTGGCGGTGGTGGGGCGCGGCAGGCCTCGATCTCTTCTGGCGGGATGCCGAGCGCTTTGCAGAAGCGATCCTGCGTGGGCTTGGAGGGCTTGCCCTTGGTGCCCTTCATGTAGCCACTTACGTGGGACTCGCGACCGGCGCCGTTCACGCCCCAGACAGCGTGGGCGACTTCCTTCAGCGTCCAGCCCTTCGCCTCGATGTAGCGCGTGATGAGGACGGCGAAGCGCTCGGTGAATGTCGCGGGCTCGGTCAAAACGCGGTCAAACCTCGGCTAATCCAATCCCGGTCGCGCGGCAGCATGTTCGATGGGTCGACGATAGCTGCCGTGCGCACGGCACTTCAATCCAAGGAGTGTCGGACTATGGAAACGGATCGGATGGTGAATGCGATGGTTGGGACGTTGTGCTTTTCGGGCTGCCTGGGGCTCGACCCCACGCTGGTGAGTGCGGCCCTCGGCGCGGTCGCCTGGGGTGCCGCGCTGCTGCTGCGGTGAGGGCGCGTTAGAGGAGGCGGCCGACGAGGCCGATGAGGGTGAGGCCGAAGCCGAGGCAGGCGAGGACGGCCGCGCCCATGAGGGTGAGCTTGGGGCTTGGCGGCTGACCGTCGTCGATGCGGGCAAGGCCCTGTTCGGCGACGTGCAGTACGCGCACCGGATCGCCCTCGGCCACGCGGTTGTAGAAGCTTTCCACGACCATCGAGGTCACATCGACCGTGCCGTCCGCCCCTTCGAAGGTGGCGGTCACGAGATGGTCCTCGAACCCATATTGCGCGTATTCGGCTGGGAAGTCGGCGGGCAGCGGCCAGGTCGGCGCGGTACGGCGGGCGATCACCCGGGCCTCGACTTCCTCACCCTGCCTGGCGTAGGCCACTTCGCGCGGGATGGCGACCGTGTAGGCATGCCAGACCCCCCAGCCGCCGAGAGCCATGACGGCCGGGCCGAGGAGAAGGGGCTGGAAGAGCGCGCGGATCGGGTTCATGCGGGCACCGGTGCGGCTGGGTCTGAATGGGAGCGGCAGTCATGGCGGGAGACGGCGGGGCTGACAAGGGGGTGCGGCAGGCGACCGGAGTAGGCGGGGATGCGGGCCTGGGCGTGCCCGTGCCCGATTGGACGCCGCCGGCGGCGCCGGGGCGCATGGTCCTGCGGGGCGACCGCGTGGTGCTCGAGCCCCTGACGCTGGAGCACGCCGATGCGATCCATGAGGCGAACAGCGCGGCGGCGCGGTGGGATT
>JBCDFC010000076.1:0-19805 GCA_039178805.1 Pseudomonadota bacterium | reverse complement strand
GTGTTAGGCCTGCCGCCAGCGTTCGTTCTGAGCCAGGATCAAACTCTCAAGTTAAAAGTGCGCTACCGCTTCGCTGCTTGAGCGCGAGAATACTCCCACACCCAACCAACAAGCAGTCGCCACGTCTTGACAGGTCAAACCTTCGCACATCACGGACGACCAGATCGATCCAACCCAAGGCAGAAGCAATCCCAGACCCGAAAGCCCAAAATCACCTCAGCCCCAAACAGAACCGAACCAGACGTCGCTGACACCGCTATCATCAGAACCCCACTCACGCAGAGCCCCTAAACGGCCGATATGCAAACCATCCAACCTGATCAACCAGGCCAAACAACCCACATATCCCTTCTAGCATCCAATAATGTCAAAGAGCATCACACCGTTGGTGCGTCCGGCTGGCAGGCGCTTCGAGCGCCCTGTCCTTGCCGGTGAGCGGGGCGTATATGGAGATTCGCCGAAGGGCGCAACCGGTTTTTTGCACCCTTCGACCGCGACCCCACGTCAGCCGTGAACGCGGCCGCGCGCAGGCGCGCTCAGCCACAGGTTCAGCACCAGGCCAGCCCCGATCAAGACCAGCATTCCAAGCGAGAGCGGCAGTGCCGTGTCATGCGGCAGAAGCCCCGCAATCTGCGTCGCGATCCCCGCGAACAGGAACTGGCACGACGCCATGAGCCCCGATGCGGCCCCCGCCCGTGACGGTACGGCTGCGGCAGCCCCAGAGAGCGCATTGGGAACGGAGAGCCCAGCCCCCACCGAATGCAGCATCAGCGGCAGCATCAACGCCGCGGGATGCAGGAAGTTGCCGAGCGCCAGCACCACCGCGAGCGCGATGCCCGCCACCGCAAGCCACGCGCCCAGTCTCAAGGTCCTGTCGCCACCAAGCCGCCGGCTCACCCGGCCACAGGCGAAGTTCGCGCCCATATAGGAGGCGGCGATCAGCATGAACCACAGCCCGTACTCCGTGGGCCCCCGGCCATAGGCGTCCTGCATGACGAAGGGGGCGGCGCCCACGAAGAACAGAAAGCAGGAGAGCGACATCACGCCGTAGCCCGCATAGGCCCAGAACGACGCGAGCCGGCCGATCTCGCGGAAGCCCCTGCCCGTATCGGTGAGCGCTTCGCGAAGGCCCGCCACCGGCTGGCCAAGGGGCGCCGTCTCGGGCAGGCGCCAATAGGCGGCGGCGAGCAACAACGCAGAAACCGCGGCCACGGCCCAGAAGATCCCGCGCCAGCCCTCGGCACCCACGATCACCCCCGAGAGCGCCGGCGCAACCATCGGCGCTACGACCATGACCGCGGTGATCTGTCCGATCACGCCTGCTGCCCCCTCGCGACCGTAGAGATCATGGGCAATCGCCCGGCCGAGCACCATGCCGGCGATGGCGCCCCCCGCCTGGAGCAACCGGCCGAGGATCGCGAGCTCCAACGTCGGCGCGAGCGCGGCCAAGAGCGATCCGATAAGCGCGAGCCCCAGGCCCAGCAGGATCACTGGGCGCCGCCCGAGCTGATCCGATAGCGGCCCCCAGGCGAGCGTCGCCAACGCCATCGCTCCGAGCGAAAGCGACAGGAGAAGCTGCGCCGCCCCTGCGCTCACCGACAGATCGCGCGCCACCGCCGGCAGCGCGGGCGCCAGGACCTGCAGCGCAAAGGGCCCGAGGGCGGTCAACGCGGCAAGGAGCGCCACGAGGCGGTAATCGATCTTCATGAGTATCCTTCCGAGAGGGCGGCCAGCTAGCGCATGCACCGCCCTCTGCCAGCCTCGCGCCTTGCGCCCTTTGCCGCAATAGGAGAGCGTCGGGGCATGGCAGACCGCTGGATCGTGACCCCACAATACTTCGAGAGCATCGAGCTCAAGCTCCGCGACGAGGCGCCCGCGGACGCGCTCGTCAATGGCCCGCATCAGATTTCAGGGCGCGGCGAGGCGGATATGGCAATCCTCCACCGGCCTATCGCCGAGAGCGTATGCGCAGCGCTCGAGGCCGGGGAGAGGCCCGTCAGCCTGGCGGGCGATTGCTGCGCCGCGGTGCCGGTCCTCGCCGGGGCAGAGCGGGCCGGGCTCACGCCTCAGATCGTCTGGATCGACGCGCATGGCGACTTCAACACCCCCGAAACCTCGCCCTCGCAGTTCCTGGGCGGCATGCCGCTCGCCATGATGGTGGGGCGCGGGCCGCAATGGATGATGGAAGCTGTCGGTGCGAACCCTGCGGATGAGGCTCAGGTAACCCTCGTCGATGCCCGCGATCTCGACCCGCTCGAGGCCGAGGCGGTCGCGGCCTCCGATCTCAGGGTCATCTCGACCGAAACCCTCGCTACACTGCGTCTCGATGGGCCCGTCATGCTCCACATCGATTTCGACGTGCTCGATGCCAGTGCGGCCCCCGCCTTCAATTACCCCGTAAAGGGCGGGCCCGACGCAGCCACGCTCGCAGCGGCCCTCGAAGGTTTTGCCGAGGGCAACGATATCCGCGCCCTGTCCTTCTCCGCCTGGACCCCGTCGCTCGACACCGATGGCGCCACCGCCCGCGCCTGTCGCACGGCCATGGCCCCACTGTTCCGCTAAAGCGCCTTCTCACCTCACCTGACGTTCACACGTCATGCCCGCGCGTGACCCGGGGATCTAGTGGTCTGACCGAGACACTTGAGACCGTCATTGCCGGACTTGATCCGGCAATCCAGCGTTCTCCAAGCTATTCAGAGGTAGAGGTTTTCTGGATCCCCGGGTCAAGCTCGGGGATGACGCGCGTGGGTTCGTTCCGCCCCGGTCAGACCACTGAGGCAGCAGGCTCCGGATTGCCGCAACACGCCCAGCAATGTCTTAAATGCAGGCTTTCCGACCGAGCCGGACCACTAGGCGCAGCGCTTACGAACGAAGACCGCGGCCCCGGTCACCTCACAGAGGTGCTGCCTCGAGCATCGGCTCCTCGTGGACGATCTCCTCAGCCATCAACGCGCGCGGCACGGCAAAATCGACGAACTCGGCACTGTGCGGCGAGAGCGCGCTCCAGCGCTCCACCGGCAGCTTCAGGACCGCTGCCGCCGCCGTCGGGAAATGCTCGAACGCACGCGCACAACCGGGCCTTATGCGCCCGTTCACGAGATGGCGCGCAAAGGCGGACAGCCCCGGCTGATGCCCGATCACGAGCACGCAATGCGCATCGTCAGGTTGCTGCGCCAAGATCTCGAACATCACCCCGGGCGCTGCGTGATAGAGCTTCGGCTCAACGACCGCCTCGGGCAGATCGGGCAGCACCGGGCGCATGCGCTTCAGCGTCTGGCGCGTGCGTTTCGATGTCGAGCACAGAACCCTATCCGCCTGATAGCCGTTCCGCCCCAACCACCGCGCGATTGCCGGCGCGGCCACTTTGCCTCGCCGGTTCAGCGGGCGCTCATGATCGTCGAGATCTGGGTCGTTCCAGCTCGACTTTGCGTGCCGCAGCAGAATCACCGTTTTCATGGGGTGAAAGCGTCACGGAGGTCTGCCGCGGCGGTCAACTACGAATTGTGCGCCGCCACATAGCACCAAGCCGGTGGATAGCGTGGGGATAGCCGCCTATCTGCCCGTCCGGCCAGCGACAAATGCGGCCAGATGGAAGGCGGATTGCGCCTCGGGCAGGACGATGTTTTGCGGACAAGCGCGGCGCGCAAGACACCCTCCAGTCCGGCAAGCGAGCCCTTCGGCGGAAGCAACATAGGCCGCACATGAATCGGCCGCGTAGCCATCCGCACCGAAAGCACCCACCGGACAGCTGGTTTCGCAGGGTGCTGCACAGGCCGCGCAAGGCGGCTGTTCAAGGGGCGGCGCAGGCGGCTCCAGCGCCGACAGATCCACCCGTTCGGCAAAGCCGAGCGCCCCGCGCCAAGATGCCATTAGCCCACGCGACGCCGTCACCACCATGCCGAGCGGCGAGGACGCAGCACCCTCCGCCCGCTTGGCCCAGGCCATGAAAGGCTGCCAGGGAGGGCCGCCGAACGGGAAGAAGGCATGGCCACCCAACTCCTCGGCCGCCCGTCCGATCACCCGCGCCGACCAGCGGTCAAGCGGGTCGCGCCCGCCATCCTTCGCTTCCGGCCCAGCACTGAAGACCGCCCACATCGCCGGCCCGTCAGCCCCCAGCATACAGAGCGTGCGAACGCCTTCAGGCGCCTCCCCAGGCTCGGGATGAAAGGCACCGGTGACGGCCAACCCGTCGCCCGCCACGACAGCCTCGATATCGGCGAGGCCCACCATCCCTCACCGCCTGAAGGGGAAAGCGAGCGTCCAGCCGAGCCGCGTCGGCCCCGTGTCCTGATGCTCCGCAAGGCCGATGGTCATGCCCTCATGCCCGCCTGCCGGCTGATCCACATAGGTGCCGAACAAACGGTCCCAGACGCTGAGGTTAAAGCCGTAATTCGCGTCATGCTCAGCCCGGTCGATGGAGTGATGCACCCGATGCATGTCGGGCGTCACGACCGCCAGCCTCAGCCAATGATCGAGCGCCCTCGGCAGCCGCAAATTCGCATGGTTGAACATCGCCGCCCCATTCAGCACCACCTCGAACAGGATCACCGCGATCACCGGCGCTCCCAACGCGTAAACAAGCCCGATCTTCAGCACCATGGAAAGCGCAATCTCGATCGGGTGGAAGCGGATGGCGGTCGAGACGTCGATATCCCGGTCGGAGTGATGCACGCGATGCAGTCGCCACAGCACCGGGATCTTGTGCGACGCGAGATGCTGCGCCCAGATCGCGAAATCGAGCACGACGAAGACCAGCAGCACTTCAAGCCAGATCGGCCAGTCGAGCGCATGGAAAAGCCCCCAGCCGCGCGTCGCCGCATCCAGCGCGGCCCCGGCTGCGGCCGCACCGAACAAGAGTTTCACCATGACGCTGTCGATGACCGAGATCGACCAGTTCGTCGCCCAGCGCGACATGCGCGACACGGCAAGCGCCCGCATCGGCGCGTAACGCTCGAAGAGCGCCATGGCACAAAAGATGCCGAAAAAGGCACCCAGCCGGACCAGGACTTCGCTTTCCATCGGCACACCCTCCTGTGGGCGCAACATAGCGGCGCATCGAAGGGGCGCGAAGGGCATGGCGCCCATCGCGCGGCACCCTGCCGCGGGCCTCTCGCAATCGTGACGAAGGGCGCGGCAGCGTTGGGGGCTTCACGCGCTCATTTCGGGAAGGTGCCGTCCACGCTGATCAAGGTGCCCGCACCGTGCTCGGTGAAGAGCTCGAGCAGGACCGAGTGCGGCGCCCGGCCGTCGAGGATGACCGAGGCCTCGACCCCGCCCTCCACCGCGCCGACGGCGGTCTCGACTTTGGGGATCATGCCGCCCTGCACCGTGCCTTCGGCGATCAGGTCGCGCACGCCGCCGACCGAGAGGGCGGCGATCACCTCGCCGGAGCTGTTCTTCACACCTGCGACATCGGTTAAAAGGATCAGGCGTTTGGCCTTCATGGCCGCAGCGATGGCCCCAGCCGCCGTGTCGCCGTTCACGTTATAGGTCTCCTCGGGCCGCGCACCCGCGCCAACGGGCGCGATGACGGGGATGTAGTCCGAGGCGATGAAGCTCTGCAGCACACCAGGATCGATCTCCGACGGATCGCCCACGAAACCGAGATCCAGCACCTGTTCGATATGGCTCTCCGGATCCCGCCGCCCGGTGGCGCGGGTGCAGCGCATGAGGTTGGCGTCCTTGCCCGAGAGCCCGACCGCCCGGCCGCCCTGCGCGTTGATCTCCGCCACGATGCGCTTGTTGATGGAACCTGCGAGGACCATTTCCACGACCTCGACCATCTCGGCCGTGGTCACCCGCAGCCCGTCGCGAAACTCGGTCGGGATCTCCAAGCGTTTGAGCATGGCGTTGATCTGCGGCCCGCCGCCATGGACGACGACCGGGTTCACGCCGCACTGCTTCATGAGAACGATATCGCGGGCGAAGCGCTCCATACCCTCGGCATCGCCCATGGCATGCCCGCCGAACTTCACGACGACGGTGGCCCCCTCGTAGCGCTGCAGATATGGCAGCGCCTCCGACAGCGTGCGCGCCGTGGCAAGCCAGTCGCGCTTCTGCGCTTTCCTGAGATCCATCGGAGCCTCCGGCGACATCGACGGCGCCCCTCCTAACGATCTTTACGGCGCTGCGTAAGCCCGCGAGGGGAAGCCGCTGCGGCGTGGGATGAGGAGCGCGGGCCCAGGGGACGTCCGTTGACCGGTCGTTCAACAGAAAGCGCCCAAGAGTGCCGGCCTTCGTTCCGGCAAGACTGAAAGCTCAGTTTCACTGGACCACCTGAAGCGCCCCTGACGAGAAGACGGTACACTTCGTCAGGTATGACGGCGGGCGATGAGGCTTGGAGAAAGATGCAGCGGATGCGTTGCGCGCCGCTTTGCGGGAAGATCGGCCTTCCCTCAGCTCCGCGCCCTCCCACGACAGGATATCGTGAGTCGCGTGAACATTGCGCTAACAAGCATTCCTGAACCTCGCTGGGCGTTGCGTGAATGCACGCCGTGGCGTTCGTCAAACTTTAGTTTTTTGTGGTGTATCCTGGACATGGGTAGGCACGGAGGCAGCGCTCAGCGCATCACGATCCAGCCTAAGCTGCTGAACGAGCCAAGGTCGTCGCGTCGCCTCCAGAGGTCGTCCTGTCGCCCTTGGCTCGCGGTTGCGGGTCGTCACTGGTCGTCTTGCCGTTAGACGACTTCGGCGCTTGCAAGGCTTCGATGCGCCTTCAGACCCGTATCAGACTAGCGATCGCTGCACGAAGGAAAGGGATGCCCTCCGACGTCTCCGAAGAGGTCACGATCAGCTCCGGATAGGCCGCTGGATGCTTCGCCAGCGCTGCTGCGACCATGCGCTGCACGCGCTCCCGCTCGGCCTTTTTCGGCTTGTCGGCCTTGGTCAGCACCGCTTGGAAGACGACGGCTGCGCGGTCGAGCATCGCCATGATCTCCTCGTCCGCAGGTTTGACGCCATGGCGGCTGTCGATCAGCAGAAAGACCCGCGCCAGGGTCACTCGGCCGGCCAAGTAGTCTCGGATAAGCGCCTGCCACGCCTCGACTTTCGCCTTCGGCGCCTCGGCATATCCATAGCCAGGTAGATCGACGAGGAAGCCGCGTGGCGCTTCATCCGGGCCCAGGGTGAAGTAGTTTATCTCCTGCGTCCGTCCCGGGGTGTTCGAGGCGCGGGCGAGGCCCTTCCGGTTCGTCAACGCATTGATCAGGCTCGATTTTCCAACGTTCGAGCGGCCGGCAAAGCACACTTCGGGCAACGCCGCCTCCGGCAGACCATCGAGCGCTACGACCCCCTTCAGAAACGCGACGGGGCCGGCGAAAAGCTTGCGGGCTACCTCCACCGCTTCCTCCCCAGGGTCGGCCATCGGCGGGAAGGCGAGAGGCGATGGCTCAGGCCCGGTCATGCGTGCCGTCAGACCTCGACAGTGGCGCCCACGGCCAGATCGCCGCCAGCGATAACTGTCGCGTAGACGCCGAACTCGGTATGATCGCGGGTTTTCTGAAGAAGATGAACGGTTTGGACGTCGTAGGCACCGGTCTGAGGCGAGGCTTCGGTGGCGCGGCACCGGCCGATCGGCTCATCGACGCGCAGCCGCACCGGGCCGATGGCGATCTCCTTGCCGATCCAGCTCTCCTCCTCCCAGGGCGCGAGGCCCTCGAGCCAAAGATTGCCGCGGAAACGGCGGACATGCATCTCCGTGCCCGCATGCTGACTGAGCGCTCGAAGGGAGGCGAGCGACAGGATCGAGATGTAATTCGCCTCCATATCCGCGAGATGCGCGCCGGGGATCGAGGCGATGCGATAGGGCCCCGGTTGCTGCGCGCCAGCGAGCGGTTCGATCCAATCGGTGAGGGCCGCGGCACCCTCAACACGACCCGGCTGCAGGCTCACTTCGCCATGGCTCGGATGGGAAAGTGTCAGTGTTTCAGTGGCTTCGTCAAAACGCGCCGCGGTGCGCGCAAGCTCCGGCACATGCGCTTGGACGACGAAGTTGCGTCGTTTGACCCATGCAGGACTGTCGCTATCGAAAGCGCTCGACCCATGCGCGATCGCCCAGCGGCGGTCGAAGGCCATGGGTTGGCCTGCGTCGAGTGCGACACGGTCCAGTGGCTCGGCCGAGACGCCCTTGACCGGATGGCGCCAGATCTGCGCAAGCGTCGCCGCCATCACCGCCTCCTCCGCCCGCGGGCTTTGCCACCGCCGCCGCCGCGTCGCTGTCCACGGCGATTGTTGCCTGCGGACTGACCCTCGCGCGCCTGTGCTGGGGTCGCGTCATCGCCGCTACCACCGCCATCTTCGTCCTCGGTCGAGGCCAGCGAAGCAGTGTCCTCGACCTCGACGGCGTCCTCCACATCCTCAGGCTCAGGCTGTTTCTTCGCGGCGGGCGGCGGGGGATCTTCCTTCTTCACCAACCGCTTGAAGCTTGCCTTCACATTGCCGAAGAAATCCACCTCCACGCCCTGGCTGCGCATGATCATGTATTGCTGCGCGAAGGTGAGCACATTGTTGGCGGTCCAGTAGATCACCAGGCCGGAGGAGAAGCTGCCGAGCATGAACATGAACATCCACGGCATCCAGGCGAAGATCATCCGCTGCATCTCGTCCGTGGGCGCGGGGTTGAGCCGCTGCTGCATCCACATCGTGATGCCCATGAGGACAGGGAAGACACCGATCGAAATGATCTCCGGAGCCCAGCTCACATCGTAAGGGAGCAGCCCGAAGAGGTTGAGCCAGGAGGTCGGGTCCGGCGCGGACAGGTCGTCGATCCACAGGATGAAGGGCGCGTGCCGCATCTCGATGGTGACGAACAGCACCTTATAGAGCGCGAAGAAGATCGGGATCTGTACGAGTATTGGCAGACAACCCGAAGCCGGGTTCACCTTTTCCTTCTTATAGAGCGCCATCATCTCCTGTTGAAGCTTCATCCGGTCGTCGCCGGCGCGCTCTTTCAGCTTCTCCATTTCTGGCTGAAGCTTCTTCATCTTGCCCATCGCCGAGTATGATTTGTAGGCGAGCGGGAAAAGCAGCGTCTTGATGACGAAGGTGAGCGCGATTATCGAGAAACCCATGTTCCCGATCACGCCGTTCACGTAGTTCAGCACCCAAGCGATCGGCTTCGTCAGGAAGTAGAACCAACCCCAATCGATCGAGTCGATGAAGTTCACGATGCCGAGCTGCTCTTCGTAGTCGCTGATCGTGTTGAGTTCTTTGGCGCCGGCGAAGAGGCGCGTGTCCACTGTCGTGATGGAACCGGGCTCGACCGTCTCGATGGGCAGGCGCATCTCGGTCCGGTATTCGATGGGCCCCTGGCTATCGATTGCCTTGTAGACAGCGCTAAAGGTCTGGCCTGCGGCGGGGATGAGCGTCGTCATCCAATACTTGTCGGTGAAGCCAAGCCACCCGTTCTCGGTGACATTGCGCGCTTCGGCACGACCGCCCTCGAGCGCGTTGGGGGCAAGCTCTTCCAGATCGCCGTAGCTCAGCTCCTCGAGCGTGCCGTCGATCATCGACACAACGCCTTCGTGCAGGATGAAGAAGGGCGTCGTCTCCGGCGTGCCCCGACGGGCGAGATAGGCATAGGGCGCAAGGCTTACCGCTTCCTCGCGCGTGTTCTCGACCTCTTGGCTGACGACGAACATGTAGCGGTCGTCAAGGCTGTAGGTGCGGCGGAAGATGAGGCCGTCGCCGTTATCCCATTGCAGCGTGATCGGGCTTTCAGGCGAAAGCTCGTCGCCATCGACAAGCTGCCAGGCGGTGTTGGCGCCCGGTAGCTCGCCTGCGTTCGAGCCCTGCGTCGGCAGCCAACCATAGACCACGTAATAGGGATTGGGGCCTGCCGTGGGGTTCAGAAGAACGACCGTGTCGCTCTCGGGATCGAGCGTCTCGCGATAGTCTTCGAGATGCAGGTCGTCGATCCGACCACCCGTAAGCGCGATGGAACCTGTGACGGAGTCGGATCTGATCGGCACGCGCTCGAACCGCTCCAGCGCCGCGGCCCGGTCGAGTGCGAGCGCGGGGCCCGATGCCGAAGTCGTGCCACCTGCGAGCCCCGGTGCCGTACCACCCTGCTCGGCCCCGGCCACCGGTTCCTCCACCGGCGGCTCAGGCGGCGGGAACAACGCGTACCAGGTGAAGACCACGGCCATCGAGAGCACCGCAGCCAGGATCAGGTTGCGAGTCTCGTCCTTGTTCTCACCGCCGAACATGCACCCTCCGGGTCGGTTACTAAGCCGCGCCTTCTTTCGGGGTCGACGCGGGGCGTCAAGCCATTAGCGCGGCTCGGGATCAAGGTGAAGGGCCGCGCCTCAACTCTGGTCCGATTGAGTGCTCTTATCCACGAACAAGGGTGAGAGCGGATGGACCGCAGCAAGCGCGAACGATCCCGCCAGCGCGAAGACGAGGACCAGCCGCCTGAGCTACGCAACCCCACCGGCAACAACCACGAAGAACGCCGGCAGCAGCGGGAAGCAGTAGCGCATAGCGGCGCCCGCGCTCCATCCAATTTGTAAGTAACGCTCATTAGCGGCGCCGATGCCGATCACAAAATAGGCGAGCAATACGAAGAACATGATCGCCTGGCACCCTTCCTCCCGTGCGATCAGGTAGCGATGGCCGCACAGTGTGCTTGGGGACCGCCGCCGCCGGGGCGGCACCGGGCAATGCGGCGAAGGGCGAGGATAGCGGTGAGCGGTCCGCTCATGCGCGGGCCTCGCCAGATCGGACGATGATCAGTCTCGCACATCGCCTCGCTCACGTGGCGGGCGCGGTTGGCGCTGGCGGCGTGGGGCGTGCACGCGCGCGAGCGCTTCCTGCAGATCGACGACGAGCGCTGCAAACGGCCGCTCGACAGTAGCGCCGGGCCGCCCGATCAGGACATAATCCCAGCCCGGCCGCCCATGCGCAGGCAGCACCGCAGACGCTGCCTCACGCAGGCGACGTTTCGCCCGGTTGCGTGTGACGGCGTTCCCGATCTTTTTTGAGCAGGTGTAGCCGATCCGGATCGAGCCATTCCCGCCATCCGCATCCTCGCCGGTGGAGCGCTCACGGGCTTGCAGCAAGACCGCCGGCGCCGCGAAACGGCGTGCCCGGGCCGCTGCCAGGAAGTCGCGCCGTTTCTTGATGCTTGCGGGCAGAGCCATGCAGCACTCCGCAGGGCGTCAGCGCGTCGGAAAGCAGCCTTACGCCGAGACGCGCTTCCGCCCCTGCCGCCGACGGCGGTTGACGATCTTGCGGCCGTTCTTCGTCGCCATGCGCGAGCGGAAACCGTGGCGGCGTTTGCGCACGAGGCGGCTCGGCTGATAAGTGCGCTTCATCGCATCTCTCCACATCGGGGCCCGCAGCCTCGGACAGGCAAAACACGGGCGCAATCGGGAAGCGCAGCCGTTACCCGCCCCCGACCACGGCTGTCAACACGAGGATCGTGCGCTGCAACCCTGGTTTCATCGACCTCGCGGAAAGGTTTCAACCCATCGCGATCGCATCAAGCCCGCGTGAGAGAGGTGGCGAAAGGCCTTCCACAGCGCTTTATCGCAATGCAACGCAACCTGCCACGTGGAGCGCGCTAGATGACCGACAGCAGCTTGGGCCGCCAGGAGGGAACCCCCGTGGCAGAGATGGATAGTGACGCACCGGCGAAGCGGGGAGCGCTGCGCTACCTGCCGATCGCCTTGATCGCAGCCGGTGCTGCCGCCGCGATCTTTCTTCTCGGCGACTACTTGTCTTTCGAGACGCTTGCCGAGAACCGCGATGCGCTGAACGCTTGGCGAGACAACAATTTCGTGGCGACGGCATTGGTTTTCGTGCTCGCCTATGCGCTGGCGACCGCGTTCTCCGTGCCCGGTGCCGTATGGTTCACGATCACGGGCGGCTTCCTTTTTGGCACCTGGGTCGGCACGACCTTCTCCGTCATTGGCGCTACGATCGGCGCGATCATGATCTTCCTCGCCGCGCGGACCTCGCTGGGGGAGATGCTGAAAGAGAAGGCCGGAAGCTGGCTTACCCGGATGGAGGATGGGTTCCGCGACGGCGCGGTGAGCTATCTCCTCATCATGCGCCTCGTTCCAGCGATCCCGTTCTTCGTCGCAAACCTCGCCCCGGCCTTCCTCGGAGTGCCACTGCGCACTTTCGCTTGGACGACGCTTGTCGGCATCATTCCGGGAGCGGCCGTCTACAGCTCCATCGGCTCGGGCGTCGGCGCGCTGATCGACCAGGGGGAGACACCGGATCTCGGCATCATCTTCTCGCCCGAGGTGCTCGGCCCGCTTATCGGTCTTGCCGCGCTCGCAGCGCTGCCGGTGATCATCAAGCGGTTCCGCAAAGCCTGAACCAGGGGCGCGGGGCGCGATGCCCCGCCGCCCGACCTCTGAAGGAGGCGACCATGCGCGATGTTCCAGACACCCTGACCCCGGATCTTTGCATCATCGGGGCGGGGTCGGGCGGCCTCTCGGTTGCGGCAGGGGCGGTGCAGATGGGCGCGAGCGTCGTGCTCATCGAAGACCATAAGATGGGCGGCGACTGCCTGAACTATGGCTGCGTACCCTCGAAGGCGATCATCGCCGCCTCAAAGAAAGCCTATGCGCATCGGAGCTCGGCATCCTACGGCGTCGCCGCCAACGAGCCGGCAGTCGACTACGCCCAGGTCATGGGCCATGTCGCGGGCGCCATCGCCACGATCGCCCCCCATGACAGCGAAGAGCGGTTCGAGGAGCTGGGTTGCACCGTGATCCGCGCCCGCGGCCGGTTCGTGGCACCGGACGCGGTCGAGGCGGGCTCGCACACGATCAAGGCGCGCCGTTTCGTCGTGGCCACCGGCTCCTCACCCCTCGTGCCCCCGATCCCGGGGCTCGAAGATGTGCCTTACCTCACCAACGAAACGCTGTGGGAGAACCGGGACCTGCCGGGCCATCTCCTGATCATCGGCGGCGGCCCCATCGGGCTTGAACAAGCGCAAGCGCATCGCCGCCTCGGCAGCCAGGTGACGGTGCTCGAAGGCATGAAGACCTTCGGGCGCGACGATCCAGAGCTGGCCGCGGTCGCGCTGACCAAGCTCCGCGACGAAGGCATCGACATTCGCGAGGGTGCGAAGGTCGAGCGCGTTTCGGGCACCGCGGGCGCCGTGACCCTGCATCTTTCGGGCGGAGACGAGGTCACGGGCACCCATCTCCTGATGGCCGCCGGCCGCGCTGCGAATGTCGGCGATCTGGGGCTGGAAGCCGCCGGGGTCGAGTTCGACCGCAAGGGCATCAAGATCGACAAGGGCCTACGCTCGATCTCGAACCGCAAAGTCTATGCCATCGGCGACGTGGCGGGCGGCCTGCAGTTCACCCATGTCGCGAACTACCACGCAGGCCTCGTGATCAGGAACGCGCTCTTCCGGATGCCCGTGACCGCCAAGACCGAGCACATTCCCTGGGTCACCTACACCGACCCGGAGCTCGCCCAAGTCGGCCTGACCGAGGCCGAGGCGAAGGAGCAGCACGGTGACAAGGTCGAGATCGCGCGCTTCGAGTTTGCGGGCAACGATCGCGCCATCGCCGACGGCCGAACCGAGGGCCTCATTAAAGCGATGATCGGGCGCAAGGGACGCATCCTCGGCGCCTCGATCGTCGGACCCTCGGCCGGCGAGATCATCCACCCCTGGGCCCTCGCCATGGCCAATGGGCTGAAGATCGGCGCCGTCGCAGGCATGGTCGCGCCGTACCCGACCCTCGGCGAAGTCACGAAACGGGCCGCCGGCGCCTATTACAGCCCACGCCTTTTCGAGAGCGCCTTCGTCAAGCGCGCCGTTCGCCTCCTTGCCAAGCTTGGTTGATCTCGGACATCTTGGCCGTGGCAATCACCGTCGCGGCCTTGGAGCTCAGCGTTGATTACAGGCATCTCGGCACGCCTCCTTCTCCTCACGATCTTCGTCGTGATGATCGTCGAAGTCGCTATTTTCGTGCCGTCGATCGCGCAGTTCAGGAAGAACTTCTTGGAGGAGCGCCTCGTCCGTGCCGAGATCGCGGCCCTCACGATCATGGCCGCGCCCGGCGGGCTCGCGAGCCCTGAGCTCGAGGCGGAGCTCTTGGGCACCGCGGATGCGCTCAACATCGTCGTCACCAAGGAGGGCTCGCGCATCCTGGCGTTGCCCGGCAGCGACTTCTCCGCACCGGCGGCGAGTTTCGATCTGCGTACGGCGAACTCCTGGGATCTGATCCGCGATGCGATGTACTGCCTCTTCTTCTCCCATAGCGGGGAGGTGCAGCGCGTCATCGGCGAGACCGGCGAGGGCATGTATGAGCGTGTCGAGATCACCTTCCGCGTGGAGGAGCTGCGCCAAGCCATGCTCGACTACGGGCTCCGCATATTGCAGCTCTCGCTCATCATCTCGATCATCACGGCGGGCGTGGTCTTCGTCACAGTGCGCCGCTTCGTCGTGGCGCCCCTCCTCGACGTCATCCGCAATGTCGAGCGGTTCCACGAGAACCCGGAGGACCCGGAGCGCGTGATGCAGGCCCGCAGCGGCGCCGGCGAAGTGGCAGAGGCCGAACGCGCAATCGCTGCCATGCAGTCCGAAGTGCTGACAGCGCTCGGTCAGCGGCGCCGCCTGGCCGAACTGGGCGAGGCGGTCGCCAAGATCAACCACGACCTCCGCAACATGCTCGCAGCCGGCCAACTGATGACCGAGCGCCTGGGCGCTTCGGACGATCCGCTGGTGGCCCGCGTTCTGCCAAAGCTCGTGGGTTCGCTCGACCGCGCCTCGGCACTCTGCCAGTCGACCCTCGACTACGGCCGCGCCGAGGAGCCGGAGCCTGAGCTGCGCCCCGTGGCGCTGGCAGGGCTCGTCGAGGACGTGGTCGAGGGCCTTGGCCTTGCCGGCGAACCCGCCGAAGAGCTCGGCGACAGCGGCCGGCCGACCCTCGGCATCGCAGGCAGCGGCACGGGCGAGGCCGCAGCCGCTGGGGGCCGGGTGCTTGCGAGCGGTGCCGTGCGCGTTGTCTCGGGGCTGCCGCCGGGCGCCACGGTCCTTGCTGATCAGGACTTCCTCTACCGCATCCTGGCCAACCTCATCCGCAATGCGTCGGAGGCGATCCGCGGGGGCAGCGGCCGAGGCTCGATCACGATCCTCCTCGAACACTCAGAGGAGATGTCGTCCGATAAGAAAGGTTCCGACAAGGAAGAGACCTGCAGGCTGATCCTGCGCGATACAGGGCCAGGCCTGCCCGAAAAAGCACGCGCCCACCTTTTCCGCCCCTTCCGCTCGAGCGCCAAGCGCGGCGGCACAGGACTCGGGCTCACGATCGCAGCCGAACTCGCGCGCGCCCAGGGCGGTCAGCTCGAACTCCTCGCCACCTCCCCCGCGGGCACGGCCTTCGCGCTCACCCTACGTCCCGCCACGGCCCAAACCCGCCTGCCGAGAACCGGATAGAGCCAACCTGCCAGGCGCCCCGGCAACCGCCTCAGCACGATGACAAAGCCTCAACACCCACCCTTGCATTCCCCCCCCACAACCGCTACCCCGCTGCCCGCAACACCAAGCACCGGTAGCTCAGCTGGATAGAGCACCAGACTACGAATCTGGGGGTCGGGGGTTCGAATCCTCCCCGGTGCGCCATTCTTAGAGCTAGTTGTTTGATCTCATTGAACTAAGCTCGAATACAAGACCTCGCGCCCACCAGGTGGCCCACCCGGTTGGATGCACTGCTTTGGGACGCAGCGCGAGGCTATGGCAATCGTTGCTTGGGTTCCCTGAGCCGTGGGTCCTGCAGAGCAGGCTCCTCGGGGGCTGTCGTAACCGAGGCATCGCGATGAGGCTCCTGTCGAAGCGTCAGGTGAAGGAGATGGCCCTGTCTTCACCGCAGCACCTGCACAGATGGAGAAGACTCGGTAGTCCCCGAGAAGGGTGCGGATCGGCCCGAACAGGGTGAGATGGCTGGAGAGCGAAGTGCTGGGCTGGCTCCGCGAGCGCCTCGAGCGCCTCGAGCGCAGAGAAGAACCACTGCGACTGTCCTGAAAAGGAGCGCGGGTGGTCGGGTGTGCGCAACCCGGTCACCCAATTGCTGCTCGGCTTGACCGGAGTTCGCGTTCTAACGATCGGCACAGTCCGCGCGCTCACAGGCAATTCGGACGCTGCGAACGCGTTTCAGACAGCGGACGCTCTTGGTCCGTGCCAGATCGCCATAGAGCTCAAATCAAAGTTTTCCGGATCTGACCATCACTTAAGCACAACATCCGGATGACCGCTTCGCAGCTCTGGCTGTTGAACCGCACCAGGGAATCACGCAGCGGCTGACTGGCAAACGGTAATGCGTTGATCGGGTCCAACGATCATCGAGCATTCGGATTCCGTGCGTCGATGGGATTGGACCGCGTTGGCTCGTCCAGCAGGTTTGACCTCGGCATGATCAGGTCGGAGGTTTCGGGTTTGAGGGCGACTGGGAGGACTGCCGGAGTGGATACCGAGAACGTGAAGCTCTTCGTGCATGCGGCGGACATGTTGAACATCAGTGCCGCGGGGCGTCGCCTCGGCATCGCCCCCGCCGTCGCCAGCGCCCGCCTCGCCAAACTCGAGGGTCAACTCGGCGCCGACCTGCTGCATCGCTCGACGCGCAAGGTCTCCCTGTCTCTAGCGGGAGAAGAGTTCCTTCCGTTCGCTCGGGAGATCCTGGCGCAGGAGGACGCGGCGCGCGCCGCCCTTGGTCTCGGCCGGGTGGAGGCGACGGGGACCGTCCGCTTCGCTGCACCCAGTAGCTTCGCCCAGCTTTATGTGGCGCCGATCGTGCCCGAGTTCATCGAACGCCATCCAAGCGTCAACCTGCTGCTCAGGCTCTCGGACACGCAGGTAGACCTTATCGAGGGTGGCTACGACCTGGCGCTGCGCAACGCGGCGGTGGGGGACAGCAGTCTGCGCGCGCGAAAGTTGGCCGACGACGTTCGCGTGCTTTGCGCGTCGCCTGGCTATCTCGATCTTCACGGCACACCGGCGACGCCCGAAGACCTGACCGGCCACCGCATGCTCGCCTTCCGCGATGCCTCTCCCCGGATACTTCGGGCCGTCACTGACGCGCCGACGGGCCTGTTTCCGCCGGCTGGCGCCGAAACGCGCGTGACGTTCGACGACGGCGCCAGCCTCAAGGCTGCGACACTCGCTGGCGGCGGCATCTCCATGAACGCCCTGTGGAGCGTGCATGCAGAGCTGCGCACGGGGGCCCTTCGCCGCGTCCTTCCCGGTTACGCAGTCGACGACCGATCCGCTCTTTGGCTGGTCTATCCCAAGGCCAACGTCCTGACTGCGAAAGTGCGGGTGCTGATCGACTTCCTGCTCGAGAAGATCGGAAAGCCGCCCGTCTGGGAACGCTGACAGCGGCACACTCTCTTCGAAACCCGAATTCTGAAACCTCCCGTTGGCCGATTATTCTGCTGGCTCGGTTGAGTATCTGTGCCTCCGAAGATAGCACTCCAAGGACCACGCCATGACCTGCACGGATTTGGTCAACGATCATGTGCGCAAGCCCGGTCGCCAAGCCTTCGAGGTCGATGCGGGGGGTGTTGTAGGCAGGCTGATTTCCGCCGAGGTGGTGGCGACCGAGATCAACGTGTCCGGCACACGTGCCGGCGCTCTGTCGGACGGCTTCTCACAGGACGGCGTCGCGTTCTTCGAGGTGCCGACGGCCTGCCCTCCATCGCGCACCGCGCCCTCGTTATGGTCGACGGTCCATCCGTCAGGACGATCCGCAAGAGCATCGAGAGCCATACACTGATGCCTTGTTGAGTGGGGAAGGAGAGGAGATGCGCGATCATACGGCGACAGAGGCGTTTCCGTCGATCAATGCGGGCTACGCCTCTGTGTTTCGACCGGGGCAGTTGAGCCTCGGACTCGTCGCACCACTGGAGGCCTACGAGGTAGGCGCCCAGCCGACCATGCAGCAGCACCTGGAGCTGGCGCAGCTGGCCGATCGGCTGGGCTTCGCTGCGCTTTGGCTCCGCGACGTGCCGTTCGACGTGCCGTCATTTGGCGATCCCGGGCAGATCTACGACCCGTTCGTTTATCTTGGGACGCTTGCGGCCGCGACGCAGCGGATCGCGCTGGGAACGGCGAGCATCATTCTGCCCTTGCGCCACCCCGCGCATGTGGCCAAGGCGGCAGCGACAGCGGACGTGCTGTCAGGCGGTCGCCTCCTGCTCGGCATCGCCTCTGGAGACCGGCCGGAGGAGTACCCGGCGCTCAACATGAGCTTTGAGGACCGCGGCGAACGGTTCCGCGAACGCTTTGCTTACATCCGGGCCGTCGGCGGCAATCACCCCAGGCACCAGGGTACCCACGGCGCGCTCGACGGCCGCATTGATATGCTGCCGAAGCCAACCGGCCCACGCCTACCGCTGCTGGTGACGGGTGGCAGCCGGCAGTCGCCGAACTGGACCGCCCTGCACGGCGACGGCTGGATAACCTATCCCCGCGCCACCCCCGCCCAGGCGCAGGTCGTCGCCGACTTTCGCCGCCACACGGCCGAGGTAGGCGAGCGGCCTAAACCGGTGATGCAGTCCCTCTACGTCGACCTAATCGAGGACGACGGGACGCCGCCTTCGCCCATCCATCTCGGCTTCCGCTCAAGCCCGACATTCCTTCGCCGCTACCTGGAGGAGTTGCAGGCCCTGGGCATCAATCACGTAGCGCTGAACCTGCGTTTCAACCGGGCGCCCGTCGACGTAACGCTACAGCGGATCGCGGATGAGCTGCTGC
Organism: Pseudomonadota bacterium; assembly: GCA_039178805.1. Lineage (GTDB taxonomy): Bacteria > Pseudomonadota > Alphaproteobacteria > Rhodobacterales > Rhodobacteraceae > Thermohalobaculum. The sequence goes on along the minus strand of JBCDFC010000076.1, from coordinate 1,087 downwards.
CCGACTTCTCCTGACCCTTCTCGAGGACAAAATCCCATGGCAAAGACCATCCTTATCACGGGTGCAACTGACGGCATCGGCCTGCTCACGGCCAAGAAGCTGGCTACCGCAGGGCACGAGGTCCTGATCCACGGGCGGAGCGCCGAAAAGCTGGCCGTCGCGGCGAATGCCATCGGCCCCGGCACCACAACCTACTCCGCGGACCTCTCGGACCTCGCCGCCGTCGCGGCGCTGGCCGAGGCGGTGAAAGCCAAGCATCCGCGGCTCGACGTGGTCATCAACAACGCAGGTGTGCTGAAGACCCCCAAGACCGAGGTCGGCGGCTACGACATTCGCTTCGTGGTCAACACCTTCGCACCCTACCTGCTGACGCGGATGCTTCTGCCGATCATGCCCAAGGAGGGGCGGGTGGTGAACCTCTCTTCCGCCGCCCAGGCGCCCATAGACCTCGCGGCGATGGCTGGCGGCGTGCGGATGGCCGACATGGCCGCCTATGCGCAGAGCAAGCTCGCCATCACAATCTGGACGCGCGAGATAGCCCGCACGCTGCCAGACGGGCCGATTGTGGTCGCGGTGAACCCCGGTTCGCTCCTCGCGTCCAAGATGGTGAAGGAGGGGTTCGGCGTCGCGGGCAAAGACCTCGGCATCGGCGCAGAAATCCTGATCGATGCAGCACTGGGCGCCCGCTTCGCCGATGCATCTGGCGCCTATTTCGACAACGACTCCGGACGCTTCGCCGATCCGCATCCCGCCGCGCTCGACCCGGCCCATTCGGCTGCGGTCATGGAGGCGGTGGAACGCTTTTCGGTCGGTTCCTGATCCGATCAATTATCCTCAATATCCGAATTCAGGATCCAGAACTGGCGAGTTAATTCAGAAATCGCAGTAAATATGTTCTCTCCATCGGTCGTCGTGGCCACGCGGCGGTGGCCGACCAAACCCTCAGATGCCGATTAATCCCCCCGTCCGCCCGGCGGCCGGGGCCCGGAGAAGGACAACCTCGTGAAGTACGAGAATTTCCAGACCTTCGATGTGAAGGTCGAAAACGCCATCGCCACCGTGACCTTCGATTTCGGCTCGGTGAACG
>JBCDFC010000075.1:0-19907 GCA_039178805.1 Pseudomonadota bacterium | reverse complement strand
TTGGGCGCGGCGAGGAGCGCATCGATGAACGCCTCGTACTGAGCCTTGTCCATCGGGCAGTTCAGATAGGCGGTGCGCTCGTCCTCGGTCTCCCCCTTGTCATAGCGTGACTGAAACCAGGCCTTCGACATATCGACACTGTCGGCATGGACGATGGGGGCGATGGCATCGAAGAAGGCGAGGCTGTCTTCGCCCGTGACCGCTCGGATAGCCTCGGCCAGACTGGGTGAGGTAAGTGGGCCCGTCGCGACGATGACACTCGACCAATCGGTCGGCGGGAGGCCGGCAACTTCACCGCGTTCGATCGTGATGAGAGGATGCGCTTCGATCCTGCGTGACACTTCGGCCGAGAATACCTCCCGATCTACGGCGAGAGCACCTCCTGCCGGCACTTCGGCATGGCGCGCCGCTGCCATCATGATTGAGCCTGCGCGGCGCATCTCCTCATGCAGGAGACCGACGGCGTTGTGCTCGTGATCGTCGGAACGGAAGGAGTTCGAGCAGACGAGTTCAGCCAACCCGTCCGTCTGATGCGCAAAGGTCGAGACGGTCGGGCGCATCTCATGCAGGACGACCCGCACGCCGAGCCATGCAGCAGCCCATGCTGCTTCGCAGCCCGCCATCCCGCCGCCGATGATGTGAACAGGTTCCATCGGCGCCGGATAGAGGACCGCTTGCTACCTGGCAATCAGTTCATGGAAGCGGGGCAGTTGGAGGAACGCCTCAACATCGCCCCGCATCCATCGTTTGATCTTTCCTGCCCGCCGAGCGGGCGCGCGGATCAAGCGAAGACGAGGATCGAGACCACCGTCAGGAAACCCCATATCGCGATTAGATTGGTGCCGATCAGCGTCTGCCCGGGCAGGGTCTTGAAGTTGGCCTTCAAGGAGGACGCGATCTCACGGTCGACTTCGCCATACTGGGTCGGCAGCCAAGTGCGGCGCCGATTGTGCTCCTCGGCGGCGCGATGCCCCGCGGCGATCCAATCGTTGCTGGTATCTGTGCGAGATTCCTGTTCGGCGCGAAGGAACTGCTCGGATCCCGGGGTCATGTTCATTGCAGGGCTCTCCCAGTTGGCTCGCCGCGGACCGGTCGCGGCATTGCTCGATGACAACGGTGGTTGATCAGCCACCGTTGCACGCAAGATGGTGGCAACTGCGTGGACGCGCACTCCGACAGGCGGAAAAGTCTCTCGCGACGAAAGAACTGCGGCCGTCGAACGCAGGGTGCACGAACCCGATAGACCTGATTATAGTCGTGCGGGGCAGGAGACGAGCATGAGCGCCAACGACAATCGTGAGCAGACCGCAGCGCCTCGAAACTCGGGTCGCGACCTCAAGGACCGCTCGGCCCGGCATCCGGAGAAGGCGCATCGCAAGGACAATGCGAGCCCGTCCAAGCCGCCATGGATCCGCGTAAAGGCGCCGACGAGCGAGGGCTATAAACAGACGCGCGATATCATGCGCGAGCATAAGCTCGTCACCGTTTGCGAGGAGGCGGGTTGTCCGAATGTCGGGGAGTGCTGGGCCCAAGGGCACGCCACGATGATGATCATGGGCGAGATCTGCACGCGGGGCTGCACGTTCTGCAATGTTGCGACCGGTCGGCCCGATGCGCTCGATCTCTTCGAACCGGTTCGCGTGGCGGATGCCGTGTCGAAGTTGTCGTTGAACCACGTGGTCATCACATCCGTTGATCGGGACGACCTGACCGACGGCGGTGCTGAGCATATTGCCCAGACGATCCGCGCCGTGCGGCGGCGATGCCCCGACACGACGATCGAAGTCCTGACGCCCGATTTCCTGCGCTGTGAGCCAGAGGCGCTGGAGATCGTGGTCGAGGCGAAACCGGACGTCTTCAATCATAACTTGGAAACCGTGCCGTCGCTCTACACGGTGGTGCGTCCCGGTGCGCGGTACTTCCACTCCTTGCGTCTCTTGCAGCGGGTGAAGGAGCTTGATCCGCAGTCCTTCACAAAATCTGGAATGATGGTGGGGCTGGGAGAACGGCGCGTTGAAGTGCTGCAAGTCATGGACGACATGCGCGCGGCCGGCATCGATTTCCTGACGATCGGGCAGTATCTGCAACCGACACCCAAACATCATGCCGTTGCAGAATATGTGACGCCCGAAACCTTCGAAAGCTATGAGAAGGCGGCCTATGCAAAGGGCTTCCTGATGGTCTCGGCAACGCCGCTGACGCGGTCGAGCTATCACGCGGGCGAGGACTTCGCGCAACTTCGAGCAGCCCGACAGGCACGGCGCGCTTGATCGTCTCGAGCGGCAGAATCGCGACTGAGAAGGTCGCGATGGCCCGGCTCGCAGTCCCAAAGACGACCTGAAACCCTCCGGCATCAGCGTCGCATCGGCTTCTTGGTATCGGTTGATTGACCGATTTTGGCGTGTATATGCGCGGAACGTTGCGGGAGGGCGCGATGCCGACTCATGCCGAGAAGAGGGTGCTGCCGTACTCTGCGGATCAGCTCTTCGATCTCGTGGCGGGCGTCGAGGCCTATCCGAAGTTTCTACCCTGGTGCTCGGCCTGTCGCGTGCGCAAGCGCGTGACGCTCGACGACGGGCGGGAGCAGGTGGATGCGGATCTCGTCGTCTCCTTCAAGGTCTTTCGGGAGAAGTTCGGGAGCCGGGTCACGCTTGATCGCGCGAACCGCGTCATCGATGTCGAGTATCTGGATGGGCCGTTTCGCTATCTGAACAATCATTGGGAATTCACCGATCGCAATGACGAGCGATGCGACGTGGATTTCTATGTGGACTTCGAGTTCAAGAGCCGGACTCTGCAGGCGGTCATCGGCGTCGTGTTCAACGAGGCGATGCAGCGGATCGTCCGCGCCTTCGAGACCCGCGCCGCCGAGATCTACGGCGCCCCCGAAGACGCCTCCTGGGCCGCTCCTCACTAACACCGGGTTGGTGCGGCGGCCGTGCGCTTTGCCGTGCGCTTGGCGATGCACCTTTCGGCGGTCGCGCTAGGGCGCGAGCCAGCGGCCCTGCCAGCCCTCGGCGGCGGGTTCGAAGCGGGCGCGGCGGTGGCCGGCGCTGCGGAGGTGCAGCCATTCGAGGCGCATGACGTTGACCGGGACCGCGGCGAAGACGGCGCGACCGATCTCCTCGACCGCACCATCGCCTTCCTCCGCCGTGCGGATCGTGCGGCCGGGGGGGAGGGGCGTGCGGTAGATCTGCCGGCCATGGCTCGTGAGCCGGCTCCACTCCTCATCGGCCAGCGGATCTTCGGTCAAAAGACGGGCCTGGCCCCAGAGACGAAGCTGTAGGCGGGCGCGTGGATCCCAGAAGTGGAGGGAGACGCGGCCATCGGCCTCGATCTCCGCCGCTTTCGTGCTGCGCCGGTCGGTGTGGAAGAAGATCCGGCGCTCGGCCGGATCGGCGCGGCGCAGGACGACGCTGCGCTGTTCGGGCCAACCCTGCGCACCGATGCTCGCAACCTGACAGATGTTGAAGGCGGCGCGTTTGTCGGCCGCACCGCGAACGAGCCGGGCCCATGCGGCCTCGATCATCGCATCGAGGTCGTCCTCAGGCAGACTCGCGGCAGCCGTCTTCTTCTCTGCCCTGCCAGCAGTCGCGGTGCCGGCGGCGGCCGCCGGCGTCTTCGTGCGTCTGGCGTTCATTGCGTTTTCGCCAGTTCGAGGAGCCGATCGAGTGCATGCTCGACCGTGGCGGCGCGCACAGCACCCCGACCGATGGCGCCAAACTCGACGCGCTCATGGGCGAAATCGCCGACGCTCGAGCCCCAGGCGAAATGCACGAGACCTTCGGGTTTCGCGGGGCTGCCGCCGCCCGGGCCTGCGATGCCGGTCACCGAGACGACGAGATCGGCGCGGCTGCGCGTGAGGGCGCCCTTGGCCATCGCGCGGGCCACGGGTTCCGAGACGGCGCCGTGCTGAGCGATGAGGGCGGCGGGAACGCCGAGCATCTCGGTCTTTGCCTCGTTCGAATAGGTAACGAAGCCGCGTTCGACGACCGTGGAGGCGCCGGCGATATCGGTCAGCACCGCCGTGATCAGGCCGCCAGTGCAGCTTTCCGCGGTCGAGATCATCAAGCGCTTCTTGCCGCAAACCGCGAGCAAGGCTTCGGCCAGGGTGGCGAGACGGTCAGAACCATCCATGGGCGGCTCCGGCGGCAAGGGCTGCGAGGATGGCGGCGAAGACTCCGGCCAGGAGGTCGTCGAGCATCACGCCGAGCGCGCCTGGCGCTGCCTCAGCATGGCGGATCGGCCAAGGCTTCACGATATCGAAGAAGCGGAAGAGCGCGAGGGTGAACAACACGCCGGGCCAGGGCAGGACCTCCGCGCCCGCGCCGCTGAGCGTGAGGGCGATAGACATGGGCCAGAGCGCGATCAGCATGCCCACGACTTCGTCGATGACGAATTCCTTTGGGTCGGTGTCCGGTGCGGCACGTGCGGCCAGGGCACGATCGACGGCGATGTAGCCGAGGGCCGTGAGCGCGAGCGTTGCCGGGATCAGCAGCCAGGCACCGCCGAGTGCGTGAAGCGCCCAAGCGAGCGGGATCGCGGCGACGCTGGCCACGGTGCCCTGCGCCGGGCTCAGCCGACCGATACCCCAGCACGTGGCGATCCCTTCGGCGGTCATGCGCCCCCCATCACGACGGTCGCCGTAGCGATGCAGCCCATGCCTTCCTCCCGTCCGATGAACCCCATGCGCTCCATCGTTGTCGCCTTGAGGCCGATCCGGTCCGTTCCGAGATCGAGAATGCGGCCGATCTCCTCACGCATCGCTTGGGCGTGCGGCCCAATGCGCGGACGCTCGCAGAGGAGCGTGACGTCGAGACTGGTGATACGCCCATCTCGCGCGCGCACCCGCTCTCCCGCGTGGGTGAGGAAGACATGGCTTTCCGCCCCCTTCCACTGCGGATCAGAGGGCGGAAAATGGGTGCCGATATCGCCCTCGGCAAGCGCGCCATAGAGCGCATCCGCCAAGGCATGGAGCCCGACATCGGCATCGGAATGCCCGATCAGGCCGTTTGAGTGGGGCACGCGGACGCCGCAGAGCATGACGTGATCGCCTGGCCCGAAGCGGTGCACATCGAAACCATGGCCGGTGCGGACATCCATGGCGCCCTCCTTCGACGTGAGCGACTGAGCGAACCTTTCGGCCCGTTCGAGATCGGCTGCCGTCGTGATCTTGAAATTATCGGGCTCACCAGGCACGAGCTTCACATCCCCGCCCGCTCGGCGAAAAACCTCGGCATCGTCGAGCGCCTTCGGTCCGGTCCCTGTCACCTCCGCCCGGTGTGCGGCCAGTAGCGGGGCGAACGGGAAGGCCTGCGGGGTTTGCGCCCGCCAGAGACCGGCGCGTGGCCTAGGTGCGTCGCACATGCCAGCGGCTTCGCCGTCTCCTTCGGCCCAGAGCGCATCGACGACCGGTTCAGCCGCGATGGCGCCCGCGCCATCGGCGGTCGCTTCGATCAGGGTCTGCCAGAGGGTCGTCGCCGCGAAGGGCCGCGCTGCGTCATGGACGAGCACGATCTGGGGCGCGGACCCTTCCAAACTTTCGAGTGCAAGCCTGACGGTATCGGCACGCTCGGCCCCGCCGATGATCGGATCGGCGAGACGTTCGTCCGATAGCCCAACGATCGCCGCATCGTAGAGATGCCTGCAGTCGGACGTGATGGCGGTCACCACACGGCCGATCGCAGGGCAGGTCAGGGCGCCTTCGAGCGTGCGGCGCAGGACCATTTGACCTGCAATTTCGCGGTATTGTTTCGGCATCGGCCCGCCGAGGCGCAAGCCGCGGCCAGCGGCGACGATGACGGCTGCAACCTGCATGCTGATCTTTGGCTCCCCGCGCATTCCTTGCGGTGGCGATCGGCAGGCCGTGGGACCGGTCGCCGGGCACCGCTGTCTATGAGCGCGGCTTGTGCGAGACAAGGGGGCGCGCTAGAGGTAGTGACGTGCATAGGGATTGAGCATGCCACTCTCGATTGGGCACATCGTCATCAAAGAGCCGGTCATCCTTGCACCAATGGCAGGCGTGACCGACCGGCCGTTCCGTAAACTGGTGGCGGAATTCGGTGTTGGGCTCGTGGTATCCGAAATGGTCGCGAGCCGCGAGATGGTCGAGGCGAAGCCGTCGGTGCGTCAAAAAGCGGAGATTGCGGCGGGGGATGCGCTGACATCCGTGCAGATCGCGGGTCGTGAGGCGCATTGGATGGCAGAGGCGGCGCGGCGCCTGGAAGGGGCCGGCGCGCGCATCATCGACATCAACATGGGATGCCCGGCCAAGAAGGTGACGAACGGGCTCTCGGGCTCGGCGCTCATGCGCGATCCGGATCATGCGCTGTCGCTGATCGAGGCCGTTGTCCGAGCGGTCGAGGTGCCCGTGACGCTTAAAATGCGGCTCGGCTGGGATCGCGATGCGATGAACGCGCCCGAGATCGCGGCGCGGGCCGAGGCCGCGGGCGTGCAGGCCATAACGGTGCATGGCCGCACGCGCTGCGACTTCTACAAGGGCGCCGCCGACTGGGCGGCGATTCGGGAAGTCGTTGAGGCGGTTCGCATACCCGTCATCGCGAATGGCGATATCGTCGACGCGCAGAAGGCACGGGCAGCACTCGCAGCCTCTGGTGCGGCGGCGGTCATGATCGGGCGGGGGGCGCGCGGGGCACCCTGGCGGCCCGCACAGATAGCGGCGGCTTTGGCGGGGCGCGCTGTGCCGCTGCCACCCATGGGCAAGACGCTCGCCGACCTGATCTCTCGGCATCACGAGATGCAGATGAGCCACTACGGGCGTGATCTCGGGCTCCGCACCGCCCGAAAGCATCTCGCCTGGTACCTCGCCGAGGTCCCAGGGGGTGACGCCTATCGCCCGGCGTTGATGCGCGCCGAGACACCCGAAGCGGTCTCGACGCTGTTGTGTGAAGCTTTGGTGGAGACGCCCCAGGAGGTCGCCGCATGAATGAGTTGCCGACCGATGTGCGCCTTTGGAACGCGCTCCCGAACCCGTCGCTGATACTCTCTCGACAGGGGGTGATCCTCGCGCTCAACGGTGCTGCCGAGAACTTCCTCGCTGCGTCCGAGCGACAGCTGCGAGGACGGCCTTTGGCGGAATTCGCGGGATCGGCGAGCCGCGTGCTGGCAATTGTGGATCAGGCCGCCCGCGAGGGCATCACCATGGCCGACTACGATGTGGAGCTGACCTGGCCCGACACGCCGACGCGGCTCGTGGATCTCTCCATTGCCCCCGTGCCATCGCAGGCCTCGGATGGTGAAGGAGAGCTGCTCTTGATGCTGCAGCCCCGCGCGATTGCCGAGACCATGGACCGGTCGCTGTCTCACCGAGATGCCGCAAGATCGATCACCGGAATGGCTGCAATGCTGGCGCATGAGATCAAGAACCCGCTCGCCGGGATCTCGGGCGCGGCCCAGCTCTTGGAGATGAATCTGGGGCAGCGGGATCGCGAACTAACCGATCTGATCCGGGCAGAGGCCGACCGCATCACGCAGATCCTGACCCAAGTCGAGGAGTTCGGCGCCATAGGGCCGCGCCGCTCGGTCCCGGTCAATATCCACGATGTTCTCGACCGGTCGGTGCAGTCGGCCAAGGCCGGATTTGCCCGGCATGTGCGTTTCCTTGAAGAGTACGATCCATCGCTGCCGCCGGTGATCGGGGATCCAGACCAACTGATCCAGATCTTCATAAACCTCCTTAAGAATGCGGCAGAAGCCACTCCAGAAGTTGGAGGGTTGATCACCGTGCGCACGGCTTATCGCGCTGGGATCAAGGTCATCGGGCCTTCGGGGCGACGGGCCTCTCTGCCGCTGCAGGTGACGATTGCCGACAATGGCACGGGCGTGCCGGATGGGCTTAAGCGGCATATCTTCGAGCCGTTCGTCACATCCAAAAGCAACGGCTCCGGGCTGGGGCTTGCTTTCGTTTCAAAGGCGGTGAGCGACCATGGCGGCGTCATCTCCTGCGAGAGCGAGCCGGGTTGGACGCGCATGAAACTGCGCCTACCGATCGCGACTGCGCAGGATCTTGCATCTGCGCCGGATGAGACCGCCGAGCAGCCAACCGCTGCGGGCGAATGAAGAGCGTGTTTTCAGTGAAACGCGCCGGCCATTTTCGCCGGCATCAGACCTGGAGGACGGCATGAACGCAGCGGGCGATAGCGGACGGACGGTGCTGGTGGCGGATGACGATCGTGCGATCCGCACGGTGCTGGCCCAGGCTCTGTCGCGCATCGGCTGTCGCGTGCGGGCGACGGGCTCTTCCTCGGCGCTCTGGCGCATGGTGGAGGAGGGGGAGGGCAACCTCGTCGTTACCGATGTGCACATGCCCGATGGCGATGCGCTGGATTTGCTGCCGGCGATCCGGCGCAAGCGGCCCGATCTCCCCGTCGTCGTCATGAGCGCACAGAACACGGTGCTGACCGCGATCAGGGCGGCAGAGGTCGGGGCCTATGAATATCTGCCCAAGCCCTTCGATCTGAAGGAACTCCTGGCGATCGTCGAGAAGGGCCTTGGCGATCGCGCGGCGCATTCGGACGGCGGCGAGGAGGTTGCGCCGGCCGAACAGAACCTGCCGCTGATCGGACGCTCTCAGGCGATGCAGGAAGTCTACCGCGTGATGGCGCGGCTGATGCACACCGATCTCTCCGTCATGATCTCGGGCGAAAGCGGCACCGGCAAGGAGCTCGTGGCACGTGCGCTCCACAACTTCGGCAAGCGCTCGCGGGGCCCGTTCGTTGCGATCAATATGGCAGCCATCCCGCGCGAGTTGATCGAGAGCGAGCTGTTCGGGCACGAGAAAGGGGCGTTCACCGGTGCGACGGAACGGGCCGCCGGGCGCTTTGAGCAGGCGCAGGGCGGGACGCTATTCCTCGACGAGATCGGCGATATGCCGCCCGAGGCGCAGACGCGGCTGCTGCGGGTACTGCAGGAGGGCGAGTACACGAGCGTTGGCGGTCGCGTGCCGCGCCGGGCCGATGTGCGCATCGTCTCCGCCACGCATCAGGATCTGCGCGGCCTGATCGCCGAGGGGCGGTTCCGTGAGGACCTTTACTACCGGATCAATGTCGTGCCGATCCGATTGCCGCCGCTGCGGGAGCGGAGTGACGATATCGCCGATCTCGCCCGCCACTTCTTTGCGCGGGCCGAGAAGGAAGGGCTACCGCGGAAGAGCTTGGACGCGGAGGCGATCGAACGGCTCAAGAGCCACCGTTGGTCGGGCAATGTGCGAGAGCTTGAGAATCTCGTGAGGCGAGTCGCAGTCCTCTGTCCCGACGACGTTGTAGGCGCCGAGACCATCGAGGCCGAGATCTCTGCCCGCGATGGCGGCGACGGCATGGATGGCGCCGAGGCAGGCGAGGTCGGGCGGACGCTTGGCGCCGCCGTTGAGCTCCATCTCAGACGTTACTTTAACCTGCACGGTGACGGCCTGCCGCCGGCTGGGCTTTACGATCGTGTGTTGCGTGAGGTCGAAATGCCGCTCATCGCGCTCACGATGGCGGCGACGCGTGGTAACCAACTGCGCGCCGCGGATCTCCTCGGCATCAATCGCAATACCCTGAGAAAGAAAATCAGAGAGCTTGACATTCCGGTCACACGCGGCAAGAAACTGATGTAGTCGCGCAACAGTTGCGCCGCGGGCACGTAGGATTGCGGCGCCTGTGACACACCAGGGCCGCAACGTACGGCCGGGGAGCAGGGCAGTGAGCGGAACCGACGCGCCGATGGGCGCGGCAAGCATCGGTCTCAGAAGCGGCGCTCTCGCGCGCTGGATCGAGCGGCGGACGATCATTCCGCTCGTCCTCCTTGGACCTGCGCTTGCCGTTCTCACGGTGGTGGTTCTCGGCAACAGGACTGGCGAGGATAGTCAGTCCCTCCGCCTCGTGCTGCTGGCGGATACCCTCTACCTGCTGATGTTCGGCGCGGTGATCGCTGTCCGCATCGCAAGCCTTTTCGCGGCGCGAAGGGCAGGGCGCGTCGGCTCCAAACTCCATCTCCGCCTCGCGGGTACGTTTGGGCTTGTGGCGCTTGTGCCGACCGTCATCGTCGCGGTTTTCGCAACACTCTCGGTCAATCTCGGCGTGGAGAGTTGGTTCTCGGACCGTGTCGGGAGCGTCGTGGGCAATGCGCTCGAAGTTGCGCGGGCCTATGAGCGGGAGCATCGCGAGAACATCCGCGGCGATGTGCTGGCGATGGCGAACGATCTCAACCGGGCTGCACAGCAGGAGGGTGGCCTGACCGGCGCCCAGCTGAACGAGCTCGTGGTGAGCCAGGCCATCCTGCGCGATCTGCCCGAAGCGTTTGTCTTCAACTCCGACCGGGAGATCGTGGCCCGCGGGGAGTTCTCCTACCTCTTCGCGTTCGAGCCACCGACGGATGATCAGGTGGCGCGCGCGCGAAAGGGCGACGTCGTCATCATGAACGACGACCGGAATGACGAGATCCGGGCGCTGATTTACCTTACGAACTTCTTCGACGCGTTCCTCTACGTCTCACGCGATGTGGAGGGGGAGGTGCTGCGGCTCTTGGACGAGACGCAGGATACGGTGCGGCTTTACGAGCAGTTGGAGACGGAGCGCGGCAGCCTGCTGCGGGACTTCGCGCTGATCTATGTGGGCTTCGCCCTCCTCGTGATTTGCTCGTCGACACTCCTCGGCCTGTGGTTCGCTGAGCGCCTTGCCAAGCCCGTCGGTCGGCTCGCAGGGGCGGCTGAACGGATCGGGTCCGGCGACCTGGAAGTTCGGGTGAAGGAGGAGCGCGGCGGCGATGAGTTCTCGGTGCTCTCGCGCAGCTTCAACCGGATGGCAGCACAGCTCAAAGGCCAACGTGACGCCCTGATCACGGCCAACCGAGAGACCGAGCGGCGGCGAAGGCTGACGGAGGCCGTGCTTTCAGGTGTCACCGCAGGCGTCATCGGTCTCGATGATGTCCATCGCATCAACCTCATGAACCAGGCGACCACCACGCTCTTGGATATCGATGCCTCCGATGCGCATGGCCAAGCGATCGGGGATGTGGCGCCCGCCTTTCTCCCATTGCTGGAGGCTGCGGATATGTCGCCCTCGGGCGTGGCATCGGGCGAAGTGCGCATGCTGGTCGCAGGCTATCAGCGCGAGTTCCTGTGCCGCGTGGCGCTGAAGAGCCCGGATGCGCCGGAGGAGGGCCATGTGGTCACCTTCGACGACATCACGGCGCTCGCCTCGGCGCAGCGCATGGCGGCGTGGGGCGATGTGGCGCGCAGGGTCGCGCATGAGATCAAGAACCCGCTGACGCCGATCCAGCTTTCGGCGGATCGGATGCGCCGCAAGTTCACGGGCAGGTTGGGCGAGGATGGGGAGCAGCTCGAGCGGATGCTGGATGTCGTGACCCGCCAAGCGGGCGAGATCCGGCGCATGGTCGATGCCTTTAGCCGCTTCGCGAGGATGCCGGAACCCGTGATGGCACCGGAGGATCTGGTGGAACTCGTGCGCGAGGCGGTGCTCCTGCAAGAGGGTGCGCGCGGCGATGGCAGCCAGGCCGTTGCGATCCAGTACGAGATGGACTTGCCCGAGACGCCAACCCCGATCGCGGCCGACCGCGGGCTCCTTGGGCAATGCCTTACCAACCTTCTGCAAAACGCGGCCGACGCTATCGAGGCGCGTCACGACAAAGGGTTGCTGGAAGGCCCAGGGCTGGTCCGTGTGCGTCTTTCCTGTCAATCGCGGGGCTGGCGGCTGGACATAGCAGACAACGGCATCGGGCTGCCCGAAGAGGGCCGCGACCGGTTGACCGACCCCTATGTGACGACGCGCAAAAAGGGCACGGGGCTCGGCCTCGCGATCGTGCGCAAGATCGTCGAGCAGCATGGCGGGACCCTGGCGCTTGGCGATGCACCCGCAAAACGCGCAGGGGCCAGTGAGGGCGAAGCTTACGATGGGGCGCAGGCGACGCTGCGCCTCCCCCGGGCGACGCTGCGCGGCCGTACCGCAACCGAGACGACAGGCGAAGAAGGGCCGCACGGCCCGCAAGACCCGGGAACGGGCCAATTCGAGAGGGCGTGAACGAGCATGGCTGACATCCTTATCGTAGACGACGAGGCCGATATCAGAGATCTGATCGGCGACTTGCTGGGCGATGAGGGCTACGCGACCCGCGAGGCCTTCGATGCCGATAGTGCTTTCTCGGCGATCGAGGACGCGTTGCCGGATCTCATCATCCTCGACATCTGGCTACAGGGCAGCCGCATGGACGGGATCGAGATCTTGAAGCGTGTCAAGCGGGACAATCCGGCCGTGCCGATCGTCATCATCTCGGGTCACGGGAACATCGAGCTTGCCGTCGCGGCGGTAAAGCAGGGTGCCTACGACTTCATCGAGAAGCCTTTCAACATGGACCAGCTCCTGGTCGTGGTCAGCCGGGCGCTCGAGGCGTCACGCCTGCGCCGGGAGAACGTGACCTACAAGCGCGCCGAGGCGGAGGCGTGGCGGCTTATCGGCTCGAGCCATGCCATCGTGACGCTGCGCGGCAAGCTTGACCGCGTTGCGCGCGGTGGAAGCCGTGTACTGCTGTCCGGTGGGCCAGGCACGGGCAAGGAAGTCGCGGCGCGGTACATCCACCATCATTCCGAACGCGGGCAGGCGCCCTTCGTCGTGGTCAACGCGGCGTCGATCGAGGCGGACCGGATGGAGGAGGTGCTGTTCGGGCGAATGCGCACCGGCGGTGGCGTCCAGCCTGGCCTCTTCGAGAAGGCGCATGGCGGCACGCTCTTCATCGATGAAGTGGGCGACATGCCCTATGGGACGCAGTCGAAGATCCTGCGCGTCCTCGTCGACCAGGCTTTCACGCGGCTCGGCGACAACTCGACGGTGCGGGTCGATGTGCGGGTCATCTCCGCCACCAATCGCGATCTGCAGGCCGAAATCGCCGGGGGCCGGTTCCGCGAGGACCTTTATCACCGGCTGAACGTCATGCCCATCGAGGTGCCGAGCCTCGACCGCCGGCGCGACGATATTCCCGAGCTTTCCAACCACTTCCTGGACCGGTTCGCGCGCGAGCAAGGGCTACAGCGCCGTATCCTCTCTGAAGGCGCGCTTGCCGCGCTGCAGACGCGGAGCTGGCCCGGCAATGTCAGACAGCTCCGCAACATGATGGAGCAGGTGCTGATCCTTGGCGGCGAAGAGAAGATCATCGACGCCGAGGAGCTGCCGGGCAGCGTTGCAGAGGCCGGGGAGGCTGGCCTTGGCGGTTTGCTCGCCGCCGTTGCGTCCTTGCCGCTTCGCGAAGCGCGCGAGCTTTTCGAGCGTGAGTATCTTGTGGCTCAGATCAACCGCTTCGGCGGCAATATCTCGAAAACGGCAAGTTTCGTGGGCATGGAGCGCTCCGCCCTCCACCGCAAGCTCAAGATGCTTGGCGTCAGCACGACATCGCGCGGTGGCGTGCGCATGGCCGTGAGCGAGGGCGCGGAAGAGGAGCTGGTGGAGGAGTGATCCACCAACACGGCGGCGACTGAGTGTCGCCAGGAGACGCCGCTGAGCGGATAGGCAAGGCTACCTGACCCAATTCGGGATTCGTTCTCCGAGAGTGTCGCACGACACTCTCGTACGCGCTTTCGCATGCAATTTTCCGGTCAGCGCGGTGCATTAACCTTTGGTTTAGGTTTCCGCCGCAACTGTGCGACCTGTATAGTAGTTTTTGGCTCAGTATGGTGTTTGTCGGATTGGTTTCGGGTTCAGACCGAGGCTTAGCGACAGGATGCAACTTTACAGCTTCTTCATCTGCGATGAGGCAGAGGGACGAGAGCTCGGCGGTGGTTACATCCGCGCGCGCAATGCGCGCGAAGCCCGCCGCATGCTTCCCGTTAGCGATGCGCTGATCTCGCCAGCGCGCGAGAAAACCTGGCCCGAGGGCGCCAAAGGTGCTGTGGCTTGGGCCTACCGTTCTCCGGAACTGCGCGTGAACTGATCCGCGCTTCGACCTCGCTGCAGCCTTGTGGGGTAGGCGCGGCGGGTTGAAGGGGCGGCATCCCGGTCCGGGTCGGGGGACCACGGGGGGGTGCCGGGCAGATGCCGCCCCTTCACCTTTCTCTTGCAGAGACGCTTAACCGACCGCCGCTTGACGATGCGATGAGAAAGGGGTCAGGCTCCCTCTCGGTTTGCGGCAGCACCGCGGGAGCGGCTGAGCATCATGCAAGTCGTGGTCTGCGGCGCGGGTCAGGTGGGCTCGCAAATTGCCCGCCATCTTGCCGAGGAAGGCAACTCAGTCACCGTGATCGATCAGAACGCGGCGCTCGTGCGGCGGCTGACGGATATGTACGACGTCTCGGGCGTGATCGGTTTTGCCTCACATCCCGACATCTTGGCCAAGGCCGGCGCGAACGATTGCGACATGCTGATCGCCGCCACCTCCATGGACGAGGTCAACATGGTGGCCTGTCAGGTGGCGCACTCGGTCTTCGAGGTGCCGACGAAGATCGCGCGGATCCGCACCGAGGGATATCTTGAGGCTGAGTGGTCTGACCTGTTCCGCAGGGACCATCTGCCGATCGACGTGATCATCAGCCCAGAGAATGAGGTCGCACAGGTGACGCTGCGCCGATTGCAGGCCACCGCATCCTTCGACATCGAACCGTTCCTCGATGGCGACGTGAACTTTGTCGGTATTCGAATCGAGGACGACTGCCCGGTCACCAACACGCCGCTCCGGCAGCTCTCGGAGCTGTTCTCGACCTTGCGCGCGATCGTCGTAGCGATCCGGCGGGAGGGGAAGCTCTTCACGGCGGCTGCGGAAGATCAGATCTACCCGAATGACGAGGTTTACTTCGTGGCAGCGCGCGAGGATGTGCAGCGCGCCTTCGGCATCTTCGGCAAGCGAAATCGCGTGGCGACCCGTATCATCGTCGTAGGCGCGGGCCATGTGGGCCTGCGCGTGGCGCGAGAGATCGAGCGGCGCCAGAACAACCGCGCGATCATGATCGAGCGCGACCGCGAGCGGGCGGAGCGTGCGGCCGACCGACTGAAGCGCACGGTCGTGCTCCACGGCGACGCACTCGATGTCAGCATCCTTGAGGAGGCCGGGATCGATGAGGCCGATGCCGTCGTGGCGCTAACCGATGACGACCGGACGAACCTCTTGTCCTGCGCTCTGGCTGAGCAACTCAATCCGCTCATTTCGATCGCCCTTTCGAAGGATCCGACCTTCGACCGTCTCGCGGATCCGTTGAGCGTCGACGCCCTCATCGATCCGCGCGCAACGACGGTGAGCTCGATCCTGCGCCACGTGCGTCGCGGGAAGATCCGCGCGGTCTATTCCATTGGCGGGGGCGAAGGCGAAGTGATCGAGGCACAGGTGATGAGCACCTCGGCGCTCGCCGGCAAACGCCTTCGAGACATCACACTGCCTCGCGGATCGATCGTCGGCGCTGTCAGAAGCGGCCAAGACGTGATCATGCCGACGGGCGATCTCGTCATAAATGTCGGCGATGTGCTGGTGCTCTTCGCCGTGCGAACGGCGGTGCATAAGGTCGAGCAGATGTTCCGCGTCAGCATCGATTTCTTCTAGCCATGGCGAAACGTCCGAAACGCGCGATGCGACAGCGCCAACGGATCGACCGGCGCGGGGCAGGGCGCGGCTCGCTCTTCGCGCTGGCGGCCGGCGTGCTCGCGGTTTCGATGCTGGTGCCTCTCATTTTCGCGATGATCGAGGGCGACGAGCGGATCGCGCGCGCCTTCCTCTACGCGGCGCTTTTCACGGGCTTCTCCGCAGCGATCATGGGCGTGGCGCTGGCGAGTGGCCGGGCGCGGCGCGGGCCCGAAAGCGAGATCGTGACGCTCCTCGCGCTCTGGCTGATCCTGCCGTGCTTCGCCGCGATCCCACTCGTGCTGCTGACGCCCTCGCTGGGCTGGGTCGGTGCCTGGTTCGAGATGGTGGCGAGCCTGACGACGACAGGCAGCACAGGCTATCTCGAACCGACCCGTGTGCCCGAGGCCATTCACCTTTGGCGCGCTGTGGTGAGCTGGCTGGGCGGGTTGCTCACCCTCACTGCCGCCTATGTCATTCTGGCGCCGAGACGGATGGGGGGGTTTGAGGTGCGCACACCGACCGCCAGCGCGGCGGGCGTCGATACCGGCGATGTCCGGTTGGCCGAGCTCGGGGCCGAAACCCCACCAGTCGATGAGCGCATCCATCGGGCGATGCGCACGATCTTGCCGGTCTATATCGCGATGACGGTCGCTCTCGTCATGCTCCTCGGCGCGGCGCAACAGCTCAGTCTCTCGACTATCGTGCATGCCCTTGGAATCGTCTCGACCAGCGGGGTCTCCACAGGCGCGCCGCAAACGCCGCATTTCGAGAACATCCCAGCCGAGATCATCGCGGCGGTGTTCCTGGTGCTGGCAGCGACCGCGCGGCTCTACGGCAAAGCTGCGACGATTGGACGGGACGTGCCCGTCCGGCGCGATCCGGAATTGCGGTTGATGGCGCTGATCGTCATCGTGGCGACGCTCACGCTTTTCCTCAGGCATTGGACGGCGGCGCTGGAGCTTGAGGACGGCGAAAGCGCGATCGATGCGCTGAGCGCGCTTTGGGGCATCTTCTTCACGACGCTGAGTTTTCTGACCACCACGGGATACGAAGCGGCCGCATGGGACAGCGCGAGCGCGTGGGCCGGCCTCAAGAACCCAACCTTGCTGCTGCTGGGTCTCGCGGCGATCGGCGGCGGCGCGGCGACGACGGCCGGGGGGATCAAGCTCATTCGCGCAGCCGCCCTGATCCGCCACGGTCTGCGCGAGATCGATCGCCTTGCCCAGCCAAACGTCGTCGGCGGATCCGGTACCGGCGTCGGGGCAGGGCTGCGCGGTTTGGTGGGGGAGGGTGCCTTCCTCGGTTGGGCCTTCATCATGCTCTATGCGGGCGCGGTGCTCACCGTCACCCTTGGGCTCGCGACCAGCGGACTGAGCTTCGAGCCGGCCTTCATCGCGGCCGTCTCCGCTGTCTCGAACACAGGACCGGTCTTTGGTGCCGTGGCCGGCGGGCATGAGAGTTACGCGCTCTTGGACGGGGCTCAACGTGCCTGGATCGCTGTCGGCATGGTCGTCGGCCGAATGGAAACCTTGGCGGTAATCGCGCTATTCCGCCGCGATGCATTGCTTTCGCTTCTGCCACGCCGCAAAACCACTGGAAACACCGTGGACTAGGCGCCATGTTTCTGCAGTGGTCCAACGTCTTCGGCTACAAGCGACGCCAATGAAACAGACAGGCAAAAAATGGCCAACGAAAATAAGCAAAACCTGCAAGACGTCTTCCTTAATCACATCCGCAAGCAGAAAATTCCGGTCACCGTTTTTTTGGTGAATGGCGTGAAACTGCAGGGCGTGATTACCTGGTTCGACAACTTTTGTGTGCTATTGCGGCGCGATGGACAGAGCCAACTCGTCTACAAACACGCAATTTCGACCGTGATGCCCGGGCAGCCTTTCAGCCTGTACGAGCAGGAGCAGGGCGAGTGAGGGCAAGGCGAGCAGAGCGCCGTCATGTCTTGACGATCATGACGGCGTGACACGCGCATTCGTCCTTCATCTCGATCTTCGCGATCAGGACGCTCGCGACCCGGACGCGGCGTTGGCGGAAGCCGTAAGCTTGACGGCAGCGATCGGTCTCTCGCCGGTCGACGCCGACATTGCTTCTGTACCGCGGCCGAACCCGGCGACGCTGATCGGGCCGGGTAAGGTCGGCGGGCTGGCGCGGCGTTTCGAGGATGACGAGATCGATCTCGTCGTCGTCAACGGCGCGCTCAGCCCTGTGCAGCAGCGCAATCTTGAGCGTGCGTGGAAGGCGAAGGTGCTGGATCGGACGGGCCTGATCTTGGAGATCTTTGGCGCCAGGGCGCAGACCCGCGAGGGTGTGCTGCAAGTCGAGCTTGCACATCTGACTTATCAGAAATCGCGGCTTGTGCGTTCCTGGACCCATTTGGAGCGTCAGCGTGGCGGCGTGGGCTTCATGGGTGGTCCGGGCGAGACGCAGATCGAGGCCGACCGGCGCATGATCAATGAGAAGATCACGCGTCTGCGCCGGCAGCTCGAAAAGGTGGTGAAGACCCGCGCACTGCATCGCCAGAAGCGCGCGAAAGTCCCGCGCCCAGTCGTTGCTTTGGTCGGCTATACGAATGCCGGAAAATCGACGCTCTTCAATCGGCTAACGAGCGCCTCCGTTGCGGCTGAGGATATGCTCTTCGCAACGCTCGATCCGACGATGCGACGCCTTGAGCTGCCATCGGGACGGGTCTGTATTCTCTCCGACACCGTGGGCTTCATCTCGAATCTGCCAACGCAGCTCGTGGCAGCGTTCAGAGCGACGCTTGAGGAGGTCCTGGAGGCCGATCTGATCGTTCATGTCCGCGACATCTCGCATCCCGACACCGAGGAGCAGGCCCGCAACGTGCTGAGCGTTCTCGAGGAACTGGGCGTGGAAGAAGCTGAGCGCGACGGGATGCTCGAAGTGCAGAACAAGATCGACCTCATGGAGAACGACGCGATTGTCCAATCGGTCTCGAGTTCGGAGGCACTGCGCATTTCAGCGGCAACGGGTGAGAACTGTGATTCGTTTCTGGCTGCCGTAGAGGATCGGCTTTATCCGCGACGCCTGCGCCTCGAGCTCGCGCTCGATCACAGTGCGGGTGCTGCGGTCGGCTGGCTTTACCGCTATGCGGACATCCGCGATCGCGAAGACCTTTCGGATGCCGTGCACGTAAGAGTTGAGATCACCGAGCGAGAATTTTTCCAGTTTAGCAAGCTCTTCCCGGAGACAGCTCGCATCGTTCGGCGCGAGGGTTTGGTAGCTCAGTAGCGATTTTACAAACATAATTATCATTCTGCGAGTCAAACATGGCGATTGCCAAGGCTCACCGCCCTGTGCTCACTACTTTCACGTGCCGCATTAACTTTTGATTCATCTAAAGGTTAGCTACTTTCATTATGCGAGTGTCGTAAGGGTTGATGATGCGTGATTTCACTTTGTTCGAGACGGTGGTTCAGCCGAGCGTTGAGCGGATCCCTCTCATGGACCTGCACTACGAGGATGTGATCGACGACCACGCGTGTGTCGTCTCCCATCTGATTTCCAGAAACGTCTTCACCGATTTCGATCTTAAGTTGTCCCGTCACCTGGCCGCCGTGCGCGGTGGTGGCTTTCCATCGGTCACCGTGACGATCCGCGCCAAGGAGAGAAAGCCCGGCGCGATCTGGACCGAAGGCCGGGATCAGCACTTCATCACGGTGCCGCATGCCCTGCGCGGTGTTGCACGCCGCGCCATGGGTCAGCGCGGTGTCGCCGATCTTAGTTTCGCGAACATCGAGGGCGCATCGGACGCCGTGAACGAGACGGCGCCGGCGCGACGGGTGGAGAAAGCGGAGCTCGATGCTTTCACGCATGCGCTCGACTTCTGCCGCGCGCTTGGGGCCTTCGAGTATCTTGAGGTGAGCGGCGATTTCGACATGCTGATGGTGCGTCCTGCCGGTACCGAGTTGGCGCCCATAACGATCGACCTCTTCCGTGGCTCGGTCAGCGTTCCCGGGATTGCCGGTCGAAACCATGACCCCTTCGAGGGTGCGCTCTACGAGCTTCAGAAGAACCTGCAGAACAACGCGACAGCGCGTGGATACTTCGCGGCCGCCCGCCACGCGATGACCGCGGCGAAAGAAGACTCGGTCCTCGCCTTCCGGGCAGCGGCGGAAGCGCGCATCCACGCCTTCGACAGGGCCCTAGCGGGTCGTCCGCTCGAAGGTCATCGCCTCGACGCCGTCCTGTCCCTCGTTGCGCGCCTGCGTGCCGGCCTGGGCGAGAACTTGGCTGGTGTGTCCGAGGATGCGCGGATCATCGCGCTCGACTGGGCCGACAACGTGGAGAATGGCACGGACGGGACGATGCGCGATCGGCGC
>JBCDFC010000074.1:0-19913 GCA_039178805.1 Pseudomonadota bacterium | reverse complement strand
GATGCAACGATTGCGGCGATCGAGGAGGCGGCGGCAGCCGGCGATCGGCAGAACCCGACCGAGGAGGCCGCCTCCCCCACCGTGACGCAGCCTGCTCCAGCGCTCGGTGGCGTGGTACCAGGCGCTGGTATCAGTCTTCCCGTGCCCGCCTCGCTGCTGCTGTTTTTGGCGGGTCTTGCCGGGGTGGTGGTCATTCACAGGCGCCCCCTCCGCTAACCGCACAGTTCACTCCGGGCCTCTGCCGTCCGCAGTTGCCGCTCCACGGAGACATGGATACTAGGCGGCCGCGCTCACGCGGTGGCGGGTTCCTGTGGAGGTTTCGGTGACGATGACGAAGAAGGCGGACGCGGCCATGCCCGTCGCAGTGCTCGTCGAACCACAACTGGGCGAGAACATCGGGGCAGCGGCGCGGGCGCTCTGGAACTTCGGGCTCGACCGGATGCGCATCGTCGCCCCCCGCGACGGCTGGCCAAACCCGAAGGCCGTGGCGATGGCCTCGGGCGCTGGTAGGCTCCTCGACGACGCTCAAATCTTCGAGACGACGGCCGAGGCGGTCGCCGACTGCACGCTTGTCTACGCCACGACCGCCCGGGCGCGGGAACTGACCAAGCGTGTCCTGACACCCGAGGACGCCATGCGCGAAGCAGCAGCGGCAACCGAGGCTGGTGAGCGTGTGGCGCTTCTGTTCGGGCGGGAACGCACGGGGCTCGAGAACGACGATGTGATGCGCGCCTCGGCAATCGTGACCGTGCCGGTGAACCCAGCCTTTCCGTCCCTGAACCTTGCCCAATGCGTGCTGCTCCTCGGGTATGAGTGGCGGCGCGCGGTCGGATTGGCTGAGGGTCCGGACGATCAGGGGCCGGGTGGCCTGTCGCTGACACGCTCGCCACTCGCGCCGGGTGAGGATGTGGAGCGGATGCTGGCGCATCTGCTCGAAGAGCTCGACGCCGCGCACTTCTTCTTCCCTGAGCATAAGCGAGCGACGATGGAGCTGTCGCTTCGCAATCTCTTCCATCGCCAGCCTCTGACGGAGCAGGATGTACGCACCCTTCGCGGCGTGATCCGCGCGCTGGCTGAGGGGCCGAAGCGCCGCCGGTCCTGAAGCGCGACCGCGCTGCGCCTTGCAGCGCCCGGCGGGCGCGGCTACCTCCCGCTCCAACACAGCCCCACGGAGCAGTCGATGGCCCGCGCCAGTGTATTCGAGGAAGTCGCCTCCAGCCGCACCGAGGCGGATGCCGCGCGTGCAGCAGCGAGCAGGAAAGCGCCGCGGGATCCAGGCCGGGGTCGCGGCGCGATTGCTCTATGGCTCTGGTCGCTCGCGGCGCTTGTGGCTGTGATGATCCTCGTGGGTGGGCTTACGCGGCTCACCGACAGCGGCCTCTCGATCACCGTCTGGGATCCGGTAATGGGAGCGCTCCCACCGCTCAGCCAGGCGGACTGGGATGCGGCCTTCGAGGCCTACAAGACCACGACCGAGTACCAGGAGCAGAATTCTTGGATGACCCTCGACGACTTCAAACCGATCTTCTGGTGGGAGTGGGGGCATCGACAGCTTGGCCGGCTGATTGGCCTCGTATGGGCCATTGGCCTTGGCGCGTTCCTCGCGCTCAGAATGGTGCCGAAGGGTTGGACGACGCGGCTTGTTGTGCCGGGGCTCTTGGGGGGCGTGCAGGGTGCCATTGGCTGGTGGATGGTGGCCTCCGGCCTCGTCGGGCGCCTCGATGTGGCGAGCTATCGGTTGGCAACCCATCTCGGCATCGCCTTCGTGATCCTCGCGCTCCTTGTCTGGCTCGCACGGCGCATTCGGCTGCCGGAGGCCGAGGCTTTGCAGGCACGACGACGGCGACGGGGAGGACTGGCGCTCGTTCGCGTTCTTGGCGTGCTTCTCTTCACGCAGATCCTCGCCGGTGCCCTGGTCGCAGGTATCGATGCCGGCCGCTACTTCGTGGATTGGCCACTGATGCAAGGCGGGGTGCTGCCGCCGGGGGCCTTCGAGCTTAAACCGTGGTGGCGGAACTTCTTCGAGAATGCTGGGCTCGTGCAGTTCATCCACCGCAAGCTTGGCTACGCCGTGCTCGTCATCGGTCTGATCGTGACCTGGCAGCTTTGGCGACGGCCAGAGGGCGCGGTGCGGCTCCATGGCGTGCTGATCGGGGCTGTCATGGCACTGCAGACGGTGCTCGGCATTCTGACGGTGATGAACGCTGCGCCACTCGAGCTTGCGATCCTGCATCAGGGTGGGGCGATCGTGCTGATGGGGCTCGTCGCTTCCGCGCTCTTCTCGCTCGCCTTTCCGCCAGAGACACGGATCGCCCGGGGACCGCGCGCAGCCTGATCGATCAGGGTTCGAGCCCGCCCTCGTAGCGTGCAGTACCGTCCGCTCGCAGCCCAGGGCCGGTCGTCGCGGCCGTGCTGCTGGTCGCGGCTACCGAGCGCCGGGTCTCGGACGGTCGCATCCCATGCTGGCGGTAATAGGCCATGGCGAAGTGGGAGCTGGAGGAGAAGCCCGTCAGCATCGCCGCCTCGAGCGCCGAGAGGTTGGTGTGCATCAAGAGCTCACGCGCCCGTTCGAGCCGTATCGATCGATAGAACTGCGCCGGGCTCGATCCCAGATGGCTTTGAAAAAGCCGCTCCATTCGGCGGAGGTTGAGGTCAGCCGCCTCGGCAATCGCGCTCATGCGGAGGGGCGCCTCGATGTTGGCGCGCATCAGCGTAATGACCTTTTGCAACGGGTCGGGCAGCGTCTCCAGCCGCTCCAACGCCCCGGGTCGCTGCTCGATGGCGGCATTGCGGATTCGATCGACTTGGAAATTGTTCCCGACTTCCCGGGCGAGACGCGGCCCGTGATCGGCGGCGATCATGTGCAGCATCATGTCCATCGAAGAGATGCCGCCCGACCCAGTCCAGCGGTTCCGATCGATCACGTATAGGCCTGAGGAGCATTCGATCTCCGGGAACGCCTCCTCGAAGGCCGGTTGATACTCCCAGTGCACGGTGCAGCGGTAACCATCGAGGAGCCCTGCGCGCGCAAGAACGAAAGCACCGGCCGAGAGCGAACCAACCACAAGGCCGGCACGCGCTGCGCGGCGCAGGACACCGTGAAGGCGCGTCTCGTTTGGTGCGCCGGAATAAAGCCCCGTGACCACAAGCAGTGCATCGAAGCCCTGGCCGCCCGATAGCCCGCCACCCGACAGCATGTCGGAGAGTGCGCCAAGCGAGAGGTCGCTCGCCAGTGTCAGCCCCGAGGACGCCGTGACGGGGTTGCCGTCCGCGCTCACCAACCGCCAGCTATATGCTTCCCGACCCAGCAGCCGGTTCGCTGAGCGCATTGGCTCAATTGCCGCTGTCAGCGCGATCATCGAGAACTCATCGACAAGGATAAAGCAGATCCGACGACGATCCGCCGGGGCAGGCGCATCCTCTGACGGCTCGGCGCGTTGGCTATGCTGCATTGGGCGTCGCTCTCGCTCTCGCTTGCGCCGACTCGACGCACGCCGCCCATCTAAGCGCAGTCATCGCGGAATTGCCCATGCTTCCGCGGCGCAAATTGTGTGTTCCGCGCGCGAAGGTCGCTATTCCTGGTCCCCGTGGTCCGGCGCCTTCGCCGCCTTCGCCTCCCAGGGTTGCGTCAGATCGCCGAGCGAGACATCGAGCATCTCCGCCTCGATGGCGAAGGCGATGTCGTCGGCACAGGTCACGAGCACACGCCCAGCACCGTCCTCAGTGTCCTCGAAGCCAAGCGAAAGGATCGCGAGCACCTTTTCGCCCGCCCCCGGTTGAATCCCACGTGCGCGGACGGCCGTCACGCCATCGATGGCGAGGGCCGAGCGGACACGCTCGAACGGGCGCCCTTCGCTGCGTGCCGCCTCCGCGTCTTCCCACCGGAAGCGGTTCAGCACGAAGACGAGGCGGCGCTTTCGGCGCATCCAGGCGACATCCGAGGCGCGACCGACGGCATCCTGAACGAGGCTTGAGATCACCGAAAGATCCTCGGAACCCTCCGCCTTGAGCCGGAGCGGGCGATCCGCGATGGGCGCTTCCTCGAAGCGGGCGTCGGTCATAGATCACTCTCCCTGATGCGCCGGATCTCTGCCCCGCAGGCTCCAAGCTTCTCCTCGACATGCTCATAGCCGCGGTCAAGGTGGTAGACGCGGCTGAGCGTCGTCGTGCCTTCGGCGGCGAGGCCAGCGAGGATAAGGCTGACCGAAGCGCGAAGATCCGTTGCCATTACCGGGGCACCCTTAAGCCGCTCAACCCCACGGATGCGCGCCGCGCCGCCGGAGATCTCGATATCGGCACCCATGCGGGCGAGTTCAGGCACATGCATGAAACGGTTCTCGAAGATGTGCTCTTCGATCACGCTCTCCCCGTCGGCGGTCGCCAGCATCGCCATGATCTGCGCCTGCAGATCGGTCGGGAAGCCGGGGAAGGGCTCAGTGACGATATGGAGCGGCTTGACGGCGCCATTCTCGCGCGCGACTTCGATGCCGCCTGCGTCCTCAGCGATGGTGATGCCCGCTTCCTCCAAGCGATCCGCGAGTGCTGTCACCAGCGACCGCCTGCCGCCGAGCAACCTGACCCTTCCGCCCGCAATGGCCGGCGCGATCATGTAAGTGCCAAGTTCGACGCGGTCGGGCAGGACGCTGTGTGTGGCCCCGCCA
Source organism: Pseudomonadota bacterium (assembly GCA_039178805.1). GTDB lineage: Bacteria > Pseudomonadota > Alphaproteobacteria > Rhodobacterales > Rhodobacteraceae > Thermohalobaculum. The sequence goes on along the minus strand of JBCDFC010000074.1, from coordinate 15,252 downwards.
AGCGCTGCGACGCCCTCCACTTCGATCCTGTCGCTACCCGCGCCCTCGATCCGCGCGCCCATCGCCATTAGACAGTCGGCGAGATCGACGATCTCGGGCTCACGAGCCGCATTCCGGAGAACGCTGCTGCCGCGCGCGAGGCAGGCCGCCATCAGTGCGTTCTCGGTCGCACCGACGGAGACCTTGGGAAACAGGATCTCAGCGCCTTTGAGGCCGCTCGGCGCCGTGGCCTCGACGTAGCCGTCAGCAAGCGTGATCTCCGCCCCCATGGCTTCCATCGCCGCAAGATGCAAATCGACCGGCCGCGCGCCGATGGCGCAGCCTCCGGGGAGCGAGACCCGGGCCCGTCCAAGCCGCGCAAGGAGCGGGCCGAGCACCAGGATGGAGGCGCGCATCTTGCGCACGATCTCATAATCGGCATGCGGCTCCGCAAGGGTCGAGGCCGAGATGGCGAGCACGCGGCTGTCCTGAAGAGCCGCAACCTCAGCGCCGAGAGACTTCAAGAGCGCCGTCATCGTCGCGATGTCCGAGAGGCGCGGCGCGTTGGTGAGCGTCAGGGGTTGATCGGTCAGGAGCGCCGCAGGCATCAGCGCGAGGCAGGCATTCTTTGCGCCCGAGACGGCGATCTCGCCATGGAGCGGCCGGCCACCCTCAACGCGGATCTTGTCCATGCCGCCTCCCTTGATCGCCTCCTCGCGCGATCCCATAGCGCGCGTCAGCGCCGACCCATCAGCCATTCTGCTCCTCCTCGCTGTCCCCTGATCGCGCTTCGGCCCGTCTTTCGCGGGATTGCGCTTTTCGTCGTGCCAGATTTGCGCGCAAGGCCGCGCCAAGCTTCTCGCGCCTGCCGCCAGTTTGAGGAGGCTTCGTGGTCTCCTCCCCAGCGCGGTGCGCTGCAGGCTTATCGTTGTCGTCGCGAACCATCCGAGGGGCGTTTACCTGCGTCTCGACCCATCGTCCAGGAGCCGACCTCCGCAGATTTCGTGCAACGCGCCCCACGGTGCGGCGGTGGCACAGGCGGGCTGTGTCGAGAGGGGGCGACCCAGAAGGTAGAATGGCGCCAGCGAGATTAGCCTTGCATTCCGCCGCCCCTACAGTATGTCTCCGCCCGCGGCGCCGGTGTAGCACAGGGGTAGTTGCACTCCCTTGGTAAGGGAGAGGCCGTGAGTTCGAATCTCACCACCGGCACCACTTCTTCTAACTTAAGCTTTGAAGAAACGGCCGAATATTGCCGACCTCAGCGGCTGATGGTCTATCAGCATGTGCCTCGGGGTGGCGGTAGCGGAAACAGTCACATCTCCTGTTATCGCATCGTTGGCCAACCTGCGCTTTGTTCTCGAACGCAGGCCCACTCGTGCCGTGCAGAGCGTATCTGCGTGTTGCCGCGATCGGTGTTTCGGCGATGAAGCGAGGAGCCACTGATCGAACTTGGCTGGGCCGGTCGGACCCAACGCCGTGGTCTTTCCGTTAAGTTAGGACGGGTGAGAGTTGCTCCGGCAGCGGGCCGGTTCTCCAACGACTAGTCCGCGCTAAAACGCCTTTCGATCTCACGTGTTCACGGGAACAGCGTCATTGCAGGGCTCGACCCGGCGATCCAGCGCCACCGGCCGTGGATGCTCGGGTCAAGCCCGAGCATGACGTGAACATGTGAGGTAAGAAAGTGCTCTGGCATCGGCGGAGCTCCGCATTTAGCCATTGGGTCGAGTGGTCGCTGACGAAGTCCTGACGCTGCTGACCGTTTGCTTCCCGATAGCCGTATCTCGATTGAGGCAGCCGCTCTACTTCGAGCCGTCCGCTTCACGACGAAACATGAGGCCGCGTGCTTGGTAGTGGCCTTCCTCAGCGATGGTGCGAGAGGTGTGCGTGAGATCATCGTCGTAGCGGAACCCGGCGATCAGCATCTTCTCGATCCAATAGGAGGCCGGCTGGCAGTTTACGTGATGCCAGCCGATTTGGCCTGGTTCGGCATAGGTGAGCATGACGTGGCCGCGACAGGCCTGAAACGTCGCCATGAAGTTCGGAACATACCTCTCTTCGACATGTTCGACGAACTCGCAACTCCACAGGAGATCGAACTGCCGGTCCAGGACCAGTGGGCCGGTCGTGTAGTCGTGAAGGTTGTGGCAATCGGGGATCACGCTGTCGGCCTTTGCCATGGGGCTGCCGTCGACACCCAGGACCTCACAGCCGAGATCGGCGAAGAAGCGCGCAGCGTGGCCCTCGCCGCAGCCGACATCGAGCACCGATCTCACGCCGAAGCGCTCTTGAGCCCAACGCCACAGCTTTGGGCTGTAGGTTGCCGGGTCGCCATGGGCGACGTCGAGGCCCGAGGGGGTTGGGCGGTCGTCGGCGCGGATGTATCCGCCGAGATGCCCTTCCTCGATATTGATCCCGTTGGCGAGGGCCGAGCGGCACACTCGGCGCGCCTCGAGATGGTCGCGGAGCTTCGATGCAGCTTGCCGGATCGACCAACCGAACGTTTGAGAGGACATGGCTACCTCGCTGATATCGCTCGACGATAATGTGTCAGATGCTGTTCCAAGATCGCAGCGTTGTCGGGCACTCGGCGAAGCGCTGCGATGGCCGCCGCGCCCATCCGCGCTGCGAGAGGAAGCCTGGTTAGAAGCTCGATCAGCCTCTTCGCGAAGGCGCCGGTGTCACCGGAGGGTACGAGAAAGCCCGTTTCACCCTCGATGACGGACTCCTCCAATCCCCCACCCGAGGTTGCCACGACGGCGCGGCCCGCCGCCATCGCCTCGCGTGCGACGATCCCAAACGGCTCCGGCCAGAGCGATGGGATCGCCTGCACATGCGACTTGGCATAGATCTCACCGATCCGGTCATTGGGCACGAGGCCGAGAAAATGCACCGCATCCGAGACCTTCAGCCTCTGTGCGAGTTCCTTCAGCCGGGCATCGTCTGGGCCTGCCCCCGCGATCAGAAGCTGCGCGTTGGGGCACGCACTTCGTAGGGTCGCAAAGGCGGTGAGCAGCACGTCGACCCCCTTCTCGGGCACGAGGCGCCCGATATAGCAGACCGTCGGGTCGCCTTCGGGCCAAGATACCGGCGTCGGGGGCCTTGTCATGAAGTAGCGTTGGACCCCTGCATCGATCCCGCCGAACCGCTGCATCTGTCCTTGGATGTGATGGCTGTTTGTCAGAGCGACGTCGAACGCCTCGCGCCCTTGGCGCAGCAGCCAGCGCTGCACCATGTCGATGGTCCAAAGATGGGGCGGCACGCAGCGCTCGACGAGGCAAGGACGACCAGCTTGATGAGCACAGGGCCTACCGCATGGCAGCATGCGCTTGCCCGTTGGACAGATGCTTTGGGTCGTGTGCTCGAAGTAAACGACTGGCACGTCGCGCAGACAGGGCAGGATCGCCGGCGAGAACTGCGTGAGAAACATGTTCACTTGCACGACGTCCGGGGCGAAGCGCTTGAGCTCGCGTTTGAGGGCTGCGCGAGCGAAGGGATTGTAGGTCTGCAGCAATCGATTGATGACGCGGTTTTCGCTGCCCCGGAATTCGGCATCCGCCTGGCGCAGCGCCTTGGGACCTACATCGCTCGACAAGAGCCGCGCCTCGTGGCCCGCAGTGCGCAAGAGGTCGCGGAGCTGCAGGCAATAGATCTCAGCGCCGCCTTGGGGTGTGCTGAAGTCGCTCAGGAGAAGAACCTTCAAGGCGCGCGCCCCCTGGCCCGCCAGAGATCCCTCAGCGACATGAAGCAGAGCCAGGCCGGATAGGTCAGCAAGCCCCAAGGACGGCGCAGGATCTGCTGGCAAAGCCAGGCGAGGATTTGAGGGTCCCTCGCATGGATGAGGCCACGCCATAGCCCCCAATTTATAAGCACCGAAGGGTAGACCAGTCCGTAGTGGAAGAGCCTCTGTCCAAGTGGGAGATCCGGAACCCGATAGTCGCGAAACTCAGTTCGAGAGAGCGCGTCAAGAAACTGCGGCTGCTGAAAGCCATGAAAACAGATAGCGTGCCACGGCTTGTCGCTTGAGACGAAGTGGACGACCCTAGGCGCGCGGATCAGTTCCCGCCGCTCGTCCGGGTCAGGCGAGTAACACTCCCAAGTCCGCAGTGAATGCGGCATTTCATGAAGGTTCCAGATCGGCGCCAGCGCACCCCACCGCCCTTTGAGGATGCAGTTTAGGACATCCTGATCATGATATATGATCGCGTCGCCATGCCGCGCTGCGAAGGCGACTGCCTCGCGCGCGATACCCGCCTGCCGCCAACCGGCAATATCGACGACCATCACCCCGGAGTTGAAATACCGATCATGCTCGGTGAACCGAGAAGTCTCGGTCAGCTCGAGCGCCGATAGCCGCAAAACATGATGGCTGCGCCGATAGGCGTCGGGCACGGCCAGCACGAGGTTTCCTTCAAATGCCAACTCTCCCAGCGGTGTCAGATCGCCGGTGACGACAATATCGCTGTCGAGATAGACCGCGCGCTCTACGGAAGCGGGCAGAAGCTCCGCCATCAGCATCCGGAAGTAAGACGCAGGAACGCCTGAATGCCCGTGGGACACGAGAAGATGCGCGATGCTCGCATAGTCTGGCACGATCCAATGGGTCGAGATCGCATAGGGCTCCCAGGAACGCTCGATCTTCGCGCGCGTCTCGGGCGGCACGGCATCGGCAAGGACGAACAGGCGGATCTCGGTTTCGCTGGCTAAGTTCTCAAGCACCGAGCGGATTGTCACCGCGAGAGGCATCGCGAAGGCCTCGTTGATCGCGACGACGATGATCAGCGGCTCACGCATCCGCGACGATCTCCTCACGAGCCAATCCCAAGGCTTGCCTGGTCACCCTAACCGGCGAGCTTCCCACGATGCTCCACTAACACTGACCCGTGGGGCGAGATGGTGGCGTTGACGATGACAAAGATCGAGAGCCGGCAAACAACACGGTCGAACAAGCAGCTCATGGCCACGCTTGATGACAAAGTCTACATCGTTCTGCAGTGCAGCATGCAGCCCCGAACATCCGATGCTCTATTGCCGTTGCATTCATGCGCCGCATGCTCGAAGCGGTTGACAGAGGCCGAAGCGGTGACGGACGCCGCCGACCGCAAGGTTCCACTCAAAGCCGCGATGTCGTGACAGTCAGATGCCTGATCCAAAGCAGCCGACGCCCTCTGCCAGAGCGTATTTTCGAGGCAGCATCGGTGTCATCTTCTCTCGTGGGATTGGCATTCTCGCAGGCGTCGGATCACTTTGGATCTTAACGCGCGTCCTAGATACCGAACAATTCGCCGGATACATGCTGGCGATGTCGGTGGTGCAGATCATCGGGTTCTTCGCAGGCTTTGGGATCGAGCGGGTACTCTTCCTCAAGATCTCGGCTTTGACGCCCGATCCGCAGCGACTGCATGGCCAGAAACTTGCCGCAAGGATCGCCGTCTGGGTGTCGGCGTCCTCTGTTGTGGCGGTGCTGGCGACGCTCCTTTTGGTGGGCTTCTTTCCCGAGCTTACGGGACAGACCGCGCTCGCGCATTGGCTTACGCGTCTCGCGCCGATCGGCCCGGCGATCGCCTTGATCACGGTGTTGGTGGCATGGTTGGAGGCCAATCATCGCACAGGCAGACCGCAAGCGTTGCAGGGCGAGATCGATGCGTCGCGCTGTGCCGGGTTCGGGCTGATCTATGCGACCGGCGCGGGTGCGTGGGCGGTGCCGATCGCCGCGGTCGCCCCCTACATCTTGTCGCCGCTTGCGCTCGCGCTTTCCCATCGCCGAAAGGCCATGCCCGAGCCAAGCACGCTCAGCTACGCCGACTTCAAGGACGGGCTTCGCTTCTTCGGGATACACGTCTCGTCGGTCGGCTTCCTGCATCTCGACATCATGGCCGTCGGGATCGTCGCGGAGCCGGCGGTGCTCGCAGCCTATGTGATAGCGTCACGCTTCTCGCTGATCCTCGAGGCCGGGCATCACCTCTTTGCAGCCGCCTACGGACCGCGCGCGAGGTTCCATATGAGCGAGGGCCAACCGCAACTTGCGGCGCAGGAGTACACGAATGCCCGCGTGCTCGGGTTTCTGGCGGCGAGCAGTGCCGCCTTCGGCTTTATGCTCTTCGGTCAGTTTATGTTGGAACTCTTCGGCGGGTTTGCCGGAGCGTTCGATATTCTCATGCTGCTCTGCGCCGGGCAGATCGCGCTGGTCGGTGCAGGACTTCATGCGATGCATCTCTCGATGGCGGGGCATCTGACCATTGCCATGCGGCTGCAGCTTTCGGCGCTCGCGCTCTTCATCGCGCTTCTGGTGGTGCTGACACCGAGTTATGGCGCGTATGGCGCGGCGCTCGCGTTCCTCAGTGCGCAGATCGCGCTGGCGACAGCCGGGCTGGTGACGCTCCGTATCCTCTATGGCATCTGGCCCTTCACGATCGCCAGCCTCGTCGGCTACGGCCTCAGCGTCGGTTCCCTTGCTTTGGCCGGTCTGGCACCCGAATTGCTTGCCCTCGCAGGTGGTCTGCTCGTCACGGGGATCGTGATCACCGCAATCTCGGAACGGGGCCTCATCCTGAAGATCCTTGCTGAAGTGCTCGACCAATTAAGGCGACATGCGCCACGACAGAGATAACGCTTTCCTCCTGATTGCCGGCGCCCTTCCGGACTGAGTGGCGTCACCCGTCATCAAGTCTCAAACGCATCGGTCGACCGATTTCGGTGCAGCGGTCAGTCGTCGTAGAGTCGGTTCTTTTCGTTGTGCTCGAACAGTTTCGTCACTTCATCGAGCGGATAGTCCCGGCCGGTATGGTCCACATTCGCTTCCGCATAAGTGGGTAATCCGTCGGTCGGCGCGGCCTTCTCGGGCGACCAGAGGCCGGAGCGGATGATGGCCTTGCCGCAGTGGTAGAAGGCCTCCTCAACGCGCACGAGCACCGCGAGCTCCGGCACACGGCCCTTTATCGCCATGCTCTCCCGCAGCGGTGTGTCGCACACAACTTGAGCCTTGCCGTTCACCCTTACCGTCTCGTTGCGGTTCGGCACGAAGAAGACGAGGCCGATGCGACCGGTCTGAAAGATATTGAGAAACCCATCGAAGCGGCGGTTGCCCGGCCGGTCCGGGATGGCGAGTGTCTTGTCATCAATCACTTTGACAAAGCCAGCCGGGTCGCCCTTGGGCGAGCAGTCGAGCCGGCCATCTGCATCCGACGTCGTCATCACCAGGAAGGGAGACCGTTCGATCCAGACCCGGCAATGCCGGTCGATATGGTCGATGATCTTCACATCCTGCGTACCGTTCGGCGGCCGCGGTACGATCGCGCGAAGCTCCTGCTCGGTCGTGACGATGTCGGTTGGCTCGTAAGGCATCTCGTCTCCAGTCGCGTTCACAGAATGCCGCACGTCGCGCCGATCAGCACCCAGCCCAGCGCGCTATGGTCAAGAGTTTGTAAACCGGTTCAGTCGATGATGGCGTCGTTTACGAAGTGTTTGCGTTGGAAAGTTCGATGAAATCTGGTTCGCCAAGCCTCTCCCGCCGTTCCCTGCTTGCCGCTGGATTTTACGCGGCCTCCGCGCCGAGGCTGCTGGCAGCGCGTGGCGACCCGGGTCGATCGATCAGGATCGCGGCCACCCCTACGGCAATCCTCGTTTGGTTGGCCGACGCGGTGGGGCTGTTCAGGGAGGCGGGCGTCGATGTCTCGGTCCAGCGTTATACTTCAGGAACGCTTACGGCGCCTGCCGTCCTCGCGGGGGAGGCGGAGTTGGGGACGAGCTCGGAATACGCGTTTATCTCGAAAGCCTTCGAGAGATCCGATTTGCGCGTGCTCGCCTCGATCTCGCAATCACGGACGATCAGCCTTTTCGGTAACGCGGATCGCGGCCTCGATCAGCAGTCGAACCTCAAAGGCAAGATCCTGGCGGTCGTGCCGAACAGCTTCGCGGATTTCGTCCTCGAACGCCTGCTGCTCACCAATGACGTGCGTCCGGCCGAGGTTCTGAAGCTACGCCCGCCGGAGATCGTGTCGGCAGCTATTTCCGAGACCATCGATGGCGGGGTCGTATGGGATCCGTATCTGCGTGAGATTTCGATCGAGCTCGGCGACCGTTTTGTGGAACTCAGCAATCCGGCGGAGCATGAATACCACTTCCTTCTGCACGGAATGTCAGCCTGGTTTGCGGAAAACGAAGGGCCGGCGCGCGCCGTGCTGCGCGGCCTCCTCGCTGCATTGCGGATGGCGGAGGACAGCCCGGAAGCGGCTCGGCGCATCCTCGCCCAGCGCCTCGATATCGACCTTGAGATCGTGGAGTATCTCTGGCCGAAGCACACCCTGAGGCTCGGGCTCTCGCAGGGGCTGCTGCGGCTCATGGAAGATGAGGCTTGGTTTCGTGTCGAGCGTGGATTGTCGCAAGGCGCGGTGCCGAACTTTCTGCAGTTCCTGCACGCGGATCCGTTGCTCGCCGAAGCGCCTGAGACGGTAAGCGTCATCGGACTGCGCTGAACGATGCGGCTCGCGATGAAATCGGCACTAGCGGCAGCGCTCAGCGGCGCGGTTCTGGTCTCGCTCGTTGGGCTGATGCTTTGGGCGCATAGCGGTCACAAGAATGCCGGGCGCGACTATCTGCGGGCAGACGCGCTCAGGCGCCACATCCACGACTTCAGCATGCTGGCCATGGAGGGGTTGCAGCGCCCATCGGATCGCGTGCGTGCACAGTGGCGCTTCGAAGTCGCGTTGACGCAAGAAAGCCTCGCAGGACTTGGCGCAGTGGACCCGTTGGGTGCGGCGCGCCTCTCTCAGCTTCTTGTGGAGCTTTCGCAGGCTTTCGACGCGGTGATTCTGTCCAATGATGACGCCAATCCGGGGCTGCAACGGATTAGGGTCGGGCGCATCATCGCGCGCCTGCAGGAAGTCTCAGCCATCGCCAATCAACTCGTGCATCGGACATCGGCACGTCGCCAGGACGCGGAGAACGTGCTGCTCACATCCATCTGGGCGTCCGTCTTGAGCTTGACCTTCGGGCTTCCGGGTATCTGGCTCAGCTTCCGCTACGCCGCGCTCATCCCGCTGCAGACGCTGACGGAAGAGATCGCCGATGCGACCGTCGAGACGCCGCTCGACACGAGCGCCCCACCGCGGCGCGACGAGTTCGGCGATCTGAGGCTGGAGTTTGCCGAGATGCAACGACGGCTCTGGGACGCTTATCTCGATATTCAGGAGAAGGCCGACAGGCTCGAACGCTCCAACCAGGAACTCGACAGTTTCGCCTACGTCGCCTCGCACGACCTCAAAGCACCGCTCCGCGTGATCGAGAACACCTCGCGTTGGCTGGAGGAGGATCTCGAACCCTATCTTAACGACGACACCCGGGAGAGTATGGTTCTCTTGCGAAACCGCGTCTCGCGCATGGACCGGTTGCTTGACGATCTGCTCGAACACTCACGGATCGGCAGGGGGGACCAGGCCATTCAGCTCGTCTCCGGCGATGAGCTGATCGACGACGTCGTCGCCCTTGCCGCGGTCCCTCCCGGGTTCCGTATCGAGCGCGACCCCGGCCTTGCCGCCATCACGGTTTCTGCCATGCCGCTGCGTACGGTGCTGCTGAACCTCGTCACGAACGCGGTGAAACACCATGATCGCCAGACCGGTGCTATCAAGATCCTACTGCTGCAGCGCCCGGGTTGGTTGGAATTCGGCGTGCAGGACGATGGGCCCGGCATCCCCGTAGAACACCACGACAGGGTCTTCGGCATGTTTCGGACACTACAGCCCCGGGATCAGGTCGAAGGCAGCGGCATGGGCCTCGCCATCGTGAAGAAGACCGTCGAGCTGGCCGGCGGCGCGGTCTGGATCACAGCCGGCTATCAGCGCGGCTGCATGATCCGGTTCACCTGGCCAAGCGGCAGCCGCGTAACCCGGGAGAAGGAGGAAGCCGCATGATCGATAGCATCCCACCCCACGGAGCGAAGCCCATTCAGCTCCTACTGGTCGATGACGACGACGGCGACGCCAAAGCCGTCCAGCGGTCGTTTCGCAAGGCGAAGATCGCGAATGAGATGCACAGGGTCACGGATGGGCCCGCAGCGCTCGTCTATCTTCGCAACAAGGCCCAGATCGATCCGGGCACCCCGTGCATCCTTCTCGTCGACATCAACATGCCCATGATGAGTGGCCATGAGCTCATCAGCGAGATCCGCCGTGACCCCGCGCTGCACAAGCTCATCGTCTTCATGCTTACGACTTCAAAAGATCCTGCTGATATCTCTGCCGCCTATGGGAATCACGTCGCCGGATACGTGGTGAAGGATCGCGCGGGCGACGACTTTCTCGAGCTGACAACGATGCTCGAGCGATACTGGCGCGTCGTGGAGATGCCGGAGGTTAGATGAAGGACTTTTTCCAGGGTGCCACACCGATACGCGCCCATATCATTGACGATGATGCTGGAGATCGGAAGCTTCTGCGGCGCGCCCTGCATGCTGGCGTGACGAACGCGCAAGTCAGTGAAAGTGAGAGTGTGGTCGACGCGCTCAGCCGCCGTGACGGGCGGATGATGGATATCGTGCTGCTCGACTACTTGCTTGGCGACCATGACGGTCTATCCGGATTGCGCGCGATCAAGGAGGCCTGGCCCTCGACCGCGATCGTCATGGTGACGGGCAGCGGGGATGAGCGTCTGGCGACAACGGCGCTGCACTCGGGCGCTGCGGACTACATTCCGAAAAGCGTGATTTGCAAGGACTCGATGAAAAACATCGTCGCGAACGCGCTTTCGATGACGATGATGCAGAAGAAGATCGCTGAGCAGCAGGAGAACCTGAAGACGTTCTCGCACATGCTGGCGCATGACTTCGCATCGCCGATCGCCACGATGGAAGCCTTGGCGTCGGAAGCCCTCAATGACTTCGAAGCGAAGGAGGTCGTGCGCTCGTATCTGACCGAGATCGTGAATTGCGCGCAGACCAGCCAGGAGCTCATTCGCTCGTTGTCCGAGCACATCCGCCTCGACGGCACATTCTCGCAGGAGCCCTGCAGCCTGGGTCACGTGCTGAACGCCGTACTCACCAATTTGCGGACGGAGATCGCGGCGTCCGGTGCCCTCGTCCATGGCCACGGTCTGCCGGTCGTGATCGGGAACCAGGCCGAGCTGACCCTGCTCTTGCAGAACCTCGTGGCGAACGCGATCAAATACAATCGGAGCAGCGTGCCGATGATCTCCGTCACCGCTGAGCCCGAGACGCGGGGTGCAGCGTCCGACCAGGTCACGATCTGTGTCAGCGACAACGGTATCGGTATCGACCGCGACTGTGCGGAGCAGATCTTCGAGCCCTTCAAACGCCTACATTGCGATAGCGAGTTCGCGGGCACGGGCCTAGGCCTCGCGACGTGCTGGAAAATTGCCCAGCGCCATGGCGGTAAGATCTGGTGCGAACCAGGTCAGGACGTCGGCACGGCATTCAGGTTCACGCTCCGCGGACAACCGGCCGAGAACGGTCGCCCCCCCGTGTTTCAGCAATGATGTGCGGCTGAGCGGATGCCCCGACAGGGCATCCCGTCGACCGACCGGCAAAGCGGCAATCAGAAAAACCCAACGCCGCCTGTGCCCGCCGCTCATTGTGAGAACCGGCGATCGCGCCGCTACCTCAATCGTGTATGGCGCGCGCTTCGTTCACGAGCTGGGGCAGCGGTCCAACGGACCGCTTGAGATCAGGAAGTTCCAGCGTAGTTGCAGGCGCCCCTCCGATAGCTCCATGCGGAGAAAGTAGCCACGGACTGCGTCCTCGCCGCACTGCGCTTGAGCCGCGGTGAACGCACCGTTCTCGCGCGCCTCGGCCGGGTACCAAGTCAGACGACACCAGATCTTCCCGTGTCTCAACCACTCCGGCCCAATCTCAAAGGGCTCTGCCAGGACCGTTCCGGTGGGCTTGAGGGGTACGCGCGAGCATTGCTTTGCCGTGCCCCAGGTTCCGTAGAATGCCTCGCGCTCATCGGCCGTGGCGGGCACGGCGAGGAAGGCGATCAGTGCCAAAGCGCGCATCGCCATCCCGCCGCTCACACCGCGCCACCCCTCGACCGGGCGACGGTTCTCACGGGGCCCAAAGCACGGTGCCGGGGTAGAACTGCGACCAGGCGAACCAGAACGCTTCGTGGCTGCCCAGATCCGATCCATCGGCATCGACCGCCTTGATACCGCCGGCCTCGAGCTCGAGCCTGACATTCTCATACGCGATCTCCTGACCATCCTTCAGCGCAAGGAACGCCGTGCTACGCTGGAAGGCAACCGGCTCCCCGGATGCCGTAACCACGCCGATCACATCCTCATGCACCGACAGGCGCGGATCGACGTCGCCGACTGGGAAGATCGGCCCGTTCGCGTCGCGGCCACTGCGGAAGTCGAAGTCGCGGCCGAGGGCGAGGCGCTCGACCAACACCGTCGTCTCAGGATGCTCCTTTTTCCAGGTACCCCAATCGGTCGTCACCACCGAGGCCTGCTTGAGCTGAACTTTCTTCTCCGAGAGCGGCCCGGTCACGGCGTTGCCGAGGAACGTATCGAACACCGAATAAGTGTTGAGATCGAACATTACTTTGTTGGACCGGATCAAAAGGCCCGATGTCCGCAGGATGGGCCGCTCCACTCCATCCGGAACATCATCAGTGAAATAGGCCTGCGCGGCGCCGCAAAGGGTGCAGTAGGGAATGCCGAGGTCCCGCCCTCCGAGCGTGTCGTTCACCATCTCCCGCACTTCCATGATGCGGCGCGGATAGGCCCGATACTCACCGTTGACCTCGATGCCGAAGACGATGTCGTCATCCTTCAGCCAGGTGGCCTCCTCGGCGCTGCTCACTTCGGGATTGTCGCTTGCGGGGATGCAGTTGCAGGGCTCGTTCGTCGTGTCGTAGGCGCGATTGTCGATGGGCACGCCACCCCATGAGACAAGGCGCCAATCGATATCGCCCTCGATAAAGATCCGCTCCCAACCCGGCACGAAGTTGGTGAAGATGGCCCGCTTCGCTTCGAGGTAACCGGGATAGGAGGGAATGTCCCAAGCGATCAGGTGGTCGGTCACCTCGCCCCAACGCCGGTGCGACTGAAACTCGATCTGCAGCAGTTTGGCAGCGGCCTCGGCCAATGCGTTGTCAAAACTCTGACGCCACGTGAACCGCATCATGTCGCTGATGATCCAGGCAAGCCGCGGATCGCCGGAAGCGGCGATGGTCTGCAAGGCTGCCTCTTGGTCGTCGTCCCAGAGCGACTCTTCCAAGCTTTCGATGAAGACGACCCGTATGGCGTCCTTAAGCTCCCCAGAAATCGGGCCCGTTGGGGTCGCCGGGGGATGGCCGAACTGCTCGACGACATAGGACGGCAGAGGTTTCGACTCCGCCGCATGCGACGGAGACGCTATGGCAAGTGACAGCGCGAGCAGCGGCGCAGTGAAGAGGCGATGGAGCGACGGGGCGGTCATCATTTTCATTGCAGCGCCTTTCGCATGGAGGTCTGGGGGCAGCGTTCGCGTGTGTCAGTATTCAGCTCGGCCACGGGTGTCGGTTGCCGAAGTTCACGGGTTTCGTCGGACGAGTATGTAGTACAGCGAACGACCATGGGCGGCATCGCCAATCACGATTTAATCATCGGTTGGTGAATAGCAGTGATCGTTATCTTCGACTTCAGCGTGAGTGACTGTGGCAGTCAATCGGACGAAGGTTATTGCAACACACTGCCCGGATACAGCGGTAAAATGACGATCAGCCACCCGATTTCAGGAGTTTATCTGTAGAGTTACTTTTGAGCCGATCGACTGCACGATGGAGCTGTGGTCGCTTTTTTGAGATGCGCGCACCCTCGCGAACGCTGCTTCCCGTCACCGTGCGATAAGTCTGTTTCACCGGCGCCTTGAACGGCCTGTCACGGTTATGTTGTGGCGTCGACGCTGCTCCGTTGCACTACTGTGGTGATAGGTGGCGCAAGCGATCGGATATCCGTGCGCTTCTCGTGAGAGATGGGAACAGGAGAGCCCCATGCTGAATTTCACCCGCAGCGCGGCCATTGGTGGGCTGATGCTTTGTGCGGCCAATCCGGTGGCTGCGCAGGATACCGGCAACGTCATTTTCCTGCATCCGGACGGGACAGGTGTGAACCATTGGCTGGCAGCTCGGATGCATACGGTCGGGCCGGATGGGGAACTCAACTGGGACAAGCTCCCGGCCCTTGGCGTCTATACCGGGCATATGGCCGACCGGGTGACCGGCACTTCTCACGGTGGGGCAACGGCGCATGCTTATGGGATCAAGGTGGTCGCCGCCTGTTTCGGCATGAACGGCAAAGAGGCCCTCACTGCTGCTTCCGGGAAGAAGATGTCGGTCGCTCAAGAGGCGATGGCGGCTGGCAAGGCCGTCGCTCTGGTGCAGTCGGGTCATATTGCCGAGCCTGGCACCGCGGTCTTCGTTGCCTCGACCAAAAGCCGGAGGAACGCCGCCGATATCGCGCGTCAGGTGATCGAGTCCGGCGCTCAGGTCATCATGGCAGGGGGCGAACGGCTCCTGCTGCCCGTGGGCACCGAGGGGCGCCATGGCCCGGGCAAGCGCAAGGACGGCCTCAATCTTATCGAACGCGCGCAGGAGCTTGGCTACGAAGTTGTCTTCACGCGGGATGAGCTGATGGCGCTCGACCTTGCGAATGTCGACAAGCTTTTGGGCGTCTTCGCCCACAACCACACCTTCAACGATCAGGAGCGTGAACGGAACCTGATCGAGGGCAAGCCGACCTATTGGGACCATGCGCCGAGCTTGGCCGAGATGTCGGAGGTCGCGCTGGAGATCGTCAGCCGCGATGAGGACGGCTTTTTCGCGGTGATCGAGGAAGAAGGCACCGACAACATCGCTAACAACATGAATGCCGCCGGCACGCTCGAGGCGCTGAGGCGCGCCGACGCCGCCGTCGGCACGGTGCTCGAGTTCCTTGAGGGGCGCGACGATACGCTGCTCCTCATGACTGCGGACTCCGACGCGGGCGGTCTGCAAGTCTACCGTCAAGAAGAGGGTCCGGTCGCGGCCACGACGCGGGGCGGCGGGGTGCTGCACGGCGTTCAGGGGGCGTTTGGCGATGCGTTCGAGACGGCGCCGGATCGCAACGGAAACACGCTCTTCTACGGCATCGCTTGGACCGGCTACAGCGACGTTGCCGGCGGCATTCTAGTGCGAGGCGCCGGCTTTAACAGCGAACTGATCCGACCGCTGATGGACTCGACCGACGTCTACTCGGTCATGCACCAGACACTGTTTGGGGTGGCCGTACAGTGAGCCTTCG
>JBCDFC010000073.1:0-20075 GCA_039178805.1 Pseudomonadota bacterium | reverse complement strand
CGGCGGCCGGCATAGATGAACTTGCCGTCCTGCGCCCACTCACCCATGGCCGAGATATGCGCGACCTGCGCCGGGCCGTTCAGCGCAAGCTCGGTATCGGCACCCGCGAAGCCATTGTCCTGCGTCGCGAAAGGCACGTTGTGATAGGCGGAGAAGTTCTCGAGATGAACCCAACTCTGCCAGGCGGTGGTCAGCGGACATTCGACGCCCGCGGCCTTCAGATCATCGAGCACCTTGCCAACATTTTCCCAGGTCGAGAGATCCGTGTCCGGGTCGATGCCCGCCTCCGAAAGCTTGTCCCGGTTCACCCAGAGCACTGGGGTCGACGAGTTGTACGGCAGCGAGAGCATGTTGCCGTCGGGCGAGGTGTAATAGCCCTTGACGGAGCCGATGTATTTCGACTGATCGAAATCGGCCCCTGCGTCGGCCATCACCTCGTAGATCGGTTTGATCGCCCCTTCGGCGGCCATCATCGTCGCAGTGCCGACCTCGAACACCATCAGGATATGCGGCTGCTCGCCCGCGCGGAAGGCCGCGATGCCGGCATTCAGCGTCTCGGAGTAATTGCCTTTGTGGCTTGCCACGATCTTGTAGTCCGACTGCGAGGCGTTGAACGTGTCGACCTGCTCAGCCACAAGCTCGCCCAGCCGCCCGGTGAAGGCGTGCCAGAACTGAACCTCGGTCGCTGCAGCGGCGGCGTCGGCCGTGACCATCGCCGCGATGAGCGCACATGCGGATGCCGTTGACCTCATCGTCTTCTCCCTGGAGTTGTTGATTGAGGCGAACCGTAGGCGCAGCGATCCGCATCGCGCAAGCAGTGTTGAGGTCCCTGCGCTGAGGAAACGCTCCCGCACATGGCGACCCCACCCAATCGAGCTTGGCCCATCGGGCGCCCTTCTGACGGCGTCGCCGAATGCGCGTCGTTGGAAGCGGTGAAAGGCCGCGTGCAAACCGCAACGCCGCCACAAGCGCTATCGGTAAATCGCGACCGGAACCTTGCAGGAGCGCATAAGGGCAGACGTCGTGCTCCCGATCATCAATGTGCGAAGTCGGGAGTGGCCGTAAGCGCCGATCATCAGCATCTCGACGCCCTCCGTTTCCACCATCTGGCTGATCACCTCCTCGGGCTTGCCTGCCGCCATCCTGCCGTCGACTTCGAGGCCGGCCTTCCCGATCTCGTCGACAGCGCGGTCCAGGGCAGCTTGCGCCCGCGATCCGGGTTCAGCGACGGTCACGAGCAGCACGCGCAGTCCTCGATAGAGCTTTGAGCGCGCGACTTCGCTCACGGCTTTGCGCGCACTTGGGCCGTCATCGAACCCGATCAGCACCGAGGAGATCGGCTGAAAAGCGCGCGACGTGACCAGTACGGGTCGATGGGAGGCACGAACGATCCGTTCGAGGTTCGATCCCAGATGGAGTGTCGCGAAATCCGCGGCCTCACCACGCTTGCCGACCACAACCATGGCCGCATCGCGCTCATGCTCGGCCAGCGTCTCCATCAGATCGCCATTGCGCAGCGAGATCACGACATCGTCGCATCCCGCCGCCACCAGCCTGCTCTTCGCCTCGTCGAGACCGAGGCGCGCTTCTTTCTGGATAAGCTTCGCGCGCTCCGCATCGAGGGTCACGAGCTCCTGCAACAATCGCCGCCGCGCCCCGGCCACGATCCGTCCGGACCGGTCGCTCGAACTCGCCTCGCGACGGCCGAGCACCTGCAGGAGCTCAACCCCAAGACCGAGCCGTTGAGCCGCCCAGGCAGCATGGTCGGCCACGCTGTCCGCATAGACCGAGCCGTCGATACAGGCGAGAACCCTCGACATCGCCATCTCCTCAGTGCTTCAGCGGATCGGCCACGGCGTCCGGCCGGTCATAGACGGCGAGTTGGTCGACCAGGGTCTCGCTGGCTTCGTTGAGCCCGATGACCTCGACATCGGCCCCCTCCCGCCGGAACTTCAGCACGACCATGTCCAGGGCTGCAACGCTCGACACATCCCAGATATGCGCGTTCGAAAGGTCGATGACCACGCGCTCAAGCGCTTCGCGGAACTCGAAGGCCGCCAAGAACTCCTCGGTCGAGGCGAAGAAGATCTGTCCTTCCACATGATAGGTGCGCGCCCGTCCGTCGGCTGAGAGTTCGGAGCGCACGCGAAAGATCTGCGCGATCTTGCCGGCGAAGAAGATCCCCGACAACAACACCCCGATCAGCACCCCGATGGCCAGGTTGTGCGTCGCGACGACGCCAACCACCGTGGCAATCATCACCGTGTTCGAGCTGTTGGGATGCTCACGCAGATTGCTGAGGGACCGCCAGCTAAACGTTCCGATCGACACCATGATCATGATGGCCACGAGGGCCGCCATCGGGATGATGCCGACAAGGTCCCCCAGGAACACCACCATGATGAGCAGGAACACCCCGGCGCAGAAGCAGGACAGGCGTCCGCGTCCGCCGGATTGGACGTTGATGATCGACTGACCGATCATGGCGCAGCCGGCCATCCCACCGATAAAGCCCGTGGCGACATTTGCGGCGCCCTGGCCATAACACTCACGATTGCGGTCGGAGCGGGTATCGGTCAGCTCATCGACGATCGACGCGGTCATGAGGGACTCGAGTAATCCAACCACCGCCACGCCCACCGAATAGGGCAGGATGATCATCAGTGTCTCGAAGGTGAGCGGAATGTCCGGCAGCAGGAAGATGGGTAAGGTGTCCGGCAACGCCCCCATATCGCCCACCGTGCGCAGATCGAGATCGGCGAAGACGGCAATCGCGGTCAGCACGAGGATGCAGACGAGCGGCGCAGGCACGGCCTTCGTGAGTCGCGGCAGCAGGTAAAGGATCGCGAGCCCCGCCGCGACCATCGGATAGGTGAGGGCGGGCACGCCGACGAGTTCCGGGATCTGCGCGAGGAAGATCAGGATGGCGAGGGCGTTGACGAAGCCGGTCATGACCGAGCGCGAAACGAAGCGCATCAATCGTTCGAGCCGAAAGACGCCCGCGCCGATCTGGAGCACGCCTGCCAGAACCGTCGCAGCAAGAAGGTATTGCAGCCCGTGTTCCTTCACGAGCGTGACCATCAACACGGCGGTCGCGGCGGTGGCCGCCGAGATCATGCCGGGCCGCCCGCCGACGATGGCCGTGATGACTGCGATTGAGAACGATGCGTAGAGGCCGACCTTAGGGTCAACGCCCGCGATGATCGAGAAAGCGATGGCCTCCGGTATCAGCGCGAGCGCGACCACGAGCCCAGCGATGAGATCGGTCCGCGCATTGCCGAACCACTCCTCGCGGAGCCGGTACCAATCGATCTCGTTCATGTCCCGAGCCCCTCAGCCACGCGCCACGATCTCTTGCACGAATGCCGCCGTCCCGGCCTCAATCGCCGAACTCTGCGCAGCGACGCTTCCAACCAACAGCGATAACGGCAGTCCCCAACGCCCAAGCGTCCCGCTTCCAGGCGCCAATCATGCTCTCGAACTAGCCTGAAGACCCGTCCGTCAACCCAGCAGAAGTATAGACGCGCGTTTCGAGCTGAGCTTGCCCCCTGATGCCGGAGTGGGCGGTACAGTACCCCCAGGACGGAGGATGACGGATGAGTAAGCAACCAAGGCGGCGGTTCACGCCGGAATTCAAGGAACAGGCGGTTGCGCGATTGTCGGCGCCGGGCGCTACGCAGGGCGGCGTCGCGACGGAGCTGGGCGTGACGCCGACGCAGTTGAAGACCTGGCGGCTTGAACTCCAGGCCGCTGGCTCGGTTGAGGCTGTTCGCCGTCAGCAGGCCGAGGCGATGGAGCTGTCCGATCTTCGGCGCGAAAACCGTCGGCTAAAGGAAGAGCTGGAGGTGATGCGGAAAGCATCGGCTTTTTTCGCGCAATGGGCGGCGAAAACATGAAGGTAAAACTCGACTTCATCGCCGCCCATGCTGCGCAGCACGCCGTCCGGCTGATGTGCCGCGTGCTGTCGATCATCTGGAGACTGGGGTCGCTGGCCCCGCTCGTTGCCAGTGCCTCGAGGATCGCCTCGAACAGACCCCATTTGTCCAAACGGCCTAGGCCTCAGCTTTACGCTCCGTCGCGAGATCGGCTGCCAGGCCCTCGCGATAGGTTGGAAAGCTCAAGGTTACGCCCAGTTCATCGCGCAGGCGGCGGTTCGAGACGCGCCGCGACTCCATGTAGAAGGAACGCGCCATCGGCGTCATCTCAGCGTCATCGAAGGCGACTTCGGGTGGCGGGGGGAGGCCCAGAAGGCTTGCCGCATGTCCCAGAACATCCTCCGGCGGCGCCGGCTCGTCGTCGCAGACATTGTAGATCGCGCCCGGATTTGGCTCTGCGATCGAGGCTTCCAGGACCGCGGCAATGTCCTCCACATGAATGCGACTGAAAACCTGACCGGGCTTGATGATCCGCCGTGCCGTCCCCGCCTTGATCTTGGCGAAGGGGCCGCGGCCCGGCCCGTAGATCCCGGCAAGGCGGAAGATCTGTACGGCGATGCCCGTCTCCGCGCCAAACGCGATCCAATCGCGCTCCGCCGCGACCCGTGCCAGCCCGCGCGGCGAGGCGGTCTCGAGCGTCGAGGTCTCATCGACCCAAGCACCCGCCCGATCGCCATAGACGCCGGTCGTGGAGAGGTAGCCGATCCAACGGATCCCGGCACCCTGTCCGCCGCCTCGCGCGCGCAGGGCATCGCCGAGCCCTGCCAGCACCGGATCAACCCCGCCGCCATCGGCGGTCGGTTCAGGCGAGGCAGAGATCAGGACATGGCTTGCCCGTATGATGGCTGTGTGCGCCGCTGCATCGTCCCCGGGCCAACGGAGCGGCTCGACGCCCTCTGCTTCGAGCATTGTCGCCTTCTCGTCCCGCCGCGTGCTTCCGATCACGTGCCAACCATGAGGGATCAGTCGACGGGCGAGGGCAGCGGCGGAGTACCCGTGGCCAAGCGTCAGCAGGCAGCTCGTCTCATCGCCGTTCATGCCCGTGCTCTCCACTCGGTTTCAGCCATCTCCTGCCAGGCGACCCACTCTTCCCGCACTTCGGGCGTTGGGTCGTCGCATCCGAGCGTGCCTAGCCCTTGAGGACCTTCGAGGCGCCCCACGGCCCAGACCGCATGGGCCCGGACGAGTGCGCTCTCATCCTTGGCGAGCCGCCTTGCAGCCTCCTGCGCCGCCGGTGCTGGCGGCCCGTTGCCCAACGCCACGGCGACGTTTCTTACGAACCGGTCACGCCCGATCCGCTTGATCGGCCCACCGGCGAAGAGCGCGCGGAACGCCGCATCGTCGAGCCCCGCGAGGGCGATCAAGGCCGGTGCCGCCCGACCCTCTGCCGCCGCATATGCATCGCGCCCGGCCACCGCGAACTTGTTCCACGGACAGACCGCCAGACAGTCGTCGCAGCCATAGATCCGGTTGCCCATCAGCGGCCGCAGCTCCCGCGGGATCACCCCCTTCAACTCGATCGTCAGATAGCTGATGCACCGCTCCGCATCGAGCGTGTAGGGCGCAGGAAAAGCGTTGGTCGGGCAGATATCGAGGCAGGCCCGGCAGCTGCCGCAACGGTCGCTCGCGGGCTCATCGACCGCGAAGGGGATGGTCGTGAAGATCGCGCCCAGGAAAAACCAGGACCCGCCGCGCTGCGAGTCGAGGTTGGTGTGCTTGCCCAGCCAGCCGAGCCCCGCTGC
Source organism: Pseudomonadota bacterium (assembly GCA_039178805.1). Classification (GTDB taxonomy): domain Bacteria; phylum Pseudomonadota; class Alphaproteobacteria; order Rhodobacterales; family Rhodobacteraceae; genus Thermohalobaculum. The sequence goes on along the minus strand of JBCDFC010000073.1, from coordinate 14,398 downwards.
TTGAGCGAGCGGTTTCTCCATCACGGGTGCTGTGTCGACGAAGACCTTGATCTCCGCGTCGACACCGTCGCGCGCCGCCTCGGCGATCAGCCATCGGCCCAGTCGCTTCAGCCGCTTCTTGACGACGTCGTGGTAGTCGCGGCCTTGGGCATAGACGCTGATCGCGCCACGCTCGGGCGCCTCCAGCACGGCGAGCGGATCGACGGACGGTGTATAGGCATCGGTCAGCATGATCACGCTCTCGACCGCGGGCCAGAGCGTGCGGGGATCGGCGCGCCAGTCCAACCGATCTGCCATCCAAGCCATCTCGCCATGCCGCCCCTCGCCGACCCAGCGGCGAAGGCGCCGCCCGGCCTCGACCACCGAGCCGGGATCGGCGACTGCCGCATCGGCAAAGCCTACGGCCTCAGCCTCGGCCAGCAATCGCGCGCGCAGGGCCTGGATCGTAGCAGCATTGCTCATGCAACCGGGCCTAGCCTGTCGCCCCCGCCGCATCAACGGTCACGCCCGGGACGCGCCTCTGGGAAACCGGATACCGATGGCTTCGATCCCGACTGCTGTCGCCAGCCTTCTCCATCGGCGAGAGGGGATACCGAATGCCCCGACACACGGCGTACGGGGCGGCGTGCACCGAACCGGGGCGGGATCAGAAATCGAGGTCGGCGTAGTGCTCGGGCGGCTTCTGGAAGCCGGGCAGATGGTCGGCCAGGAGGCTACGGAAAGACGGCCGCGACTTCAGGACCGAGTACCAGTTCTTCACCGCCGGATAATCGTCCCAGGGCACATCGCCCGTGTAGTCGAGGCAGGAGAGATGCGCCGCCGCTGTCACATCCGCGATCGTCATCCGGCTTCCAGCCAACCAGTTGTGGGTGTCCAGTAGGAACGTCATGTAGTCGAGATGCACCCGGATATTGCGGCTGCCGGCCTTCAGGCACGCGCCATCGGGATAACCCAGCTTCGCCAAGCGCTTGGTCACCCGCTCGAACAACAAGTTCTCCGTCACCTCGCGATTGAACTTGTCGTCGAACCACCCGACGAGGCGCAGCACTTCCGCCCGGGCGACCGCGTCCGACGGCATCAACTCGGGCTCGGTCATGGTGCTTTCGATATAGTCGAAGATCGCCTGGCTCTCGGCTAGCACGCGGTTCTGGTTCGTCACGAGCACCGGCACCTTGCCAGCAGGGTTCAGGCGCAGGAAGTCCAGCCGCCGCTCCCAGGGCCGCTCCTCGACCAACTCCGCCTGCAGTTTCTTCTCCGCCAGAACGATGCGGATCTTCCGGCAGAACGGCGAGAGGGGCAGGTGGTAGAGGCGGTGCATCATGGCCTGGGATGGTCGATTGAGACTGCGACCTCACTGCCCGCACGGCGTGCGTGAGGCAAGGGCCAGTCCGCACGCTTCCGCACCGTGCTTTCGCATTTCCGTTCCGTCATGGTATAATTAGAATGAATCCCCACCAAGGATGTAGCTATGGATGAACTCATGCTGCCAGCGGCCATCTTCACTGCGGTGATTGTCGCCGGCTATTTCCTGCTTCAGATGCAAGCACATCTCTAAGCTCGTGGTGTCGGCACCCCCCCGCCGACACCTAGCTTAAAAGGTGGCTATCTGACGAAGCACTGATCATCCCCACGGGCCGCGATCGTGCGCGCGCCCGCAGCGATTTGTGACGCCCGGCGGGATTGCGCCCCGGATAGGCGCCGCGGATCGCGCGCCTTCGGGCTTGGAAGCAAGGTCATCAGGCGCGCTGCCTCGTTACGGGATAGCCCCGCGGCCGTGACGCCGTAATAGTGCTGCGCCGCCGCCTCGATACCGAACACGCCTTCATCGAACTCGGCGATGTTAAGGTAGACCTCAAGGATGCGCTCCTTGCCCCAGAGGAGCTCCATCAGACCGACAAAAGGGAGTTCTAGCCCTTTGCGAAACAAGCTTCGACCGTGCCACAAGAACAGGTTCTTGGCGGTTTGCTGCGTGATCGTCGACGCTCCACGCACACGGTCGCCGTTCAGATAATCGGCGGCCGCCCGGCGCAATTCCTCAACATCAATGCCATGATGCATGCAGAAACGCGCATCTTCCGCCGCTACAGCGGTACGCCCGATCGTAGGCGGCAGGGTGTCGATCGGTACCCATTCCCGTTCGAGACCACCTAGCCGGAAGTACTCCGACGCCATGTAGAACCCGCCAGGCGGGCTTACGAACCGTGTTGCTGCGACGCCAGCGACCACCAGAAGGCAGATCAGCAGGACGGAATAGAGAACGAGGCGCACGGCCCGCCGGATGCCTGTTGCAAGCGAGAATGCGATGCGACCCAGGAGGCTTCGCGGTCGCTGTACGGTCGAGGCGCTGCCACCCCCTCTACCCGAGCCTGAAGTCTTCCCGCGCTTGGCCGCGGGTTTTCGAGCGGTCGCACCTTTACGACCCTTCGTTGCCGCCCCGCTCCGCGCCGGCCGGGCAGCCGTCGAAAGGCCGAGCGCTGTCGCACGCTCGTCGACCGTCTGGCCTTGTTGACCACGCTCTCGCCCTTCGCGCGCAACCGCACGTTTGGCGACGCGCTCGACGAGCGCGCTGAAGCTGTCACTCTGGCCGTCAGCGCTGCCTCGGGGAGAAGGTCCGCTCACGTCAGCCATTCCTGCAATTTCCTAAACAAGCAAAGCCAACAACCCGCCAGTCAAGAACGCAACGCATCCATCAGAAACAACAGCATTCCGGCGGTTTCAGGGCGACGCGATAAATCGCTGCGTCGCCCCGCAAGCGCCCGAAAAACGAAGCTTACTCAGCCGGCATCGCCGCGCGGCTGTCGCTTAGCGGGTGATGGAGGCGGGAGATCATCTCCTGCGGCACGACTTGCCAGAACTGCGCAGCAGTCTCCGGCCACTCCCGCAACAGGCGCTCTGCGAGCGCAGAGCCCGTCTCGGCAAGATGGGCGACAACGAGCTCGCGGACGACCTGCTCGTAGAACCGGCTTGCGAGCCGCTGCACGACCAGCGTCTCTGGGTTCGCCCGGCGCAGGAAGTCCTCGCTGCCATCGAGAACGAAGGCCATACCCCCGGTCATACCGGCACCGAAATTGTCGCCGACGCGACCCAAGATCACCGCCATGCCGCCGGTCATGTACTCGCAGCCGTTGGAGCCGCAACCCTCAACCACCACGGTCGCGCCTGAGTTTCGCACGCAGAAACGCTCCCCCGCCCGCCCGGCGGCGAAGAGCTTGCCAGCCGTCGCACCGTAGAGAACCGTGTTGCCGACGATCGTGTTCTCAGCCGCGACCAGCGTCGAGGCGCGTGAGGGGCTGACCGTGATCACCCCGCCCGAGAGACCCTTGCCCACATAGTCGTTCGCATCGCCGTACACCTTCAGCTTTAGCCCAGGCGCCGCGAAGGCCCCCAGCGACTGCCCGGCCGAGCCTTCGAGCTGTACCGTGAGATGCCCCTCTTGCAGCCCGTTCTCCCGCATCCCGAACTTGCGTACGATATGGCTCGAGACGCGTGTCCCAACCGTCCGCTGCGTGTTCTGCACGGTGTAGTCGAGCTGCATTTTCTCGCCATGCTCGAAGAAGGGCTGCGCATCCTCCACGATCTGCGCATCCAGCGTGTCCGGCACGGCAGCGCGCGCGCGGCCGAGATCCAGCGTCACCTCCTCGCCCTCATCCACCCGCACCAGCATCGGGTTGAAGTCGAGATCGTCGAGATGAGAGGCGCCCCGCGAAACCTGTGTCAGCAGATCCGCCCGCCCGATGAGCTGATCGAACCGGCGCACGCCGATCTCGGCCATGATCTCGCGGACCTCCTGCGCCATGAGCGTAAAGAGGTTCACGACCTTATCGGCCGTACCCGTGAACCGCTCGCGCAGCGCCGGGTCCTGCGTGCACACGCCGACGGGGCAAGTGTTGGACTGGCACTGCCGCACCATGATGCAACCCATGGCGATCAGCGCCGCGGTGCCGACGCCGTACTCCTCGGCCCCCATCATCGCCGCGATGACGATGTCGCGCCCGGTGCGCAGCCCGCCATCCGTGCGCAGCGTGATCCGCCCGCGCAGATCGTTGAGCGCAAGCACCTGATGCGCCTCGGTCAGCCCCATCTCCCAGGGCAGGCCTGCATATTTGATCGAGGTCTGGGGTGACGCGCCCGTCCCGCCATTATGGCCCGAGATCAGGATCACATCGGCCTTCGCCTTCGCGACGCCCGCCGCGATGGTGCCGACGCCCGTGGCGGAAACGAGCTTCACGCAGACCTTCGCCCGCGGATTGATCTGCTTCAGGTCGTAGATGAGCTGCGCCAGATCCTCGATCGAGTAGATGTCGTGATGCGGCGGCGGGCTGATCAGCGTCACGCCGGGGGTCGAGTGGCGAAGCTTCGCGATGGTCTCCGTCACTTTGAAGCCGGGCAGCTGCCCGCCCTCGCCGGGCTTCGCACCCTGGGCGACCTTGATCTCCAGCTCCTCGCATTGGTTCAGGTATTCCGCCGTCACGCCGAACCGGCCCGAGGCGACCTGTTTGATCCGCGCCGAGGGATTGTCGCCATTGGGCTCGGGGTGGAAGTGCTTCGGATCTTCGCCCCCCTCGCCGCTGTCGGACTTCGCGCCGATCCGGTTCATCGCCACGTTCAGCATCTTATGCGCCTCGGGGCTCAACGCGCCGAGGGACATGCCCGGCGTGACGAACCGCTTTCGGATCGAGGTGATGCTCTCCACCTCCTCGATGGGCACGGGCTTACCTGCTGCCTTAAAGTCCAAGAGATCGCGCAGATGGATCGGCGTCTGTGCCCGCATCCCGTCCGAGAACTGCTTCCACTTGGCGTAGGAGTTCGTGGCGACCGCGTGCTGCATCGCATGGATGACCTGCGCACCCCAGGCATGCGCCTCACCCTGGCGCCGCGCCTTATAGATCCCGCCGATGGGCAGCACCTCGGCCCCCGGCTTCCACGCAACGCCATGCAGCGCCCTCAGCTTCGTCTCGATGCCCGTAATCCCGATGCCCGAGATCCGCGACGGCATGCCAGGGAAGAACTCCGCCACGACCGAGCGCGAGAGGCCCACCGCCTCAAAATTGCAGCCACCGCGATAGGAGGAGATGACGGAGATCCCCATCTTCGAAATGATCTTCAGGAGCCCCGCATCGATCGCCGCGCGATAGTTCTCCATCGCCCGCTCGGCGCTCATCTCCAACAGGCCCCGCGCGATGCGGTCCATGATGGATTCCTGCGCGAGCCACGGGTTCACCGTCGTTGCGCCCACCCCGATCAGCACCGCGAAGTAATGCGGGTCGATGCACTCGGCCGACCGCACATTGAGCGAGCAGAACGTCCGGAGCCCCTGCTTCGTTAGCCAGGAATGCGCGGTCGAGGTGGCGAGGATCATCGGCATCGCGATCCGCTCGTCATCCGACGCCTCGTCCGTCAGCACGAGATGGCCGATACCCGCGCGCACCGCGTCCTCGGCCTCGCGCCTGATCCGCTCGAGATGCCGCCTCAGCGCCGGCGCCTCGTCGGTCTTAGGGAAGGTGCAGTCGATCACGCGGTAGCTCTCGCCGAACGCGTCGACCATCGCCTCGTATTGTCCGTTCGAGACGACCGGGCTTTCGAGCGTGATGATCTCGGTCTGGCTCGAGTCCTCGTCCAGCACGTTCTTGAGGTTCCCGAACCGTGTCTTCAGGCTCATCACCCGGCGCTCACGCAGCGGGTCGATGGGCGGGTTCGTCACCTGGCTGAAATTCTGGCGGAAGAAGTGTGAGAGCGGGCGATACTTGTCCGACAGCACCGCCACCGGCGTGTCGTCGCCCATCGAGCCGATAGCCTCCTTTGCGTCCTCCGCCATCGGGTGCAGGATCGCCTCCAACTCCTCGATGGAGTAGCCCGCCGCGATCTGCCGCCGCCGCAATGCCCCGCCTTCCAGCCCCCGAGGCTCGCGCAGACCGTCCAGCGCCGCAGTCAGATCCGTGATCTTCTGCGTCCAGTCTGGATAGGGCCGATCGCCCGCCAGTTCGTCCTTGATCTCCGCATCATGCAGGAGCAGGCCGCGCTCCATATCGACCGCAAGCATCTGGCCGGGGCCAAGCGCACCTTTCTCCCGGATCATCGCCTCGTCCACTGGGACCATGCCGACCTCGGAGCCCGCGATGACGAGCCCATCGGCCGTCACCACATAGCGCATCGGCCGAAGCCCATTCCGGTCGAGCCCCGCGACCACCCAGCGGCCATCCGTCATTGCCAGCGCCGCCGGCCCGTCCCAGGGCTCCATCACCGCGTTCGAATAGGCGTACATCGCCTTCCAACTCTCGGGCATCGTCTCGTCCGAGGACCACGCCTCCGGCACCAGCAGCGTCTTCGTCATCGGAGCGGAGCGCCCCGCCCGCACCATCAGCTCGAACACAGCATCCAAGGCCGCACTGTCCGACGAGCCATCCGCCACGATCGGCTTGATGTCCTCCGCCGCCTCGCCCAGGAACCCTGAAGCGAGCCGGATCTCATGGCTCTTCATCCAGTTCAGATTGCCCTTCAGCGTGTTGATCTCGCCGTTATGGGCCAGCATGCGGAAGGGTTGCGCCAGCCACCACTGCGGGAAGGTGTTGGTCGAGTAGCGCTGGTGATAGATCGCGAGCGCGCTCGTATAGCGCGGGTCCTGCAGATCCGGGTAGAACGCGTCCACCTGCTCGGCCAGCATCATGCCTTTGTAGATCAGCGACCGGCAGGAGAGCGAGCAGATATAGAACCCAGTGACCTGCGCCGCTGCGACCGCCTTCTCGATCCGCCGGCGGATCACATACAGCTCACGCTCGAAGATGTCCTCGTCGACATCCTTTTGGTTGGCGATCAAGATCTGCTCGATCGCCGGCCGCGTCGCCTTCGCCTTCTGGCCCAGCACGCTGATATTCACCGGCACCTGGCGCCAGCCATAGATGTAGTAGCCGAGGCGCAGCACCTCCTGCTCGACGATGGAGCGGCAGGTCTCCTGCGCACCGAAATTCGTCCGTGGCAGGAAAATCTGGCCAACGGCGATGCCATGCCCGTTCGGCTCGTGCCCCGTTCGGCGGATCTGCTCCTCGAAAAACTCGGTCGGGATCTGAGTGTAGATGCCGGCCCCGTCACCGGTCTTGCCGTCCGCATCGACGGCGCCGCGATGCCAGATCGCTTTCAGCGCGGTCAGCCCGGCCTCCACGACCGAGCGGCGCGGTTTGCCATCGACGGCCGTTACGAGCCCGACGCCGCAGGAGGCTTTCTCCTCGGCTGGCAGATACATACCCCTATCGGCTAGCGCTTTCGCTCGCGCCTCGAAGGCCTCAACCCAGCCGGTGTCGATATCCTTCGCCATGTTCAGTCCTCCGTGGGTCGGGCACTGCCCTGCCTTCGTCTTGGTTGTTGGCTCAGCCTCCGCCTACGCCGGCTGCGGGGCCAACCATCCACCTGCCGCCGCACTGGCGCCTAGGCCGTTACGCTTTTCAACAAAAGCACCGCCGCTGCACAGGACGGCGTCAGCGCCATGGGGCGGCCCATCACGCGGCCCGTCATTCTGCCGCAACGGCCGCGCCGGTCAGCAGGCGTTCGGCGATCGCATCAGCCGCCTCCCGCCCGTCGCGGATCGCCCAGACCACCAGGCTCGCGCCCCGTACGATATCGCCCGCCGCATAGACGCCCGGCAGCGAGGTCTCGTGGGTCCGGAAATCCGCCTTGATCGTGCCCCAGCGCGAGACCTCGAGCCCGGACACACCCCAAAGCCGCGGCAGATCCTCGGGCTCGAAACCGAGCGCCTGGATCGCGAGATCGCAGCCCTCAGTGAACTCCGAGCCCGGCACCTCTTCCGGCGCCTGCCGCCCCGTCGGATCCGGCGCGCCGAGGCGCATCTCGACGGCGCGAACGCCCGTCACCCGGTTGTCGCCCATAAAGGCCTTGGGGGCGGTCAGCCACTGGAACTCAACACCCTCTTCCTCGGCATTCGCCACCTCGCGCTGGCTGCCGGGCATGTTGGCGCGGTCGCGACGGTACATGCATTTGACCGAGGTGGCCCCTTGGCGGATCGCCGTGCGCACACAGTCCATCGCTGTGTCGCCCCCGCCGATGACCACGACCCGCTTGCCCTCGGCATCCAGCGTCCCGTCGTCGAAATCGGAGACTTCGTCGCCCAGCCCCTTGCGGTTCGATGCAGTCAGATAGTCGAGCGCCTGCACGAGCCCCGCCATGCCGACGCCTGGGCCCGCGACCTCGCGCGTTTTGTAGACGCCCGTCCCGATCAGCACCGCGTCATGGGCCGCCCGGATCTCATCGAACGAGATGTCCTCACCGACATTGGTGTTCAGCTTGAAGACGACGCCCGCCTTCTCAAGCTGCTCGTTCCGCCGCGTGACGACGTCCTTCTCAAGCTTGAAGCCCGGAATGCCATAGATCAGTAGCCCACCAGAGCGGTCGTAGCGATCGTAGATCGTGACCTGAAAGCCCATGCGCCGCAGCCGGTCTGCCGCGGCGAGCCCTGCGGGCCCCGCACCGATGATCCCGACCGAACCCTCCAGCTCCTGAGCGGGCTTTGGGATCTCGACCCAACCCTCCTCCCAGGCGGTTTCCGTGATGTATTTCTCGACGGCCCCGATAGTGACCGTCCCGTGGCCCGACTGCTCGATGACGCAGTTACCCTCGCAGAGCCGATCCTGCGGGCAGATCCGGCCGCAGATTTCAGGGAAAGTGTTGGTCGCCGCGGACAGTTCATAGGCCTCACGCAGCCGGTTCTCGGCGGTGGCCTTCAGCCAGTCGGGGATGTTGTTGTGCAAGGGACAGCCGGACTGGCAAAAGGGCACGCCGCATTGGCTGCAGCGCGCGGCCTGCTCCTCGGCCTTCTCCCGCGCGTACTCCCGATAAATCTCGCCGAAATCCTCGCGCCGCTCCCGCGCGTGACGCTTCTCCGGCGTTTGCCGGTCGACGCTCACGAACTTCAACATCCGCTGCGCCATAGCGCGCCTCCATGTCAGCCTGGGATCAGCCGGCTTGTGGCCAGCATTGCCTAGAGCGCACGCCCATACATCACGGGCGCGGGCATGAAAAGGCAAAAATGCTGACCTTTAATCAGCCCACCCACCGCTCAATTGCGTTGTCGACTAGATACGAAGCGGAAATTAAGTCAGTATCACTGTCATAACTTGCCCCTTGCGCGACTGACTCCTCTTCCTCCAGATGCCGATGGCGCAGCGCGATGAGGGGAAGATGAGCCTGTTCGACATCGTGGTGCTGGCGATCATTCAGGGCGTTACCGAGTTCCTGCCGATCTCTTCCTCCGCCCATCTTATCCTCTGGCCGCTCCTCACGGGCCGCGCCGATCAGGGCGTCACAATGGATGTGGCCGTGCATTTCGGCACGCTCATCGCCGTGTGCCTCTACTTCCGCGGCGATGTCGCACGGCTCATCACCGGCGGCATCGATCTTCTAAGGCTCCGCTTCGACACAGCCGACGCAAGGCTCGCGCTGCTGATCGGTGTTGCGACAGTCCCGGCGGTCCTAGCCGGTTTGGTGCTGAAGCTCAGTGGCCTCGACGAGGGCCTACGCTCGATGGAGATCATCGGTTGGTCCACGCTCCTCGGCGGCATCCTCCTCTGGCTCGTCGACCGTCGCGACGAAGCCCAGCTTACCGAACGGGCCTTTGGCTGGCCGGCCGCGATCGCGATGGGCTTTGCCCAAGCCACCGCGCTCATCCCCGGCGTCTCCCGCTCAGGTATCACGATGACGATGGCGCGCGCGCTCGGCTTCCGGCGCGACGAGGCTGCGCGGCTCGCCCTCCTGATGGCCATCCCCATCATCCTCGCCGCCAGCGTGCTGGAAACGGCCGGCGTGATCACCGATGGCGCGTTCGTCTTGGGCGCGGAACTGATGTTCGGCGCCGCGCTCTCCTGTCTCGCCGCGCTCCTCGCGCTCACCGTGATGATGCGCATGTTTCGCCAGAACTGGACGATGCTGCCCTTCGTGATCTACCGCGTGATCCTGGGTGCCGCCCTTTTGGCGCTCGTCTACAGCTGACCGGACACACCGCTCACAAGGATCTCGCCATGCAGATCGGATCGCTGATCGCCGTCGCCATCATCGGGATCGTCGCGGGCTGGCTGGCCAGCTTCATCGTCGGCGGCGGGGGGCTCATCAAGTACCTGATCTGGGGCGTCCTCGGCTCCGTCGTCGGTGGGCTCGTCCTCCCGGCCCTCGGCATCAACATCAACACAGGCACGCCGCTCCTCGACACAATCCTCGTCGCCGCCATCGGCGCGGTGATCCTCGTCTTCACCGCTCGCCTGATCTCGTAGTCGCGCAACTGCTCCGAGCGGTTCAGCTCAGACACAAGCTACCGTCATTGACGGCTACGACCCGGCAATCCAGCACCCGGTGATAGACGCCCGAATGGAGCTCATGCATGACAGTGATCGAGGCAGCCGCGCTTCGCACTAACGGCGCGCTTTAGGACTGCCGGCTCCGCGCGGCCTCGATCATATCGGTGTATTGCCCCTTCGGCCGGAAGCGCACGAGATAGCTCTCGATGATCCCTTCGGGCGCCTCGGGCTCGATGCCAAGATCGGCAAACCCCTTTGCCCCCTCGCTCACCACATTGTCGTTGGCCAGCATCTTCACCTGATCTTCGGTGAGCGGCGGGTTAGGCAAGAGCTGCATGACCTTACCCTGCAGCCGCCCGATCGGGATGGGGATGTCAAAGACGCGGCGTTTCCGGCGGATCACCTTCAGCATCATCTCCATCAGCTCTTTGAAGCTGTAGACGCCCGGCCCCCCCAACTCATAGATGCCCGCCGCAGCCTCACCCATGGCGGCCTTCGCCGTCGCCTCCGCCACGTCCTGAACCCAGACAGGCTGAAACTTCGTCGATCCCCCGACTACTGGGATGACGGGTGAGAACCGTGCCATCCCGGCAAAGCGGTTGAAGAACTGATCCTCGGGCCCGAAGACGATCGAGGGGCGCAAGATCACCGCCTCCGGATACTCGGCAAGAACCGCTGCCTCCCCCTCGGCCTTCGTCTTGGCGTAAGCGACCGGGCTCTCCGCATCCGCACCGATGGCCGAGATCAGCACGAACCGCTCGACCCCCGCCGCCTTGGCCGCCTTCGCCGCCCGCGCTGGCCCCTCGGCCTGAACCGCGGCGAATGTGTTTTTGCCCGTCGCGAAGAGGATACCGACCGAATAGATCACGCAATCCGCACCCTCGGCGATAGCTGCGATCGAGTCGTCATCGCGCACATTGCAGAGCACAGGCTCGACCTGCCCCACGACACCATAGGGCTTGACGAAGAGCGCCTCGTTCGGCCGTCGACAGCCCACGCGAACACGCCAGCCCCGCTTGGCCAGCGCTTGTGTCACATACCGCCCCACAAATCCGGATCCGCCGATCACAGCGGCAATAGGCGCGTCGCTGGCAAGGGTCGTCATCGGTACCTCTCGGGTAGCAATTTGAGCGTCCAGTTCCACGACATAGCTTCGGATACGACGTTGGGCAGACGGCACACCGCACATTGCCAACGGCGATGATGCCGCAGGTCGCCCTCCGACCGCCGGCGTTGCGCGCAAATCGTAGCTCTAGGTCCTTGACGCATTCGACGCAGGCCCGCTGCCGCCCATCCTCACAATGGCTGTTGAATATGAGCGGCTCGTCGAGCGACGTCCGGACTTCGGCCGGGGCTGCCGGGGCTGCCGGGGCCGATCGAACGGCACCTGACGCGCTTCAGGCAGGCATGCCTTGCCGGCGAAGCACCCCATCGCGAAGTCAACGGCATCGATGAATGGGTTTGCGGCGTCCATCTTTCCAGCGCACGAGACACCGTCTGGGTCCGAGATGGCGATACGATCCGCCGCCTGGGTCAGCGCGGCTAGGGCGTGGTCCGAGGCCAGGCACGTTGACATGGACCGGGCGCCTCCATTACGTCACCGCACGCACCGAGAGGTCGGTGTGCCCAGGTGGCGGAATTGGTAGACGCGCACGGTTCAGGTCCGTGTGGGGCAACCCGTGGAAGTTCGAGTCTTCTCCTGGGCACCATCATACAATCAGGCGTTTGAATTCCCTCTATCACCTTGAAAGGCAAGGTGGTTTTGGGAGTTCTAGGTCCTGATTTCCGACAGTACGGCAGGCGCTCTGCGAAGGCCAGTTTGAGGACCAATCGGCGCAACTCGATATCGCCGGATGCCCATAGTTTCCAAGGGTTTGAGAGGAATCGCAGGGCAAGTTCTAGTTTCTCTTTGGCGTCGTCGCCCTTCGCACACCTTTCGACACCCGCGCGCTGCAGTTTGTCCTCGACGACCAAGCGCTCCTTTTCCAACGCATCGATCCGCCGCTCATAGGCTTTGATTGCGGTCGGGCTGGTTGCGTCGGCGATGCGGTCGAACATGACCTCCATCTGCTTTTCCAACTGCGTGAGGTCGCGCTTCAGCGCCTTGGAGATTTCTTTCGCCTGATCGCTGCGCTGCGACCACGCATCCATGAACATGGCACGTGCCAACGCGAAGAGGCTGGCTGACGGGCGCATGTCCTTCAGCAACTCTTCGACGTCACCCTCGATCTTCGCGCGCCTGATCGACTTGCCATAGGAGCCACAGCCCTTCGTCTGGCAGAGATAGTAGGCGTGGCGTTTGCCCGTCATGCTGGTCGAATGGCTTGAGCGCAGCGGCTTATCGCAATCCGCGCAGGTTACGAAGCCGCGCAACCATCTTTCGAAGACCTGGTAAAGCGCATGAGCTCTTCGATCAATTTCATCGTCACTCATTCGGACTTCGGCTCTATAGCATGGCTAAATGGTCATTGGATCGCGAAGAATGAACGACTGCCGAGGATGATAAACGCAGCAACTGAACTGCCACTCGTGGCGGATCCTTGGTCGGCCGCAAGGGTGCTGGCTGGAGGCCAAGTGAGCGTCGTCTGTGTGCCGGATTTCCGGTCCCCCCACGGTCCCCCAGGGAGATCTCTGCAATCCTGCTCGGACCAAGAAACTATTTAAGTGTTTGGTATTGTGGTGCCGGTAGAGGGACTCGAACCCCCGACCCCATCATTACGAATGACGTGCTCTACCAGCTGAGCTATACCGGCGACGGCGCGGGACATAGCGGAGGGTTGGTGGGGGCGCAAGGGCGCTTGGGCACCCTTGCGCATCCTGGACAGCGGCGACGCCCCGCCGGTTAGGCCCGCTGCAGGCAGCGCCGGCCGAGGAGTTCTGCGATCTGCACGGCGTTGAGGGCGGCACCCTTGCGGAGGTTGTCGGAGACGCACCAGAAGCTGAGCCCGTTCTCCACCGTCGGGTCCGTCCGCAGGCGCGAGACGAAGGTCGCGAAATCGCCCACACAGTCCACCGGCGTCACATAGCCGCCCGGCTCGCGCTTATCGACGACCATGATCCCCGGGGCCTGGCGCAGGATCTCGCGCGCCTCGTCCTCGTCCAAGGGCTCCTCGAATTCGACCCAAACCGCCTCAGAATGACCGACGAAGACCGGCACCCGCACACAAGTCGCGTGCACTTTGATGGTCGGATCGACGATCTTTTTCGTCTCCGCCACCATCTTCCACTCCTCCTTGGTCGAGCCGTCCTCCATGAAGACGTCGATCTGGGGAATGATGTTGAAGGCAATCTGCTTCTGGAACTTGGCCGGATCGACTTCCTGTCCGGGGACATAGAGGCCCTTGGTCTGGTTCCAGAGCTCGTCCATCCCGTCTTTGCCCGCGCCCGAGACGGATTGGTAGGTCGAGACAACGACCCGCTTGACCCCGAACAGGTCATGCAACGGCTTGAGCGCGACGACCATCTGGATGGTCGAGCAGTTAGGGTTCGCGATGATCCCGCGCTTGCCATAGCCGGCGATGGCGCCCGGATTCACTTCCGGAACCACCAGCGGCACATCCGGCTCCATCCGGAAATGCGAGGTGTTGTCCACCACCACGCAGCCGGCGTTCGCCGCCCGCGGCGCGTGCTGGGCTGAGATTTTGCCGCCCGGCGAGAACAGGCCGATATCGACGCCTTTGAAGTCGAAATCATCCAGGCTTTCGACCTTCAACACAGCGTCTTCCCCATAGGAGACTTCGCGGCCGACCGATTTGGCGCTCGCCACCGCATGCACCGTCGTCGTCGGGAAGTTCCGCTCCGCCAGAATGGAGAGAATTTCGCGGCCGACCGCTCCGGTCGCGCCCACGACGGCGACACGATAGCTCATGACAGTGCTCCTGCCGGCGCGCTCTCAGCGCCGGCGCATAGGGGTGAAGTAGACTTTTTAGTTAAGCAGGGCGGGTAAGTGTTGGGAAGGCTCAACGCGTCTCTGCGGCGGCGCGGGCTTCGGCTTCCTCCCCGAAGTCCGGCCGATCCGCAGGAAAGACCCGCGCGTGATCCGGCTGAAACTGCCGGATGGCACGAATTGGCAGCTGAGAATCCGCGGCGCGGCGCTGCGGGTG
>JBCDFC010000072.1:0-20205 GCA_039178805.1 Pseudomonadota bacterium | reverse complement strand
GCAGGCGGGGCTCGCGGTCTTCGAGGGTACGGCGAGCGTGACGGAAATCGATCGTTCCCCCTCGGCCGCTGTCGAGGCTGTGGCGCGGGACATTCGGATCGAGGCGGTCGAAGGTGGCGCCGTCGAGGAGCTGCGCCTGACCGCGTTCCTGGACGATCTGGCCGGCGCGCCTGCGGGGACGGTGACGGCTGAGATCGACCGGATCGCCGTTGCCGGCTACACGATCGAGACGGTCACGGCCGAGACCGATGTGGCCGATCTCTCCGCGGCGGGCCGGGCCAATGGAAGCATACTCGCCCGTACGGTGTCGGGGCCCGATGCGGCCGTGGACACCGCTGCCGTGGATTTCGCTCTGGAGGATCTCACCGGCAGCCCGGGCGGCACGGTCAGCGCCGAAGTGAGCGGGATCGCGGCTGCGGGCTACACCATCGCGCAGGTCGCGGCCGATACGGAGCTTGCGGCGTTGACCGGTGCTGCGACCGCCAAGGGCACGGTGACGGCCGAGGCGGTCTCGGGCCCTGATGCGCAGGTCGCGCGGGCCGAGGTGATCTTCGACATGGCCGATCTGACCGGCAATCCGGGCGGCACTGTGGATGCCGTGATCGAGGAGATCGGTGCCGCGGGCTTCACGGTCGCCCGGGTCGAGGCGGAGAGCGTGCTTGCCACGCTCGTGCAAGATCCGGCCGTTAAGCTGCAGGCGCGGGTGGGGCAGATTGCGGGTGCCGGGATCGCGGCCTCGGGCCTAACGCTCGACGCGGATCTCTCAGCTTTGGGCGGGAATGGGCAGGGCACAGCGTCGCTCGTCCTCTCGGACGTCTCCGGCAGTGCTGTCGCTCGCAGCGTGAGGGTCGATGCGGATATGACCGGGCTCATCAGCCCCGCGGGCCGGGTGCAGGCGCGCACGCAGGGCCTCGCGACAGGCGGGGCTGAGATCGGCGATGCGCGGCTCGATGCGCGGCTGACCGAGCGTTCGGGACGGACGGATGTCGCTGCAACCCTGGACGTGCCCGCTGTCGCCGCGGAGGGGCTGGAAGTGGAGGCCGTGACGCTGACCGCCGCCATCCGTGATGCGCTCGGCCGGCCTGGGATCGACACGAAGCTCGCGGTCGGGCGGATCGGTGGGCCAGGATTGGAGATCGAGAACCCCAGCTTGACCGCGCAAGGGCCGCTTTCCGCGCTGGACATCGCGCTCGATGCCGAGGGGCTGATGGACCGCAAGCCGCTCTCGGCGACGCTGCGCGCCCGTGCCGATCTCGACGGGAACCCGCAGGCGGAGATCGCGACGATGCGCCTTGCCCTCGACGAGGCCGAGGTGGCGCTGGAGCAGCCCCTGCGCGTGAGGAGCGCGGGCGGGGTAACCCGGCTCGATGCGCTCGCCCTGCTGCTGCCCGGTGGGCGGATAGCCGGTGATGCCGTGCTCTACCCCAGCGGCGCATCGGGCAATCTGCGTCTCGATTTCAGCGATCTCGGCCAGCTCAAGACGCTGGCAGCGGAGAGCCCGATCTCCCGCGGCAGCTTGGAGTTCGAGACCAGCTTCGACACGCGCCGCGGGCGGGCGCGGGCGGATATCGATGCTCAGGCCGCAGGACTCGGCTTTGACGACGCGGTGGGCGATGTTGGCGATCTGGGTTTGGAGATCACCGGGCGCTGGGATGGTCGGCGGCTGGTCAACGACATTGCGCTGACCGGTCCGTTCGGGGAGCCGTTCCGCGTCAATGCCGGGCTTGGCCTCGTCCCCTCGGGCGGGCCGGCACCGACCCTGCCCGCGAACGCGGGGCTTGATGGCAGCGTGCGCTGGGCCGGTGATGTTGGCGATCTTTGGGTGCTGGTGCCGCTGCCGGATCATGTGCTGGACGGCCGGCTCGACATCGATCTCGCGCTCTCGGGCACGGTAGAGGCGCCGGAGATCGGCGGTCAGGTGCAGATGCGCGAGGGGCAGTATCAGAACCTCGACACGGGCACGATCCTCACCGATCTGACGCTCGATACCGAGCTGCAATCGGTCGACACCATCGCGCTGGTGTTCTCCGGCCGAGATGGCGCTTCGGGCACGCTCGACGGTCGTGTAGCGCTGTCGCCCGATGGGATCGACGCGACGGTCGCTGCGCAAAGTGCGGTTCTGGTGCGGCGCGATGACGTCACAGCGCAGATCAGCACCGATATCGCTGCGAAGGGTCCGCTCACCGGTTTCGCGCTGAGCGGCACGACCACTATCGAGCGCGCGGAGGTTCGGCTGGTGAACGCCCTGCCGCCCTCGGTCGCAACGCTCGGCGATGTGCGGATCAAGGGCGAGCCGATCCCGGTGGAGGACGAAGGAGCTGGCGGCGACATCACGCTCGATCTGAAGATCCGTGCCGACCGATCGGTCTTTGTGCGCGGTCGCGGGCTCGACAGCTCGTGGAATGTCGATCTCGACATCGACGGCACGGCCGCGCGCCCGCGGATCGTCGGAGACGTCACCCGTGCCCGCGGTAGCTTGGATCTGCTCGGCAAAAGCTTCCAGTTGACGGAGGGCGAAGTCACCTTCACCGGCGGGCGGGAGATCGATCCGCGGCTCAACGTGGCGCTGAGCCATACGAACCAGGACATAACGGGCTTCATTCGCGTCCGCGGCAATGCGTCGGACCCGGAGATCGTGTTCGAAAGCGACCCATCGCTGCCCGAGGAGGAGGTGCTGCCGCGCACCGTCTTCGGGCAGTCGTCGCAGTCCCTCTCGGCGACGCAGGCGATCCAGCTTGCATCGGCGGTCACGACGCTCCTCGACGGCTCGGGCGGCGTGATCGACGATATCCGCGGCGCGGCGGGCGTCGATGTTCTGCGCTTCGATACGGATGCCGAAGGAGAGGCCGAGGTGACCGTCGGCAAGAACGTCGCGGAGGGCGTGTTTGTCGGCGCGACGCAACCGGTGGCCGGCGGGGAGAGCAAGGTGACCGTCGAGGTCGAAGTGTTCTCGAACGTGACGGTCGATGGCGAGGTCGGCAGCGAAGGCTCGACAAGTGTCGGGGTGAACTGGCGCAAAGACTTCTGACAATCTTTGAGGTCCGGAGGTCGCATTTGCGCACGGTCAACGGGCTTCGCAGCGCGCTGCGGCGTGCTATGCCTCGTGGCGAGTCGGATTGCCGACAGTCGCCGTGCCTGGGAGGAGGCCATGTCTCACAGCATTTTGGCACCAGCCATGTGGTCGCCTGCATTGATTGTAGTCGCCGGTGCGCTTGCTTTCGCGCCTGCCGTTGCGCAGATGCCGCCAAACCCGCCGGTCGAAATCGCCACGCCTTTGAGCGCGGAAGTCACGGACTACGACGTCTTCACCGGGCGCTTCGAAGCGCAGCAGGAGGTCGAGCTTCGGGCCCGCGTTTCGGGCTATCTCGACCAGGTAAGCTTCGATGAAGGGGAGCTTGTTGAGGAGGGCACCGTCCTCTTCACCATCGATCAGCGCCCCTTCGAAGCCTCGTTGCGCCGGGCCCAGGCGGCGCTCGCCTCGGCGAACGCGTCCGCCGATCTCGCCCAGATCGAGCTTGACCGGGCCACGCAGCTGGCGGAGCGCAATGTCGGGACGGAGCAGGAAGTCGACCGGACGCAGGCGCAGCTTTCCGAGAGCCTGGCGCAGGTGCAGGTCGCCGAAGCGGATGTGGTTCAAGCGAAGCTGGATCTTGAGTTTACGGTGATCCGTGCGCCCTTCGCCGGCCGTATCTCTCAGCGTGAGGTCGATCCCGGGAACCTTGTGATCGGGGGCACGGGGTCGACGACGATGCTGGCGCGGCTCGTCTCGACCGCGCCGATCTACTTCACTTTCACCGTTTCGGAGGCGGATTTCCTGAACTACACGCGTTTTGTGCCGATCGAGCAGCGACCGTCCTCCAGCACGACGAATTGGCCGGTGGGTATCAGGCTTTTGGACGAGGATGAGTTCGTCCATGAGGGCAGGCTCGATTTCGTCGACAATGTGCTCAATCCGAATTCGGGCACCATCACCGTGCGTGCGATCATCGAGGATCCGGCGCCGCAGCTCGTGCCCGGGGTGTTCGGACGGATCCGAGTGGCGGCGAGCGCCCCTTACGACGCGCTGCTGGTGCCGGATGAGGCGATCTTGGCGGATCAGGCGAGCAAACTTTTGATGACGGTCGTGCCGGCTGAGGAGCAGGGCGTGATGATGGTTGCACCGGCGCCCGTTGAGCTTGGGCCCCTCTATCGCGGGATGCGGGTGATCCGCTCGGGTATCGAGCCCGGCAGCAAGATCATCGTGGCGGGTGTGCAGCGGGCCCGGCCCGGTAGCACGGTCACGCCCCAGAATACGACGCTCGAATTCAAGGACTAAGCCGGCGGCGCCGGGTCATCGGCGCACCTGCTGGGCTATCTCGCCCGCGACGACGAAAGGCAGAACGCCATGGGCCGCTTCTCCCACTTCTTCATCGACCGGCCCATCTTTGCCGCGGTAATCTCGATCCTGCTCGTGATCATGGGCGCTGTCTCCTACGGCCAGCTTCCCGTCGCGCAATACCCCGAAATCGCACCGCCCACGGTGCAGGTTACGGCAAGTTATCCGGGCGCCTCGGCCGAGACCGTTGCAGATACCGTCGCCGCCGTCATCGAGCAGGAAGTGAACGGCGTCGAGGACATGCTCTACATGTTCAGCCAGTCGACCGGCGACGGGCTGATGACACTGAGCGTCGTGTTCGAACTCGGCACCGATATCGATCAGGCGCAGGTGCTGGTGCAGAACCGCGTGACCTCTGCCGAGCCGCGATTGCCTGAGGAGGTTCGCCGTCAGGGCGTGGTCACCGAGAAGTCCTCGCCCGATATGATGATGGTGATCCATATGCTCTCCCCCGATGGGAGCAGGGATCAGGCCTACATCTCGAACTACGCCAAAAGCCAAGTTGTCGACCGGATCGCCCGGATCGACGGTGTGGGTCAGGCCACGATCTTCGCTGAGCGCGCCTATGCGATGCGCATCTGGCTCGATCCCGAACTGGTCGCGGCGCGCGGGCTGACGGCGGGCGAAGTGCTGGCGTCCATCCGCTCGAACAACACCCAGGTCGCTTCGGGCATCATCAACCGGCTGCCGGTGCCCGACCAACGCGCGACAGAGCTGCAGGTTGTCACCGATGGTAGGCTGATCGATCCCGAAGAATTCGAGCAGATCGTCGTCGCGACCGACGATGCGGGCGGTTTGATCCGCATTGAGGATATCGGGCGGGTCGAGCTCGGCGCTCAGGATTACTCGATCAACGGTTATCTCGACGCCGACACGGCGCTGCCCATCGGCGTGTTTCAGCGCCCGGGGTCCAACGCCCTCGAGACGGCTGCTGAGATCTTTGCCCTGATGGACAGCCTAGCCGAGGACTTCCCACCGGGGGTCGAGTACACGGTCGTCTACAACCCGACCGAGTTCATTCAGCAGTCGATCGACGAGGTGAACCAGACGCTTTTCGAGGCGATCGCGCTGGTGATCCTGGTGATCGTGATCTTCCTGCAGTCGCTCCGCACGGCCATCATTCCGGTCATTGCGATCCCCGTCTCGCTGGTGGCGACCTTCGGGGCGATGGCGCTCTTCGGCTTCTCGCTCAACAACCTTTCGCTCTTCGGTCTGGTGCTGGCCATCGGGATCGTCGTCGACGACGCGATCGTGGTCGTCGAGAATATGGAGCGGTTCCTGCGCGAGGGGATGAAGCCTCGCGAGGCCGCGCGTCAGACGATGACCGAGGTTTCGGGCGCGCTGGTTGCCACGTCGCTCGTGATGATGGCGGTGTTCCTGCCAGTGGCGTCGGTTGCCGGCATCACGGGGCAGTTCTATCAGCAATTCGCGCTGACCATCGCGGCCTCGACCGGCATTTCGACCATCGTGTCGCTGACGCTGTCGCCCGCGCTCGCCGTCCTCTTCATGCGCCCGCCGGGGGAGCGGACCGGGGATAGCATCCTGGCCAAGATCGGCGCGGTCCTGAGCTGGCCGCTTACGACCTTCGGCAAGGGGTTTAACTGGGCGTTCGACAAGCTGGCCAATGGCTATGCATGGCTGGTGCGGTTCATCCTGGGGGGCGTGGCCATTGCCCTCGTGGCCTATGCTGGCTTGATCTGGCTTGCAGTCGACCGGTTCGGAGCAGCGCCGACGGGTTTTATCCCGGCGCAGGACCAGGGTTATCTCATCACCGTCGTGCAGCTTCCCGCAGGCGCGTCGTTGACGCGAACCGATGAGGTTTCGCGCCGTGCGGCCGAGATCATGATGCGCCACGAAGCGGTTGCGCATACGGTGCCCATTGTGGGTCTCGACGGTGCGACCTTCACTAACACGCCAAATGGCGCTGCGATCTTCGTGCCGTTGAAGGACGCCCAATGGCGCGCGCAGAACGGCTACTCGGATGTCCGCGTTCTGGGCGAGCTGCAGCAACAGCTCTTCGTGGAGATCAACGACGCGGTGATCTTCCTGCTGCAACCGCCGCCGGTGCGGGGCATCGGCAATTCCGGCGGCTGGAAGCTTTACGTGCAGGACGAGCGGGGCCGGGGTCTCGATGCCCTTCAGCAAGCGGCCCAGGGCATGGCTGCTGCATCGAACGGGACGGATGGCATCGCCGGGGCCTTCACGCTCTTCAACACGAGCACGCCTCGGATCTATGCGGATATCGACCGGGTGAAGTCCGAGTTGGTGGGCGTTACCGCGGACCAGGTCAACGAAGCGCTCGAGGTCTATCTCGGCTCAAGCTTCGTGAACGACTTTAACTTTATCGGTCAGACCTATCGCGTGACGGCGCAGGCCGATGGCGTGTTCCGGGCGACGCCAGAGGACATCGCGAGGCTCCGCACCCGTTCGAAATCCGGTGACATGGCGCCGATCGGGGCGGTCGCGACCTTCGAGGATACGACCGGGCCCTGGCGCGTCGCACGCTACAACCTCTTCAACGCCGCCGCGATCCAGGGCGGCACGATACCAGGGGTCAGTACGGGGCAGGCCATCGAACGGCTGGAGGCGACGGCGGCGGAGGCGCTGCCCTCAGGCTTCAACTTCGAATGGACGGAACTCGCGCTTCAGGAGAAACTTGCTGCCGGCAATATCGGCTTCCTCTTCGCCTTCGCCATCGTTGCCGTTTTCCTCGTGCTGGCGGCGCAGTACGAGAGCTGGCTGTTGCCGCTGGCCGTCATCCTGATCGTTCCAATGTGCCTCTTGGCGGCCATCGAGGGCGTGCTGCTGCGAGGAATGGACAACAATATCCTCACGCAGATCGGGCTCGTGGTCCTCGTGGGTCTCGCCTCGAAGAACGCGATCCTGATCGTGGAGTTCGCGCGCCAAGGGGAGGAACGTGGCCTCTCGCGCGTCGAGGCGGCGGTGGATGCAGCAAGGCTGAGGCTGCGCCCGATCATGATGACGGCGCTGTCCTTCATCCTTGGCGTGGTGCCGTTGGTGATCGCCACCGGGGCCGGGGCGGAGATGCGCCAGGCGCTCGGCACGGCGGTCTTTTCCGGCATGATCGGCGTGACGATTTTCGGTCTTCTCTTCACCCCAGTCTTCTATGTGCTTTGCCGCTGGATCGGCGCGACGATGCGCAAGCTCGCGGGCTGGGAAGAGGCGATCGTTTCAAAACCGGCCGACACGTCTTCGTGACGTTTTGTGCCCTACCCAGCAGGGCGTGTGCGCCCTAGTTCATCCCCAGAAGAAGAGCGTGAACCGCCAGAAGTGCGAAGGGACGCGATGATGCCAATGCCACTCCTTCCCCGTATCGGACTGTGCGCAGCCCTACTCACGGCCGCTGCTTCGACGGCACCTGCTGCCGCGAACCAGAGCGGTGTTCTCGGCCATTGGCTGACGGAGAACGGCAAGGCGATCATCCAGATCATGCCCTGTGGCGATAGCCTATGCGGACGGATCGCTTGGCTGCAGCGGGCGCATGACATGTCCGGCAAACCGAAGCGGGACGCCAACAACCCAGACCCTGGGGAACGGGCGAGGCCGCTTTGCGGTCTGCAGCTCATCGACAGCCTGTCACCGGCCGGGGGCCGGACCGGGGGGCAGAGCTTTGGCGACGGTCGGATATATAACGCCCGCAATGGGAAGACCTATGGCGTCGAGGTGAACCTCGTCGGAAGCGACACGCTAGAGGTCCGGGGCTACTACGGCATCTCGCTCTTGGGTCGCACGCAGTCATGGCAGCGCGCCGACAGCGATCGTGGCGGTTGCACCATGCGGTTCGACACTGCTGGTCCCGCTCTCTCCAACTAACCCGCAGCCAATTTCTCTCGTGAGGGTTGGCGCCTTTCCCTTGGCGACTTCGTGACGCTTCGCTAACGCTTCTGAGGTCGGGCTGCAGCGCGGTCCCTTCGGCGTGAGGCGAGTTTCGGAGGCGGGCAGATGGGTCACGTGATCCTCTTGACGCAGCAGAAGGGCGGCGCGGGCAAGACCACGGTGCTCACCGCGCTGGCAGCGGAGCGGGCCGGAAGGGGGGCCTCGGTTTCTGTCCTCGATCTCGACCCGCAGCGTTCGACGGCGACATGGGCCCGCGCCCGTGCGGCGCGTGACCTGCCGCCGGTTACCTTGATCGAGGGCGCCGAATGGCGCGCCCGCTCCGATATCCTGGATGCCGCAAAAGGGGCGGACTGGGTCTTCGTCGATGCGCCGGGTTCGGCCGACGTGATCGGGCGGAGTGCTATGCGGGCGGCGAACCTCGCGCTTGTGCCCTGCCAACCCTCGGCGGCCGATGTCTGGGCGACCGGCGCGACGCTCGACATGCTGCGCGAGACCGGGCTCGATCATGCTGTGGTGCTCAACCGCGTTCCGCATCGCGGGCGGGTGGCGACCGCGGCGATCGAGGAGGTCGGAGATCTCGGCGCTCATATCCTCGATGCGCGTCTCGGCGCCCGTGCAGCCTATGCCGAAGCGTTCATGACGGGCCGCGGCGCGGGTGAGCTGTCGCGTGCCGGCCGTGCTCGCGAGGAGGTCGAAGCGCTCGCGGCCGAGCTTGACGCGCTTCTCGCGGGGCGCTGAGGGCTTGGTTGCGACCTGCGCGATGCGCTACTCCATGAGCGTAAGCTTTACGCTTTCAGAACAAGGACGGCGGGGGAACGGGCGACGATGAAAGAGCAACTGCCGTTCGAGAAGGGCTTTCACGTCTCGTGGGAGCAGATGCACCGCGACAGTCGCGCGCTCGCCTGGCGGCTCGACCATGAGGGACCGCGGCCGGAAGGTGGCTGGCGCGCGGTCCTCGCCATCACGCGCGGCGGTATGGTGCCGGCCTGCATCGTCGCGCGCGAACTGGATGTGCGCACTGTCGATACGATCAGCGTGAAGTCCTACGACCATCAGACCCAGGCCGATGCTCAAGTGCTGAAGGGGCCGGATGACGGCCTGATCGGCGATGGCGATGGTGTGCTGATCGTCGATGATCTGGTGGATACGGGCCGCACCTTGGAGCTTGTCCGCGAGCTCTATCCCAAGGCCCATTTCGCGACGGTCTATGCTAAGCCTCAGGGTGCGCCGATGGTCGACACCTACATCACCGAAGTGAGTCAGGATACCTGGATCTTCTTCCCCTGGGACATGGCGCTTCTCTATGTCGACCCGCTGCGGAGCAAGCAGTGAGCGAGGGCGGTGCCGGTCTGCCAGCACCCTTGATCGAGGCCGAGGGCCTCACCCGGCGCTTCGGCGATTTTACGGCACTCGACGGGGTGTCGCTGGCGATCCGGCCGGGTGAGCGGCATGCGCTGGTGGGGGAGAACGGCGCGGGCAAATCGACGCTCGTGAAGATCCTCTACGGTCTGCTCGGCCCCGATGCAGGCGAGATCCGCTGGCGAGGCAAACCCGTGCGCATCGCGAGCCCCGCAGCCGCGCGCAAGCTCGGCATCGGCATGGTGTTCCAGCATTTCTCGGTCTTCGAGGCGCTGACCGTCGCGGAGAACGTAGCGCTGGCCCTGCCGGATGAGCGGCTGAGCGGTCTGCCTGCGCGGATCCAGGCGATTGCCGACACTTACGGCCTGCCAATCGATCCGGACCGTCGGGTGCACACGCTCTCGGCCGGGGCCAAGCAGCGGGTCGAGATCATTCGCGCGCTCCTGCAGAAGCCGAAGCTTCTGATCATGGACGAACCCACTTCGGTCCTGACGCCGCAAGAGGCCGAGACGCTGTTCCGGGCGCTGCGACGGCTCTCGGATAGCGGGGTCGCGGTGCTCTATATCAGCCACAAGCTGCAGGAAGTGGCGGATCTATGCGAAGGGGCGACAGTGCTCCGGCGGGGTCAAGTCGTCGGCCGCCCCGATCCCCGCATCAGCGCGCCGGGCGAGATTGCCGCCATGATGGTCGGCGAACGCGTGCGCGGCGTCGAGAAGCCGCCCCCGCCCGAGGCGGTGGGTGTCGTCCGCCTGCAGATCCGCGGCCTCAACGCCCCGCCGCTAGGCCAAGGCGGGCGAAAGCTCCGCAACATCAACCTCGCCGTCCGCGATTTCGAGGTCGTGGGCATCGCTGGCATCGCGGGCGAGGGGCAGGATGAGCTGATGGCGGCTCTGACGGGCGAGGTGCCGTGCGAGTACAAGGGCACGATCGAGCTGAACGGCCGTCGCCTGGCGCATAAGGGCCCGGTCGAGCGGCGGCAGAACGGCTGTGGCTTCGTGGTTGAGGAGCGGCTCGGCCACGGTGCGGTTCCCGGCATGGGCCTGCCCGACAATATCGTCCTGACGCAGCATGCCGAGACGGACTTCGCCCCCAATGGCTGGATTAGCCGAGGGGCCGCGGAGAAGCGGACCGGGCGCATTCGCGAACGCTTCGATGTGCGTGCGAGCAGCGATGACCCGATGGCAGGGGCGCTCTCTGGCGGGAACCTGCAGAAGTTCGTGGTGGGACGCGAGATCCTACGCAAACCTCGGCTTCTGGTCGTTAATCAGCCGACTTGGGGTGTCGACGCGGCGGCCGCTCGGACGATCCGGCAGGCGCTCCTGGATCTTGCGGCATCCGGCGCCGGGGTTCTGGTGATCAGTCAGGATCTCGACGAGCTCTTCGCGCTCTGCGACCGGATCGCTGTCATCCACCGTGGCAGGCTCACGACAGCGCGTCCCGTGGACCGGCTCGACGCCGAGACGCTGGGGCTTCTGATGGCGGGCAAGAAACCACCCTTGAGGCTTGACCCGGCCGAAGAGGTCGCCTGATGCGGATCGTGTTGGAGCCGAGGGCCGCGCTTTCGACACGGGCGCTGTTGCTCGCGCCGGTGGCGGCCATTGCGCTCACGCTCGTGACCGGGGCGATCCTGCTCGCGGTGCTCGGTCATCCGCCGGGCGAGGCGCTCTGGGTCTACTTCGTCTCGCCACTGCTCGACAGCTACTCGCTTTCCGAGGTCTTCGTGAAGGCGGTCCCGCTCGCCTTGATCGGGGCGGGGCTTGCGGTCTCTTTCAGGGCCAATGTGTGGAATATCGGCGCTGCCGGGCAGTATGTGGCGGGCGCGCTGGCGGCGGGGCACGTGGCGCTTTGGATGGACCCGGCGGAGCAGGGGCTGCACTGGCTCGGCTTCTACCTTCTTGTGGGTGTCATGGGTGGCATGGCTTGGGCCGCGATCCCGGCCTTTCTGGCTACTCAGGCCCGCACGAATGAGATCCTGGTCTCGCTGATGTTGACCTATGTCGCCGTGCTGCTGCTGGACTGGGCCGTGCGCGGGCCTCTGCGCGATCCGGCGGGCTTCGGTTTCCCGCAATCGGCCGACTATCCGGCTGCCGTCTTGATGCCCGTGCTGATCGAGGGCACGCGCCTCCATGCGGGCGTCGCGATTGCTGTCGTGATCGCCGTGGCGCTTGCCGTGATGATGCGGGCGCATCTAAAGGGTTTTGAGCTGAAGGTGCTTGGCGATGCGCCGCGAGCGGGGGCCTTTGCCGGGTTCTCCCGCGATGGGGCGGTCTGGTTCACGCTCCTCCTTTCCGGCGGGCTCGCGGGACTGGCGGGGGCCATGGAGGTCTCGGCCACGGTGCAGCAGCTCCAGCCGGATATCTCGGCGGGCTATGGCTTCACAGCGATCATCGTGGCCTTTCTCGGGCGCCTGAACCCGGCCGGGGCGCTGGTCGGCGCGGTCTTGTTGGCGATCAGCTATATTGGCGGTGAGAACGCGCAGATCATGCTGCAGCTGCCGAAGAACGTGACCGGCATCTTCCAAGGCATGCTGCTCTTCTTCCTTCTCGCCGCCGATACGAGCCTGCGCTACCGGCTGCGGATCGGGCGGACCGAGGCCGCGATACCCGCATCCGATGACGGTGAGGCTGGCGAGTTGGAGGCGCGCTGATGGAAGCGTTTCTCGCCTCGATGCTGATCGCTGCGACGCCTTTCCTCTTCGCAGGGCTTGGCGAGCTGGTGGCGGAGCGTTCGGGCGTGCTGAACCTCGGTGTCGAGGGGATGATGCTTGTGGGCGCGGTCGCGGCCTTCGCGGTCGCCTTCACCACCGGGAGCCCCTGGCTCGGCATTCTGGCGGGTGCAGGTGCCGGGGCGGCGCTGGCCCTTGTCTTCGTCATCGTCTCGGTGGTGCTGCTCGCCAATCAAGCGGCGACAGGGCTCGCGCTCACGATCTTCGGCATCGGGGTCTCCGGCCTCGCAGGGCAGCCCTTCGTCGGCCAGACGGTGGTGCCGCCGCCGGCCCTCTCGGTGCCTGTGCTGTCCGACACGACGATGCTGGGGCGCATTCTGTTCTCGCAGGACCCACTCGTCTATCTCGCGCTGCTCCTCGCTGGCGCGGTCTGGTTCCTGTTGGAGCGGACGCGGGCGGGTCTCGCGCTTCGCGCGGTTGGCGACAGTCCGGAATCCGCGCATGCGCTCGGCATCTCGGTTCTCCGCGTGCGGGCGCTGGCGGTGCTGTTCGGCGGCGCTTGCGCAGGGCTTGGCGGCGCGTATCTGAGCATCGTCTACACGCCGATGTGGGGGGAGAACATGACGGCGGGACGTGGGTGGATCGCCGTGGCGCTCGTGGTCTTCGCGACCTGGAAACCCGGGCGGTTGGTGATTGGCGCTTATCTCTTCGCGGCCTTCACGCAGCTTCAGTTCTACGGGCAGGATTGGGGCGTGGCGGTACCCTCGCAGTTCCTCGCCATGGTCCCGTACCTTGCCACCATCGCGGCGCTGGTCCTGATCAGCCGGGACCCGGCCATCGCGCGCGCCAATCAGCCCGCCTCCATCGGGCGGTCGTTCCGCGCAGATCGGTAGGGCGCTTCGCCCTTGAGGGTGCTGTCGTGCTCTGGCTCAACCCAAGCATGCACGTTGCCATCGCTGGATTGCCGGGTCGAGCCCGGCAACGACGTTCTGAGTTGCGACGACGGGCCGGAGCGCGCTCAGCCCTGTTCCTTGAGCTTGTAGAGGGGGGTGAGGTTGAGTGCGATCGAGATGCGTACATCCTTGCCGTGATAGGGCCGGACGGCGTGGCTTAGCCAGCTTGGGAACATCAGGAGGAGACCGGGCACAGGGCGCACCGTCTCGCTATGCCCGGCCGAAAGGCCGTTCGGCGTGCGAAAGCCGAGTTCGGGTGCCAGCATCGCGGGTCCGATGCCGCGCGGATCGGCCATCTCGAACTCTCCGCCAAGCGCCGGGTTCTCCGCCGCGCCGCCGTCACGCACATAATATGTCGCCGACCAGTAGGCGCCCGGATGGGTGTGGAATTCGTTTCCTTGGCCCTGCCGATTGACGTTGGCCCAGGCGTTCAGGCGCCAACGTGTCTCCACCGGCTGCCCCTGCCGGTCGCAGGTCAGTTGGTTGGCAAGGTGCGTCGCGGTCTTCAACACGATCTGCCCCGCCTCGCCCGACCATTCCGCTAAATCCGTCGGGCTTTGCCAACCTCCCCAGTTTGAGTGGTGGACCGACGGCACCGCCTTCTCCCGCGCGAATATGGCGGCCTCGAGCGCATCGTTGATCCGCTCGTGATCCGGCAGCCGGTACGTCACGATCGGCGTTGGGAAGAGCTGGGCCACCTGCACTTCGGCGGTCGGCGCTGCTGCGCGTTGCCTGGGCGCGCCTGGGCCGGGGGGAATCGGTTTCTGCATGCCTCACATGCTAGCGCCACCGCCGACCCGCGCCAGAGCGTGCGTGTTCACGGATAGCGTCTCCGACGAAGGAGCACGAAGAGACCGAGCAGCGATGAGACGCCCAGCAACAGGATCGCGCCGGTCCGTGAGATCGCGGAGGGAAGCGTCGACCCCTCGACCGGTGCGGTGCGCGGTGCGGGCTGGTAGTCATAGGCGATCACGGCGCCGTCTTCTGCCGTCGAGAGCCCGATTCGAGCCTCTTCAAGCCGGCACCGATCCCACATGCCCTCGGCGTGGCATAGCATCGGCAGCACCGGGCCCGTCGTGGCCAAGCGCAGGGTGAGCGAGGGGCGTGCTTGCGTGAAAGCGGCGAGCGCGCTCGGATCGAGCTGCAACGTGATCGGCACTCGAGCGAAGTGGTCGAAGGCGCAGGCCCGCATCCCGGCACAGCCCACAGCGTCGCTTGCGACGGTGCGCACGGCAATCGGACGGCCATCTGGCCCCAGCACCTCGAGCACGGTCTCCATGCCCGAGGCGATCGCCACGGGCTCCCCAGTCTCATTCAGCGGCAGACCGTCACCGAGACTGCCGGAAAAGTCGTGCTCGACATGGACCTGCAGCGTGATCCGAACACGCTCGAGCGTGCCGAGGCCCAGATTGAAGCGATTGAGCGGGATGCGGTGCGTAACCTCCAGCGTCTCGAGGGTTTGGTGCTCCTCACCATATTGATGCTCAACGGTGCGAAGCCGGTGCTCAGCCTCGAAGCTCACCGACTGAACCATTGTCGCGCGCTCGGCTTGCGCCTGTGCGATGCCCGTAACCCCACCGCTTGCAGTGGTTGGCAGGCAAAGCCAAGCTGTGACCAAGGCTGCGGCAAGGTCGAAGGCGGTCGTGCGCTTGATCGGTGCCATCTAACGGCTCCCAACACCCGTATCGACGATGAGAAACAACTAAGGCGTGTACGAGATTTGCCTGTGTTCATCGTCACAACGGACTGAGGTTACTGATGACGATCTTGCGAGCGCTCCGTGAACGGGCAGATTCCACGATTTTTGCCTAATTTACGGGCAAAGACGCGTGAGAGCTCTGTGATATGCGGCTTTTCAGAGCGGCACCGATCATGCTTTGTAGCGCTTAACCCTCGCAGCCAATTCGGAGTTTTCGAGATGCATCGGCGCCACCTCCTCTCCCTCGCGCTCGTCGCGGCCCTTGGTCCCGCGATCCCGGCCGCAGCGGAGCCGCTCAAGATCGGGTTCGTCTATGTCGGCCCGGTGGGCGACCATGGCTGGACCTATCAGCACGATCAGGGCCGCCAGGCCGTCGAGGCCGAGTTCGGCGACAAAGTGAAGACGACCTTCGTCGAGAGCGTCAGCGAGGGCCCCGATGCGGAGCGCGTGATCCGTCAGCTCGCAGCCTCGGGTCATGAGCTGATCTTCACCACGTCCTTCGGCTTCATGGACCCGACCATCAAGGTGGCGAAGCAGTTCCCGGACGTGAAGTTCGAGCATGCCACGGGGTTCAAGCGGGCCGAGAATGTCAGCACCTACTCCGCTCGGTTTTATGAGGGGCGCCATGTGATCGGTTTGATCGCCGGCAAGATGTCGAAGGCGAACAAGATCGGCTACATCGCTTCGTTCCCGATCCCCGAGGTCGTGCGCGGGATCAACGCCGCGACATTGGCTGCGCGGTCGGTGAACCCGGATATCGAGACGCAGGTCGTCTGGGTGAACACTTGGTACGATCCAGGCAAGGAGGCTGACGCTGCCAAGGCGCTGATCGCGCAGGGTGCGGACATCATCATGCAGCACACCGACAGCCCGGCCGCGCTGCAGGCAGCGGAGGCCGCGGGCGTTATGGCCTTCGGTCAGGCGTCTGACATGGCGCGCTTCGCCCCGACCGCGCAGCTGACGGCGATCATCGACGACTGGTCACCCTATTACATCGAGCGGACGCGCGCCGTGCTGGAAGGCACTTGGGAGAGTGGGGATAGCTGGAAGGGCATCGACGCCGGCGAGGTCGTGATGGCGCCCTACAAGAACATGCCAGAGGAGATCGCCAAGACGGCCAAGGCCGCCGAGGACGCGATCGCCGCCGGCACGCTCCACCCCTTCACCGGCCCGATCAAGACGCGGGAGGGTGAACTGAAGGTCCCTGAGGGCGAGACGGCGTCCGACGAGATGATGCTCGGCATGAACTGGTTCGTCGAGGGCGTGAACGGCGATCTGCCGAACTGACGCCTGCCGGTGGATCTGCGGGGCCGGTGCTGGGTTGGTGCGGGGACCTGCGCCGATCCCGCCCGTTCTGTGCGTGGGCTGGTTGAGCTTCCTTACGCCAGAGGCTCAAGCAGCCCCTCTCTCTCGAGAAACGCGATCAGCTCGTAGTCTTCGGCCAGGATGCGACGGAGCCCCGCTTCTCCCTCTGCCGACAGCGCCGCCTCCTTGCCTGCCGGCGCACGGTTCGCCCGGTGGGCATCGGTGCTGAGCGCGGCATGTGCAGGCAGCCCGAGCTTCTGCTTCAGCGCTTCGAAATCGGTAGCCAGTCGTTCCTGCCGGCAAATCAGAAGGATGTCATCGCGCCGCTCTCGCACATAGTCGTGCGAGACGAGCCAATGGCCGTAGTGATCCTGAAGATGCTTCACGGAGTGGAATGCCGTCTCCGCCCGGTGCCGTTCCTCCGCCTCCGCACTGCCGAGTGCCTGGCCGAGCGCATCGAGGCTGGGGTAGCGCGAGAATACGTCACGCTCGGCACCCGGGGCCGGTGTTGGAAGCGATTTGCCACCCTGTCGCTGCCGCGCCTTGTAAGCGCTTCTGATCCGGTCGAGCGGATCTCGGAGAACCAGGAACACCTTCTCGCCCACGGGAACATCGCGAAGGGATGTCTCGTGCGGGTGCCAGAGGATGATCCGGCCGCCCTGCCGCTCATAGGGCACGATGGCCCGGCCGAGCGCGATACCGCCGGTCTTGCCGACATGAAGGAAATGCACCACCGGATCGCCACGGCGACGCGCCCAGGAAGCTTCGACGCGTTGGATGCGGCGCTTGACGTAACTCGCGCTCCGCCGCGCATAGTACCGAAGCTGGTCGGTGGCCGGTAGCGGCGCCATCTCTGACATCGGCCATGCCTTTCGTCGGACTGCCCCCAAAGCCTTCCGGCATATCGAGTACACAAGTTGAGGGGAAAGGCTAGCGATGCCCGAGTTCAACCAGCCGCTTGGCGGTAACGAGATGCCGCGCTTTGCCGGGCCCGTGACCTTTATGCGGCTGCCGGCGGCCGAGAACGCCCAGGGGCTGGATGCGGCTTTCCTTGGCGTGCCGATGGATATCGGGACCTCGCATCGCCCCGGCACGCGCTTCGGCCCGCGGCAGATCCGGGCCGAGAGCGCGATGATCAGGCCCTACAACATGGGCACGGGTGCTGCACCCTTTGAGAGCCTGCAGGTCGCCGATATCGGCGATGTGGCGATCAACAGCTTCAACCTACCCGCCAATGTCGCGATCATCGAAGGGGCGATTGCCGATGTCCTGGCACATGGGGCCGTTCCGCTTACCATGGGAGGCGACCATACGATCACGTATCCGATCCTGCGCGCGATCGCGGCGAAGCACGGGCCCGTCGCCCTCGTCCATGTGGACGCGCATGCGGATATCAACGACGCGATGTTCGGCGAGAAGATCGCCCATGGCACGCCCTTTCGCCGCGCGGTCGAGGAGGGGCTGCTCGACTGCGACCGCACTGTACAGATCGGCCTGCGCGGCACGGGCTACGGCCCATACGATTTTCAATGGTCGCGCGATCAGGGCTTCTTGGTGATCCCGGCCGAGGATTGCTGGCACCGCTCGCTGAAGCCGATGATGGAGAAGCTGCGCCAATCGGTGGGGGAGGCGCCGGTCTATCTGAGCTTCGATATCGACAGCCTCGACCCCGCTTACGCGCCTGGCACCGGGACGGTCGAGATGGGCGGCCTCACGACGATCCAGGCGCTCGAGATCGTGCGGGGACTGCGGGGTCTCAACCTCGTCGGCTGCGACCTCGTCGAGGTCTCACCCCCCTACGATCCGTCAGGCAACACCGCCCTCATCGCCTCAAACCTCCTCTACGAAACGCTCTGCGTCCTGCCGGGCGTGCGCTGAGGACGTCCCGCAAGCTGCGATTGGCACCCGCTGTAGTCCAGTCGCCTTTCGGCGGAGAAGGCTCGTAACTCAGAGGTACTGTCACGTTGCCTGACCATGTCGACACCAAAGACGAGACAATCGCTCGCTTCGCCGTCGCGCCGCCGCGGTTACTGTTGGGCGGAGCGATCGGGATGTTGCTTTACCCGCTTCTGTGCTGGGGTCTCTTCGAAGGCTTGTCGGGCGGTTGGGAAGCCCTCTCTGGCAGGCCTGTTGAGCCGCCAGTCGTGGCGTTCATGTCAGATTACGGTGAGCCTGCGAAGAACGGCTACTTCCTCTTTGTCGTTGTGTCTTGCGCGGTGATCGGTCTGCTTTCGCTCTGTTCGGCAAGCCGCTTTGGCTTCGGTCTGGGGCATGGTCTCATCGGGGTGCGAATGCTTGATGAGAATGGCGCTCCGGCTCGTTTCGGTCGGCTCTGCATGAAGATGCTCGCCAATTTGATTTACTTCCTCGTGATCGCGTTGCCCGGTCCGATGATTGGGTTTGGCTTGGGCGCTGGGTTCGAGATCGTCTCGCTCGCCGCACTGGCGGGCGGGACCGCCGCAATAGTCTACGTCTCGTTGAAATGCGACATGAGCGGGCGGCTCCTCGCCTATTCCACGGCCGGCATCGTTCCAGTGCGCGCCGCGTTGGTGGATGAGTTCCGCCAGGCCGTTCGCCACGCACAAAGCTGAGTGTGCTGCTGATCGCCTAGATGCTGGTCCGCTCCGCGTACGACCGAGAGCCGTGATGCGCTCATGCGAGGGATGCGGGCAGTGCCCAGGTCGAAAGACAAGCCCAGGTTCAGTGATCGTTTCAAAGAGACTTGGGGGACTTGGTTTTTCGTGGGGTGGAGTGGTTGGCGGTTGCTTTGGTGTGGGCGTCTGCCTCTAGGGTAGGGGATGGGCTCAGCGCCCGCGGTCCATGGCTCGATGGAAGGATGTTCTCATGACGCGTCTTCTCGCTTCGGTTGCGGCCTTGGCCGCGCTCATCGCCGCTCCGGCGACGGCCGACGAACTCAATGCGCTCGTTTGGTGCGATCATACCGACGATGCGCTGATCGAGCCGTTCGAGGCGGCGCATGGGGTGACGGTGAACCTCAAGGAGTATGAGGGGACGGGGGCTGCGCTCTCGATCATTGAGCAGAGCCGGCCGGGTGACTGGGACGTGCTGGTGATCGACGGGATCGACGTGCCGCGAGCGGTTGTAGCCGGGATCCTGGCGCCTATGCCCGAGGATGCGCTGCCCGTGGACGATCTTTTCCCCGAGCTCGTGATGGCCGAGAACCACGTGATCGACGGAGAGACCTACGCGATCAGCGAGAAGTTTGGCTACAACACGATCAGTTACAACAAAGCCAAGGTCGATCCGGCCGATATGCAGGACATGTCGATCATCTGGTCGGACAAATATGCCGGGCGGATCGCGATCTATGACTATTATCTGCCGGTGATGGGGATGGTGGCGGTCGGCCTCGGCAAGGACACGGCGGCGCTGAGCGAGGGGGATCTGCCGGCCATCAAAGAGAAGCTTTTCGAGATGAAGAAGGTCTCGAAGAGCGTGGGCGAGGTCGTCGCCAGCCAGACGGCCATCGCGACGGGCGAGGTAGATATCCTGGTCGGCGGCGGTGAGTGGGTGACGGCGTCCCTGACCGAGGAGCTGCCCGATCTCGACTGGGTGCTGCCGAACGAGGGCGGGGTGCGTTGGTCGCAATCCATCGGGGTTTTTGCAGATAGCGAGAAGCAGGATCTAGCGCTCAAGTTCGTGCAGCATGTACTGAGCCCCGAGGGCCAAGCAGCGCTAGCGACCTCGTCCTGCTATTGGGCGATGCCGGCGAATAGGAAGGCGGGCGAGGTGCTGACGGAGGCGCAGAAGGCGGCCCTCCGCTGGGACGATCAGGCCGAGTATCTGAAGCGGGCGCAGCTTTACCCCGCACCCTCGGCCGAGCTCGACCGCGCGATGCAGGATGCATGGACCGAAATGCTTCAGCAGTGAAGCGGCTGTCTGACGGGCGGCCCGTTCGCGCGCTGCGGGGCGGTGCCCCGCATCTTGCTCCGCCCACCCGCCAGCCAACCGCCCGGGTGATCTGTTCGGG
>JBCDFC010000071.1:0-20288 GCA_039178805.1 Pseudomonadota bacterium | reverse complement strand
CGCCGCCCGGCAGACCCCGCACCACGTCTTCGATCGGGCCCTTGGAGAGGATCGCGACCCCGTTGAAGCTCTTCTGCCCATGGGTCTCGAGCGTGTAGCCGCATTCCTCCACCGCTTCCCTAGGGAAGGTCTCATCCGTGGATTTGAGCTCCTGCAGCACCGC
Organism: Pseudomonadota bacterium; assembly: GCA_039178805.1. Classification (GTDB taxonomy): domain Bacteria; phylum Pseudomonadota; class Alphaproteobacteria; order Rhodobacterales; family Rhodobacteraceae; genus Thermohalobaculum. The sequence goes on along the minus strand of JBCDFC010000071.1, from coordinate 20,125 downwards.
TGCATCCGGCGCGCTCTCCGACAACCAGGACTGCAGCAGCGGCAGCCGCGCTTTGATCCCGTTGATGTTCCAAGTGGCAATCCGCATGCCGCTCACAGACGACGGCGCCACGGCCCTGTCAAGCGCGTGCCGGCCCTTCGCGGGTATTGCGGGTCAGACCGAGAACGACGTGCCGCAGCCGCAGGTGCTGGTGGCATGGGGGTTCTCGACGGCGAAACGTGCGCCGATCAACTCGTCCTTGAAGTCGATGACCGAGCCTTCGAGGAAGGGCAGGCTTTCGGGGTCGATGAGGACGCGCTGTCCGCTGCCCTCCAGAACCAGGTCATCCTCTTCGGCGGTTTCTTCGAGCCGGAACTCGTACTGGAAACCGGAGCAGCCGCCGCCGAGGACGGCGACGCGCAGGGCAGCGGCGTCATCGCCGCCTTCCTCGGCGATCTCGGCAAGGCGGGCGAAGGCGCGGTCGGTCACGCTCACATCGTTCCCGCTCGCCGCGATCACGGGCGCAGGGGGTGTGTCCGATGGTGCGCCAGGCAGGCTGAACGACATGCCAACTCCTCCTCGTGCGGGCGGCGTGGGGCTGTGCCGGCCTGTCCACCCGTGCTAGCCCCAGAATTATGGGTTGTGCGCCCAGGTGCAAGGGCTGCTGCCAAGCGGGCGCTCACAGTTCGGGGTTTCGTTTAGGAGGGGGATGGAATGGATCGCCCGGCACCGTCGCCCTTCGCCGCCCGTGCCGAGCTTAGCCGCGGCCGCCTCCACGATGAGGCCTCGAGCGCCCATCGCTCCCCGTTTCAGCGCGACCGTGACCGTATCATCCATTCGAGCGCCTTTCGGCGGCTCAAGCACAAGACGCAGGTTTTCGTCGAGCATGAGGGCGACTACTATCGCACCCGACTCACCCACAGCCTCGAAGTTGCGCAGATCGCCCGGACGGTGGCTCGGGTGTTCGGGCTCAACGAGGACCTGGCCGAGGCCGTGGCGCTTGCCCATGATCTTGGCCACACGCCCTTTGGTCATACGGGCGAGGACGCGCTGGCCGAGTGCATGGCGCCCTTTGGCGGCTTCGACCACAACGCCCAGGCGCTCAAGATCGTCACGACGCTCGAAGGAAATTACGCGGCTTTCGACGGGCTCAATCTGAGCTGGGAGACGCTGGAAGGGATCGCCAAGCACAACGGGCCTTTGCTCGCTCCTGGCGAGGACCTCTCGAACCTGCCCTTCGCGATCTGTGAGTACAATGCGCGCCAGGATCTCATGCTCCACAGCCATGCGAGCGTGGAGGCGCAGATCGCAGCACTTTCGGACGATATCGCCTATGTGAACCACGACCTGGCAGACGGGCTGCGCGCGGGCCTTTTCACTGAGGAAGATGCAGCGGGGCTGCCGCGTGTGGGGGCCTGCTATGCGGCGATGGACGCGGCTTGGCCCGGGCTCGACCCGAAGCGGCGCCGGCACGAAGCGCTCCGCCGGGTCTTCAGCGTCCTGGTCGACGATCTGCTGGCGGAGACGCGCGCGCGGCTCGAAGCGATCGACCAGGCCCATGCGACGCCCGACACTATTCGGGAAGCGTCGGCTCCCGTGGTCGCGTTCTCGGACGCTCTCATGGCCGATATCAGAACGATCAAGGCGTTCTTGTTCCGGCGCATGTACCGCCACTATCGCGTGCGCCGGATGCGCGTGAAGGCATCGCGGGTGGTGCGCGATCTCTTCGAGGTTTTCATGGAAGATCCAGGGCTTATGCCAGAGCATTGGTTCGCCTTTGCAGCCGAGGCGGATGGTGAGACGGCGCGGGCGCGGGTGATCGCGGACTACATCGCGGGCATGACGGATCGTTATGCATTGGAGGAGCATCGCGTCCTCATGGATCCGGCCGCCCTCGCCTGACCTTCTCGCGACAAACCGCGGCGTCGATCACCGGGCGCTGCTGGCCAGTGCCGCTAGGTGGCTGCTGACCCGGTCCGGGCCGATCATCGCCTCGCGCACCAGGCCGTCGAAGATCCGTGCAATGCGGCGAACATCCTCCGCACCGGTCAGCACGAGATAGCTGGGGCCGAGATAGAGTGCTGCGCGGAGGGGGCCGAAGACCGTGAAGGGTGCCGCGAAAACCCGCCGCGCATCGTAGAGATGCAGGCGCAGCACCGGGTAGTGGGTCTCCGTCAGCGACGCCATGTGCAGAAGCTGCTCACGGCGCAGATTGCGCCCCAACCCCGTCCAGACGCCGCTACCGACGGCAAGATCGGCGAGTGTCTGCTCGGGCATCGCGATCTCGAGATCTGTCTCCCCAAGCTCGACGGTGCTGAGCGATGCTTCAGCCTGCAGCAGCCGACTCTGTCCCAAACCGCCGATGCTGTGCGCCAGAACTTCGGCGAAGGAGAGCTGATCCGGCAGAAGGGAGGGCACGTAGCGGATCTTGTGACCCGCAGCCTCCCGATGCCAGCGGGCGATGGGGGTATCGCCGTCCTGGTTCGTCGCAGCCTCGATATCGAGCGAGGGTTGCAGGGCACGCTCCCCCTCATCGCTGAAGGAAAGGCCGAGCAGCCAGTCCGTGGTCACGCCCGCATGCTCCGCCAATCGGCGAAGGGCTTCCGCCCGAGGCAGGCGCGTCGCCCCCGGGGCCATGAATTGGCTGAGTGCCGACCGATCGAGCCCGGTTGCACGTGCAAGCGCACCCACGCCACCTGCTTCGCGCTCCACGACCTGTCGGAGGCGATCAGCGAAGAGACGGCAGAGCGCGCGTTTGTCCATGATGTAATAGTGCTTAGACTGTGTGATAATACAACTCATGTCGCTATTACAGCGTGAATGTTGATTTTCAATCGCGGATTCTCCGCGTGCTGCGGCGCACACCACTGTTCATCATAGGCACCATGGTGATGCGTGATGTTCCTCCCCCTCCTCCAAGCGAAAAACCAAGTTGGCTAGGCGGTGACCGCAACGCCGGTGTGCATGCACCGGAATGGCCGACGATCGGTCTGATTTTGCTCAGCTATGCCACGTGGATGACGGCGACTGCCTATGCGGGGCACGGCGCTGCCGCTGCCGCGCTAGCCATTGGCGCAATCGCGCTGTCGACGGCGCTCCATTCCTCCCTCAGCCATGAGGTGGCGCATGGCCATCCGCTGCCCTCCAAGCGCTGGAGCGAGGCGCTCGTGTTCCCGGCCATCGGTCTCGCGATCCCCTATGAGCGGTTCCGCGACACGCATCTCGCGCATCATCGGGATGAGCGGCTGACCGATCCGCATGAAGACCCCGAGTCGAACTTCCTCGATCCCGCGCATTGGGCCGCGCTGCCTTGGGCTTGGCGCGTCGTGCTCGCCGCGAACAACACGCTCGCTGGCCGGATCGTTCTGGGTCCGGCCATCGGGATGGGGCGCTTCTGGGCCGAGGAGCTTCGTGCTTGGCGGAAGCCCGCGATCCGCCGCGCCTGGGTGCTCCACGCTTTTGGGCTGATGCCCGTTGGCTGCTGGCTATGGTTGATGGCGACGCCCTGGTGGGTGGTTCTTGTCGGAAGCTATGGCGGGCTCTCGATCCTACGAATTCGGACCTTTCTCGAGCATCGCGCCCATGAACGCGCGGCCGGCCGGTCGGTCATTATCGAGGATCAGGGCCCACTCGCCTTTCTGTTCTTGAACAACAACTTGCACGCCTTGCATCACGCGGCGCCTCGCGTTGCCTGGTATCGTCTGCCAGCCTTGTATCGCGTGCGCCGTGACGAGATTTTGCGGCGGAACCGAGGTTACCTCTACCGCTCCTACTGGGCGGTTTTCCGGGCGCATTTCCTTCGCCGGAAGGACCCTGTGGCGCATCCCCTAATGGTCGGTATCACGGCGGGCCCGAGGGAGGTTCAGCCCCGGAGCTCGGAGATCCGAGCGATGAGCGCGGCCGTTGATATGTCGGTCTCAACCGGCGCGGCGGTGGCAAGGGCGGGGAGCAAGCCCTTGGCGAGTTCCTTGCCCAACTCGACGCCCCACTGATCGTAAGAATTGATCCCCCAGATCGCGCCCTGGACGAAGACCTTGTGCTCAAAGAGCGCAATGAGGCGGCCGAGGGCATAGGGGTCCAGGCGGCGATAGAGGAGCGTCGTCGAAGGCCGGTCGCCCGGGAAGGTGCGGTGTGGTGCCAGGCGATGGATCTCGCTGGGGCTAACGCCTGCCGTCGCCATCTCAGCGCGTACCTCTGCGCCCGTCTTGCCGAAGGCGAGGGCGGCACCCTGCGCCAGACAATTGGCGAGGAGCATCGCGTGGTGTTTTCCCAGCATCTCACGCGGCTCCGCGGCAATGATGAAGTCGACCGGGATGACATCCGTACCCTGGTGCAGGAGCTGGAAGAAGGAGTGCTGCGCGTTCGTCCCCGGCTCGCCGAAGATCGCGGGACCGGTCGCCATACCGACCGTTTCGCCACCGAGGGCAATGCGCTTGCCGTTGCTCTCCATGTCGAGCTGCTGGACATAGGCCGCGAAGCGCTCCAGCCGCTGATCGTAGGGGATAAGCGCCGTCGCCGGATAGCCGAGCGCATTCCTGCGCCAGATCCCGGCGAGTGCGTAGAGGACTGGCACGTTCCGCTCGAGCGGCGCTTCGAGGAAGTGGTGGTCGAGATCGGCCGCTCCCTTCAGGAACGCGCGGAAGCCGTCGGCGCCGATGCCGATAGCGAGCGGTAGGCCGATGGCGGACCAGACCGAGTAGCGCCCGCCCACCCAGTCCCGAAAACCAAAAACGCGCTCTGCATCGATGCCGAAGGCGGCCGTCGCCTCAAGATTGGTCGAGACCGCGGCCATCTGCGCCCCGGGGTCGAGCCCCGCATCCTCCAGCCAGGCCTTGGCCGAGGCCGCATTGGCCATGGTCTCGAGCGTCGTGAAGGTTTTGGAGGCGACGATGATGAGCGTGCGCGCGGGATCGAGGTCCCGTGCGATATCGGTGAAATGCGCGCCATCGACATTCGAGAGGAAATGGAGCCTCGGCCCATCGCAATCCGGGCGCAACGCACGGGCGGCCATGGCGGGGCCGAGATCCGAGCCGCCGATCCCGATATTGATCACGTCGCGCACCGTGCCGCCCGACACGGCGAAGCGACCGCTGCGGACGTCCTCGGCGAAAGCCAGGAAGCGGTCGAGGGTCGGCCCGACCTCCTCGACACCGTCGATCGGGGGAGCGACCGACCCGCGCAACGCCATATGGAGGACGGCGCGACCCTCGGTCTCGTTCACGGCCTCGCCTGCGGCCATGCGATCGCGGAGCGCCTCCACACCGGTTGCGCGCGCGAGGTTCACGAGCGCGGTGAGAGCAGCCGTGTCGAGCTTTTCCTTCGAGAGATCGAGCGTGAGATCGTCGAGTGCGAAGGAGAGGGTGGCAATACGTGTCGGGTCGCTCGCGAAGACGTCGCGCAGATGGATGGGTTTCAGGCGCGCGGCCTCGGCATGGACCTCGTCCCAGGCGGTCATGGGCGTCTCCTCAGCTCGGCTCGCGCGGGCTTTCGTCATACCCCGGTGAGGCTGGATGCGATTCGGGCGTGTGACTGGATTGCCGGATCGCGTCTGGCAACGACGATGCAAAACGTCTCGGCTAAACTGCTAGTGCTCGGGCGTGATGTCCCAGATATCGGCGGCGTAGCCTCGGATCGTGCGGTCCGAGGAGAACCAGCCCATGGGGGCGGCGTTCAGCACCGCCTTCGTCGCCCAGCCATCGCTGTCCGCCCAGGCGGCATCGACGCGGCGCTGCGCTGCCCAATATGCCTCGAAATCGGCGGCGACCATGAACCAGTCATGCCCGGTGAGGTTCTCGACCAGCGCGCGGAAGCGGTCCTTGTCGCCCTCCGAGAACACGCCGTCCGAGATCTGCTTGACCACGCGGGTGAGCCGGTCGCTCGCGGCGACATGCTCGGCCGGCTTGTAGCCCTCGGCGCGGAGCCGGGTTACATCGTCAGCCTCGAGCCCGAAGATGAAGATGTTCTCGTCGCCGACGCGGGCGCGGATCTCCACATTCGCCCCGTCGTTCGTGCCGATCGTCAGCGCCCCGTTCATGGCGAACTTCATGTTGCCGGTGCCCGACGCCTCCATCCCCGCGGTCGAGATCTGCTCGGAGAGGTCCGCGGCGGGGATCAGGCGCTCCGCCTGCGTGACGTTGTAGTTGGGTGGGTAGAGGACGGCGAGCCGGCCCTTCATCGCCGGGTCCGCGTTGATGGTGCGCCCGATATCGTTGATGAGCTTGATGATGAGCTTGGCCATCGCGTAGCCGGGTGCGGCCTTGCCCGAGAAGATGCGCACGCGGGGCGGCGCCTCGATCCCCGGATTGTCGCGGATCTCGTTCCAGAGTGCGACGGTCTCAAGGATGTTCATAAGCTGGCGCTTATACTCATGGATGCGCTTGATCTGGATATCGAACATCGCGGCTGGGTCGAGCGTGATGTCGAGGGTATCGGTAGCCCAGGCGGCGAGGCGATCCTTGTTGATGCGCTTCGCGGCCATGAACCGTTCTTTGAACGAGGCGTCCTGGGCGTAAGGGGTAAGGCCTTCGAGCCGGTCGAGATCCCGCTCCCAACCCTCGCCGATCGTCTCGGTCAAAAGCGCGGCGAGTGCGGGGTTGCAGCCGCGCAGCCACCGGCGCGGTGTCACGCCGTTCGTCTCGCTCAGGATACGGTCGGGGTGGAGCGCGTGCAGATCGGCGAAAACCGTGCGCTTCATAAGGTCGGTATGGAGTTCCGACACGCCGTTCACATGGGCAGCGGAGATGAAGGCGAGATTGCCCATCCGCACTTCGCCATTCGCGACTGCGGCCGCCGCGGCCGGGCGCTCATGCCCACGGGCCCGACACTCAGCCGCATGGGCCTGATCCATGGCCTCGATGATCTGCATATGCCGCGGCAGGATGCGGCTCATCACATCCTCGGACCAGCGCTCCAGCGCTTCGGGCATCAGGGTGTGATTGGTGTAGTTGAGCGTCTGGCGGGCAATCGCGAAGGCATCGGCAAACGGCACTTTCTTCTCGTCCATCAAGAGTCGCACGAGTTCCGGCCCCGCGATTGCGGGATGCGTATCGTTGAGCTGCACGGCGACGAGGGAGGGCAGATGAGCCGGGCTGTCGTGATAGGCGAAGAAGCGGCGCAGGATGTCGGAGAGGGAGGCCGCGGTGAAGAAATACTCCTGCTTCAGCCGCAGTTCCTTGCCCTGTGGCGTCGTGTCGTCGGGGTAGAGCACCCGGCTAATGGTCTCTGCCGAGACGGAAGGGGCGGCGGCACCGACGAAGTCGCCGCGGTTGAAGGGCTCGAGGTCAAACACCTCGGTCGGTTTGGCCGACCAGAGGCGGAGCGTGTTGACCCAACCGCCGCGCCAGCCCGGGATCGGCGTGTCATAGGCGGCGGCGATCACCGTCTCCGACGGGATCCAGGTCGCGGGGCGGTCCCCGTTCTCCACCCGGCCGCCGAAACCGATGGGGTGGGCGGCCTCGCGCCGCTCGAACTCCCACGGATTGCGCTGGGTCAGCCAGTCCTCCGGCTCCTCAGCCTGCCAGCCGTCGTGGAAGCGCTGTTTGAAGAGACCGTGGTCGTAGCGGATGCCGTAGCCATAGGCGGGTAGGCCCACGGTCGACATCGAGTCGAGGAAACAGGCGGCAAGCCTGCCGAGCCCGCCATTGCCGAGTGCTGCGTCAGGTTCGTTCTTGAGCGCCGCCTCGTAGTCGACGCCAAGGCTCTCCATCGCTTCGCGCGCAGCTTCGGCCAGGCCGAGATTCATCACGGCATCCTCAAGCAGGCGGCCGATCAGGAACTCCATCGAAAGGTAATAGACGCGCTTGCGATCCTCGGCATAGACGCGTCGCGTCGTCTCGAACCACGGATCCATCACCCGGTCGCGGATGGTGCGGCTAAGCGCGAGGCGCCAATCCCGCAGCGTCGCCGACCGCGTGTCCTTACCGATCGTGAAGGCGAGGTGATAAGCGATGGCGGCGCGCAACTCGGCGGCGCCGACCTCCCGGCCCGCAATCGCGGCCGGCAGCCTCTCCATCTCGTTCATCCAGCACTCCCCTTCCTCGAAGCCATCGGGCCACGATGCGGATGTTCTACCGCAGTGCGGAAAAGCATTTGAAGCCCAGGGTCGCGAATTCTGACGTGCCTGCGGGAATCTGTCCTGCCGGGCGTGTCTTTCGGGTCCGCAAATCTGCGTCTCTGCGATGTCAGGCGCGATCGAAGGCGCGCATTTCCTCGGCTATGCGTCGGAGCGCGGGGTGCTCGGCAAGCCTATCGGCGGCGACTGCGTGCCGGCGGCGCCAATTCGGATGCTCGTCGATGGTGCCGGGGATGTTCGGTTGTTCGAGCGTGCCGAGGGCATCGTCGATCTGCACGGCCACGAGCGCGGCGGAGGAGCGGGCCATGAGGGCGTGGATCGCGTCGATCAGGGATGTTGGCGCCTCGGTCGGAGGGGCCGCCTGGTCGATCTGCTCGGGCAGGATCCGCGCTTCGGCAAGGAGGGCGAGGATCGTCTCGCGGTCGCGCGCTCGGGCCTCGCGCATGGCGGTAGCCTCCTCTGGGCTCGCGCGGCCGAGATCCTCCCGCCAGTCGATATCGCGGCCTTGCCACCATCCGCGAACGGTCGGCGTGTCATGGGTGCCGAAGCTTGCAAGCGTTTCGCGGCGGAAATGCCATGGGGCGCGGAGGCGGCCCTCCCAATATTCGAACATCGCGACGGAACAGCCGTAGATCCCGCTTTCGGCGAGTGCGTCGCGGAGGCCGTCGGGGACGACGCCGAGGTCCTCGCCAACGATCACGGTGCCGGAACGTGCGGCCTCGAGCCTTAGGATCGCGAGCAGCACGGGGCGGGCGGAGGCGACGTAGCCGCCGGGGGTGCCATCCTCAGGCACCCAGAAGGTCCGCTCTAGGCCGAGGACGTGATCGATGCGCAGGAGGCCCGCATGAGCGGCGGCCGCGCGGATCGTCTCGGCGAAGGCCGTGTACCGGTCGGCTTCGAGCCCCGGTGGCGAGAAGGGCGCGAGGCCCCAGGATTGACCGGATGGCGAGAACATATCGGGCGGTGCGCCGAGCGAGACGCCGCGGGCGAAGACGCCCGGACGGGCCCAGACCTCCGCCCCATCGGGTCGCACGCCCACTGCGAGATCGGCGTAAAGCCCGAGCCCCATCCCGGCGCGAAGGGCTCGAGCTTGCGTCTCCGCGAGCGCCTGACCCGTCCGCATTTGCGCCCAGGCATGGAGGGCGACCTGGCGCGGATGCGCCTCGACATAGGCGCGCGCCGAGGCCGCGCCTGGATGCTCATACCCCGCCGGCCAACGCCGCCAATCCGGGCCGAGTGCCAAGGAAAGCGCCTCGAAGAGCGCGAAATCCTCAAGCGACGGGCCAACTGCCTGGCGAAAGGCGGCTAGCTCCCCGGCCACATCAGGGATTGCCATCTCAGCTTCGAAGCGCGCCCGAAGCTCAGCGTCGTGAGCTCGCCGTTGCGCGGCGTGATCGATGAGGTCTGCCGGCGCCCCCCGACCGCCGTCTACGGGAAAAAGCGGCCGGGTATCGAGAAACCCGCGATGGCCCGGCGAGTACGGGCTGTAGGTGTCGGACGCGGCGCCAAGGTTGTGGACCGGATTGATCCCAAGAAACACCGCGCCGAGCCGGGCCAACGCTTCCGCTGCGCGAGCGAGATCCGCATATGTGCCGATGCTTCCCGCCGCGGGCTGGCTCTCCCCTTGCCAAAGCGCCGTGAGAGAGCCCGTTACACCCCAAGCCCGCGCCCGCCCTAATCGATCCTCAAGCATCGGTGCCCGGTCGGGGGCCGCGACGACTAAGCAATCTTCGTGATGATCGTCCAAGGTCAGGCGATGAAGGCCCGGCGGCAGGGCAGGCAGCTCGATAGCACCATCGGCCCGCCCCTCGGCCTCCGCCCCCCGTTCGAAGCGCAGCCGCCAATGTCGAGCCTGCGGCCCCGCGCGCAGCAGCGACGGCGCCCAGGCCGTTGTGAGATGAACGGGGGGAAGGGGACGCGCGGCGCGCACCGCCTTGAGCGCCCTCAACCGCTCGGCAGCCTCACCGGGCGCGTCGATCGCGTCCATGGCGCGCAAAAGCGCGAGCGCTGTATCCGGCGTCGTGACGTGATCTGTGCCGGATAGGTCGCGCCAGCCCTGCGGGATGCCGTAGGCGCGGGCCAGAGCCAGGACACTGTCGCTCATCGCCCGGGGCTACTCGGATGCGCGTCGCGGCACGAAGACGACGATGCTGCCGGCTTCGATCACAGCCACCTCGCCTGCCTCCTCCGTCTCGGCATCGACCGGGTCGACCGCGGTATCGAGCACCCGCACCCAGATACTGCCATGAGGGGGCGTCGGCAGCTTAAGTGTCGCCTCCTTAGCGGCCCGGCTGACGGCAATCAGCGCATCGCCTTCAACCTTAGCCCCCGCCGGCGCCTCGGCCGCGCCGCGAATGCGGAGCGCAAAACCGGATAGCGCAGGATCGTCCCAAGCGGGCGTGCCGCCATCGAGGCTTTGCCAGACCACGTCCGGCGCCTCGTCCTCGGCCCGGATCTGGCCGTGCAGGAACCGGGTCTGGCGCAGCACCGGCAGGGCGCGCCGCAGCCGCGCGAAGGCCGCGACCGCATCGGCCAGCGTCTCGTCGTGGCTGTCCCAGTCGATCCAGCCGGTCACATTGTCCTGGCAATAGGCGTTGTTGTTGCCGCCCGGGCCGTTGGCGAGTTCGTCGCCCGCGAGCAGCATGGGCGTGCCCTGGCTGAGGAACATCGTGGCGAGAAGCGCCCGACGCCGACGGGCACGCGCGGCGTTGATCTTGGCGTCCTCGGTCTCGCCCTCCGCGCCCATGTTGTCCGAGTAGTTTGCTCCGTGCCCGTCGCGGTTCTTCTCACCGTTCGCTTGGTTGTGCTTGCCGTTGAAGGCGGTCAGGTCCGCGAGGGTGAAGCCGTCATGCGCGGTGATGAGATTGACGCTGGACCAGGCTGGCCGGCCGGCCCGCTCGAAGATATCGGCCGAGCCGAGGAGGCGGGCCGCAACGGCCGAAGTCGCACCCTCATCGCCCCGCCAAAACCGGCGCACATCGTCCCGGTATCGGTCCGACCACTCCGCCATGCCGGGCGGGACCTGGCCCAGTTGATAGCCGCCCGGCCCGATATCCCAGGGCTCCATTATCAGCTTCACGTCCGCGAGCACCGGGTCCTGGCGGAGCGCGTCGAGAAACCCGCCCTCCGGGTCGAACCCCGCGGGCTCTCGCGCAAGGGAAGTGGCGAGGTCGAAGCGGAAGCCGTCGATGCGGTAATGCTCCACCCAATGACGGAGCGAGTCGAGCACCATGCGAAGCACGAAGGGGTGTGCTGCGTTCACCGTGTTGCCGCAGCCCGTGTCGTTGACATAAGCGCGCGGATCGTCGGGCATCAGCCGGTAGTAGCTCGCATTGTCGAGCCCGCGGAACGAGAGCGTCGGGCCCATGGCCCCGCCCTCGGCCGTGTGGTTGTAGACGACGTCGAGGATCACCTCGATCCCCGCCTCGTGCAGCCGGTCGATGGCGGCGAGCACCCCGGCCTCACCCGAGGGGCCAAGATACCGCGGCGCCGGCGCGAAGAAGGCGAGCGTGTTGTAGCCCCAGTAGTTCCTGAGCCCCCGGTTCAACAGGAACGCATCGTCGACGAAAGCCTGCACCGGCAGAAGCTCGATCGCGGTGATGCCGAGGCGGGTGAGATGCGCGATCACCGCATCCTGGCCCAGCGCCTCCCAAGTGCCGGCGACGCCTGGGGGGATACCGGGCATGAGGCGCGTGAGGCCTTTCAGATGCGCCTCGTAGATAACCGTCTCGCCCCAGGGCCGACGAGGGCGGGGTGGGCGGTGCGCATACTCGCCCGCTGTCGTGATCACGCCTTTCGGCACGAAGGGCGCGCTGTCGCGGGCGTCGAAAGAAAGATCGCCTTCCGGGTCGCGCTGATCATGGGCATAGAGCGCGTCGGCCTCCACCACCCGCCCGGCAAGGCGCCTCGCATAAGGGTCGACCAGCAGCTTGTGGTGGTTGAAGCGATGCCCGCGTTCCGGGGCATAGGCGCCATGGGCGCGCAAGCCGTAAAGCTGCCCCTCGGCGAGGCCCGGGATATGGCCATGCCAGACCGGTCCCGTTTGCTCGGGCAGAGGCAGTTGCGCGGTCTCGGTCCCGTCCGGATCGAATAGGCAGAGATCGATGCGGGCGGCATTCTCGGAGAAGACGGCGACGTTCGCGCCGTCCCCGACCAGATGGACGCCAAGGCGCGCGGGCGAGCCTGGGCCGAGATCGGCCTCGGTCGGCGTCACAGGACTGGCAGGCTTGGCAGCGCGACGGGTGCGGGGCACGGGGGCGGTCTCCATCCGTCTGACGCGGCAACCTTGATTGTCTCGGTGATCCTGCAGCGTGTCGTCAAGCCGGGTCGTTCGCGCATTCCGACGCTTCTGAGCGAAGCCAATCGACGACGGCACGCACGGTCGGCCTAGGATGCTCGCTCGCCGATGCCGCCCTGATCAGCCAGTAGCCCGTGCCCGGCGCATCCGGATCGTCGAAGAGAGAGACGAGCCGCCCCGATGCGATGTCCTCCTGCACGAAGATCCGCGCGGTCAGCCCGACCCCTTCGCCTGAGCGGATCGCTTCGAGCGCCATGTAGCCGGGCAGGTGCAGGATGTCGTGTTTCGAGCCCGGTGCCACGTCATGGGCCCGCAGCCAAGTATACCACTCCTGCGTCTCGTTCTCCTGCACCCATGGCATGCGCAGGAGGTCGTTCGGCGTCTCGACGGGATACCGCTCGAGCAACTCACGCGTTGCCACCACGGCGTGGGCCGAAGCGACCAACAACTCGCTCTCGACCTCTGGCCAGGTGCCATCGCCAAAGCGGATAGCGAGATCGAAGCGGCCGTCGGACATGTCCACGATTTCGGGTGTCGGGCTCACCAAGAGCTCGATATCGGGGTGGGCCGCACGGAAACTGCCAAGACGGGGCATCAGCCAATAGGCCGAAAATTTGGGGGTGAGGGTGAGACGCACAGGGCGCTCGGCGGCAGCCCGGCCCGTCTCCTCGATGGCAAGGCGCATGATGTCGAGGCCGCGGCCGAGGCCTTCGGCCAACCGCCGACCCTCATCCGTGAGGATCAGGCGGCGCCCGTCGCGGCGCATCAGCGTGACGTCGAGGCGCGCTTCGAGCCCGCGCACTTGTTGCGCGATCGCGGCATGCGTGACGTTCAGCTCCCGCCCAGCCGCGGAAAAGCCGCCGGTGCGCGCCGCCGCCTCAAAGGCGCGGAGCATGGTGAGCGGGGGCAGGGCGGACCAGTCCATCTGTTAGCCAGTCTTTCAAGATCACAGCTTTCCTAGCTCGCGGCCGGGACGCTTGCACTGCATATTTGTCGCCAACAGAGGCACTTGCAAGGAGGCCGAAATGCTCGGGATCTTCGCAGAGACTTTCATGTTGGCAACAGGCGCGCGCGTGCGCCATCGCGGCGGGCCCTTGGCCGAGGACACGGCGAGACAGCGCCTCGCCCCGCCACCCACTGTGTCTGGCCGCCGCTATGCTACGCGCTTTGGACGGATGAAGGCGCTGATCGCGCGGGACTGACGGGTGTCAGTCGGTGTCAGTTGGGGGCTGTATCCAGGAAGGCTTCCAGGCGATTTTGCATGGGGCCTCCTACCGACACTTCGGTGTCGCGATTGAAGCTGTGGCCGATCTCGCTCAACAGTCCGACCGCGTGGATGCGGGCATAGAGCGCGGTCCGGCGCCGCCCCGCCGCATCCGCGCCTAGGGCATCGAGCCAGTCCTCAGCGTAGTTGAGGTCATAGTCGTAGGCCCGCAGGATGGCTGTGATGAGGCCCGGCAGATAGAGCACGTCACCATAGCAGAGGCTGTCGACATCGACGATGCCCGACAGCCGCCTGCCGTCGATAATCACGTTCTTGGTCGTGATGTCGTGCAGAAAGGGGCGGGGCGGCACGTGGCTCAACGCCCCGACCAGCCTCGATACATCCGATCGAACTGCCTCGACCCAATGGAGCGAGACGGCACCCGCCGCCTCGATCCGGCGCTGGGATCGCGCGAGTTCTGCTTCCAAGACGTCGATCCAGCGGAGATGCGGAAAGGGACCGTTCTCTGACAACGTGAAGCCGTAGCCTGAGCCGTCGGGCAAAGCGTCCAGGCAGCGGTTGAGGGCGGCGAGCTCAAACGCGAGTTCGCGCCGGCGCGCGGCGGGGAGCGCCTCGAAGATGTCCCCAAGATCGCATCCAGGCAATCGCTCCAGCGCCATCCATGGATGCGGCTCGGCATCCGTGTCGGCCGCAAGGACGCGCGGAAGCGGAAGTCCCATTGGCCGAAGGCGGGCCGACCAGGCAAGCGCCGCCTTGGCGAGATGGCGGTCCCTGGCGCGCGAGAGACGGAGCACGATGGGCGCTTCGCCCGCGCGACGGACCTCGAACACGAAGTGCTGGGCGCCCGATTGAAACCGCGCGGCCTCCACAGGTTCGGAAAGAAGATGCGATCCGATCCGGGCGGCGTCGGCGGCAGTAGGATCGCGCATCGCCCGATCCCCGTCGGGCTCAGCGGACAAGGCGGCGGTAGAGGGCGGCGTAGGCAGCCGCGCTCTCATCCCAATCGACGGGGTGGCGCATCGCGTTCGCGGTGATCCGTGACCAGCTGGCGGCGTCCGCATGGGCGGCGGTGAGGCGGGCGAGCGCATGGGCGAGATCGTCCGGGTCGCCTGCGCGGTGCACGAACCCGGTGGCGACGCCGGCGCCGAGAGCGGCAGGGTTCGCGTCGATCACCGTGTCGCCAAGGCCTCCGGTCCGCGCCACCACTGGTGCTGCGCCATAGCGGAGCGCGTAGAGCTGGGTCAGTCCGCAGGGCTCGAACCGCGAGGGCACGGCGATGGCGTCGCTTCCGGCGTAGACGAGATGGCTGAGCGCCTCGTCATAACCGATGAACACCCCGGCGCGGCGCGGACTACCGGCCGCAGCAGCCGTCACCGCGGCCTCAAGCGACGCTTCGCCCGAGCCGAGAAGCACGAAACGCCCGCCCATATCGAGGAAGCTCGGCAGGGCCGCAAGCAGAAGATCGATCCCCTTTTGGCGCGTAAGCCGGCTGACGACCCCCAGCAGCGGCCCGGGCCCATCTTCGAGGCCGAAGCGAGCGACCAGTGCCTTGCGGTTCGCACCCTTGCCCTCGACCGCCGTGTAGGGAGCGGCGATGAGCGGATCGGTAGCCGGATCCCAGACGGCGGTGTCGGCGCCGTTCAGGATGCCCGAGAGATCGCCCGCGCGCGCCTGCAGCACGCCTTCGAGCCCCATGCCGAAGGCGGGCGTCAGGATCTCACGCGCATAACCCGGGCTGACGGTCGTGATCGCATCGGCCGCCATCAGCCCGGCTTTCAGGAACCCGACTTCGCCCCAATACTCGTAGCCATCCGGCGTGAACCCGGCCTGCGGCAGGCCAAGGGGGCGGATCACGGCGGGCGGAAACAGGCCCTGATAGCTGATGTTGTGGATGGTCATCACCGCGGGTCGCGGGCGGCCCGCCAGCATCAGGTAATAGGGTGCGAGGCCCGTCTGCCAGTCATGAGCGTGCAATAGATCCGGCTGCCACCCCCCCACGCCTTCGGCTGCGATCAGGGCCGCAAGCCGCGAGAAGGCGCCGAAGCGATAGGCGTTGTCCGGCCAGTCGCGCCCCGCCGTCTCATAGATCCCGCCCTCCCGCGTAAACCGCGCCGGCGCATCGAGGATGAGGAGCGAGATGCCCGCGGCCTCGGCCGATAGAAGCCTTGCCGGCCCACCCGTGAGCTCACGGTCGAGCCCCGTCGGGATCGGCAGTTCCTCGGTCGCACCCAGCGCCTCCATCACCGCCGGATAGCCGGGCAGCAGCACCCGCGCCTCGACGCCCTCCGCCGCCAAGACGCCCGGCAGGGCGCCCACAACATCGGCCAAGCCCCCGGTCTTCACCAGCGGCGCGCATTCGGAGGCTGCGTGGAGAACGCGAAGGGCCATCCTCAGCCTTCAATCGCCTCGAGCATCGATGAGGTGATGAGGACGACGCCGCTCTCGGTGCGATGGAAGCGGCGGGCGTCCTCTTCCGGGTCCTCACCCACCACAAGGCCCGCTGGGATCTCCACGCCACGGTCCAGAACCACGTTCTTGAGCCGCGCGTGTCGACCGATATCGCAATCGGGCAGGGCCACGACGCGGTCAAGCTCTGAGAAACTGTTTGCCTTCACGCGCGTGAAAAGGAGGCTCTCGTACACGCTGGAGCCCGAGACGATGCAGCCGCCGGAGATGAGAGAGCTTACCGCGCTGCCGCGACGGCCCTCCTGGTCATGAATGAACTTGGCGGGCGGCACCTGCTCGGCATAGGTCCAAATCGGCCATTCGGTGTCGTAGATATCGAGGTCCGGGTGGAAATCGGTCAGATCGAGATTGGCCTTCCAGAAGGCGTCCACCGTACCGACATCGCGCCAATAGGGCCGACCACCGTCGCCCGAGACCGCGCTTTCGGAGAACCGATGGGCCTGTGCTACGCCCTTGGCGACCTCGCCGGGGATGATGTTCTTGCCGAAATCGTGCTCCGAGGTCGGATCGGCCGCGTCCTTCTTCAAGAGTTCGATCAGGTAGCGCGTTTCGAAGACATAGATTCCCATCGAGGCGAGGGCCGTGTCGGGCTGGCCCGGGATCGTCGGGGGATCGGCCGGCTTCTCCACGAAATCGGTGATCTTTCCGCTGTCATTGATGGCCATGACGCCGAAGCCCGTCGCCTCCTCCTTCTTGACCTCGATGCATCCAACCGTGACGCCTGCGCCCGCCTCCACATGCTGTCGCAGCATCGGCTCGTAGTCCTGCTTGTAGACATGATCGCCCGCGAGGATGACGATCAGCCTCGGCTCGTAACCTTCGATGATGTCGATGTTCTGCGTCACGGCATCCGCTGTGCCGAGATACCAATTCCGCTCGTCCACGCGCTGGGAGGCGGGCAGGATGTCGAGCTGTTCCCGGCGTTCAGCGCGAAAGAACGACCAGCCGCGCTGAAGATGGCGGATCAGGCTGTGGGCCTTGTACTGCGTCGCGATGCCGATGCGCCGGATGCCCGAATTGACGGCGTTGGACAGCGCGAAATCGATGATCCGCACTTTGCCGCCGAAATGCACGGCCGGTTTGGCGCGCCGATCCGTCAGCTCCTTCAAGCGCGAGCCGCGGCCGCCGGCGAGAATAAAGGCCATGGCATCGCGGCTGAGATTTGTTGGGATCTCGGGTCGCATCGGGCTCCTCCGCTCTTTGTCCCGAAGCGCCCCGCCCGGGTTGGGACAGTCGTGACCTATGCGGCGTGCTGCCACAACCGGCATCTGGGCTGGGTCCCGACCCATGGACGGTTGCGCCACCGGGCGGATCTGCGATCGTGGTGTGCATCTCTTTACATCACTAGTAATATAGTTATGTTGAGCGGCATGAATGACAGTGACGCAGCACCCGCCCTCGCCGCACTCGGCCACGAGGCTCGGCTTCAGGTCTTTCGCCTCCTCGTGCGCGCAGGGCCCGACGGGCTCTCGATAGGGGAGATCCAGGCCCATCTCGGCATCGCCCCCTCGACCCTCGCGCATCACCTGCGGGCGTTGGTGGATGTGGGGCTGGTGAGCCAGGAGAAGCGTGGGCGCAGCGTCCTGAATCGGGCGGCGTTCGAGCGGGCGAATGATGTGCTCGGCTATGTCGTGCGGGAGTGCTGCCAGGGCGTGCGCCTTGGCGATGACGCGGCCTGAACGGGCCGGCAAGGGAGATCAGAATGACCGCAGCTATCGCAACACTTCGCCGGTGGGGCGGGGAGGTGAAGATCGACCGGGTGTGGCTGGCCTTTGCGCTCATCCTCCTCGTGCTCGGGCTCTATGATCTGGGCCAGGCGCAGGAGGGCGTGGCCTTCACGCTCAACAACATGGTGACGACGGGGCCATACCTGCTCGTCTCGATCCTGGTGGCGGCCTATGCGACGGCGACCGGGGCGGACGGACAGATCGCCAAGATCTTCGAGGGGCGGGAGGCTGCGATGATCACGCTCGCCGCGCTCTTCGGCGGGCTCTCGCCCTTCTGCTCCTGCGGAGTTATTCCGCTCATCGCGGCGCTTCTGGCCATGGGGGTGCCGCTGGCGCCGGTCATGGCGTTCTGGCTCGCTTCGCCGGTGATCGATCCTGCGCAGTTCGTGATGACGGTGGGCACGCTCGGGACCGAGTTTGCGGTCGCGAAAACCATTGCGGCGGTTAGCCTTGGGTTCTTCGGCGGGTTCGGCACGCTGGCGCTGGTGCGCTCAGGCTTCCTGACCAATCCCTTGCGTGAAGGCGTGGGCAATGGCGGCTGCGGCGGCTCGAAAGTTCGCAATCCAAAACCACCGGTCTGGCGCTTCTGGGACCACGCGGAGCGGCGAGAAAAGTTCGGTCGCGAGGCCTACCGCTCGGGCATGTTCCTCTTCAAATGGCTCGCGCTCGCCTTCCTGCTCGAGAGCCTGATGCTCGAATACGTACCCGCGGAGATGATCGCCTCGGTCGTTGGCGGCAATGGCGTGGTGCCGGTCTTCATCGCGACACTGGTGGGCGTGCCGGCCTATCTCAACGGCTATGCGGCGCTGCCGGTGGTCGATGGGCTGATGGCGCAGGGGATGGCGCCGGGGGCGGCGATGGCGTTCCTCGTGGCGGGCGGCGTGAGCTCCTTGCCGGCGGCCATCGCGGTCTTCGCGCTCGCCCGCCTGCCGGTCTTCGCGCTCTATCTGGGCTTTGCTTTGACGGGCTCGCTCGCAGCTGGGTTGCTGTTCGGTGCCTGGGTCTAGCGACGCCCGTCGATCACCGGTGACCAAGAGGGGCCGGTGCGTTCGCGCCGGCTTCTCTTACTCTCAGTGTCGTCAACCAATGGCCGCTACGCGAAGAGCGCAGGTTCGACCGTCACCCCCTTGTCGAGGCGCTTCGTGACGGCGGGTAGCGGATATTTGAGCCCCGTCGCGCAGTTCCAGAGGAGCGCCGTCTCGTCCGGGCCGACCTTGCCTTCGGCCCGCGCGCGCGCATAGGCAGCGGCTGTCGCCGCGCCTTCGGGGCAAAGGAGCAGCCCATCCTCCGCCGCGATCCGGTCGCGCACTTCCATGATCTCGTCATCCGGCAGGGCCATCCCGAACCCGCCCGATTCGCGCACCGCACGGATGATGAGGAAATCACCGACCGCGACCGGCACCCGGATCCCAGCCGCCACGGTCCGCGCATCCTCCCAGAGGGGCGCATGCTCCTCGCCCTCGGCCCAGGCCTTCACGATGGGCGCACACCCCTCGGCCTGCACGGCGACCATGCGGGGCAGGGGTCCTTCGAGCCAACCGAGCGCCTTCAACTCCGCGAAGGCCTTCCACATGCCGATGAGCCCGGTGCCCCCGCCCGTGGGGTAGAAAATCACATCCGGCAGCTTCCAGCCCATCTGCTCGGCAAGCTCCAGGCCCATCGTCTTCTTGCCCTCGATCCGATAGGGCTCTTTCAGGGTGGAGACATCGAACCAGCCGATGCTCTCCTTTCCTTGTCCCACAAGCTTGCCGCAGTCGTTGATGAGCCCGTTCACGAGGTAGGTATCGGCGCCTTGCGCGCGGATCTCTCGCACATTGATGTCGGGCGTGTCGTCCGGGCAGAGCACGGTGATCTGCATCCCCGCCTGCCGGCCATAAGCGGCGAGCGCAGCACCCGCGTTCCCGTTCGTCGGGATCGCCATATGCGTGATCCCAAAACTCTTCGCCATCGAGACCGCGAGGCAGAGGCCCCGCGCCTTGAACGAGCCGGTAGGGAGCCGCCCCTCGTCCTTGATCAACACATGCCCCGGTTTCCCGCCAAGCCCCGCGGCGCTCGCAGCAAGCGGTATGATCGGCGTCATCACCTCGCCGAGCGAGACCCGGTTCTCGGGCTTCTCAACCGGCAGCATCGAGGCGTAGCGCCAAAATCCGGGCGCGGTGCTCGCTGCCAGGGCGTCGCGATCCAGCCTCTCTTTCATCGTCTCAAGATCGTATCGTACGAGCAGCGGGCGCCCCGCCTCGGACAATCCATGCGGCCGCCCCGCCTCGTAGCGCTTGCCTGAAATCGAGCATTCCAGGTGGCTCACGAAGGTGTCGGACATGATGGATCTCCCCGGAGATGTGTTCTTGATGAGACGCCAT